>DHGT01000051.1 GCA_002402905.1 Desulfatitalea sp. UBA4791 | reverse complement strand
ATAAAAAACTCCTTTCCTTTGCTTTGCTTTTTCAATTCAAACGGATACACCCTATTCACGCATCGACGAACCTGACCGATCGGTCGGCAGGTCAGGCCATCTCAAACTCGACATCTGCACGCCAATCCATCAACCGCCGATGAATCCCTTTTTGATATTTTCATAGGATTGGGTCAAATCGGTCATCATTTGATCCAGCTCTTGCTTGGCACTTTCCCAAGCATCCCCACTGAGCCCCTTCATCTCCTCCATTTTGACCGCAGCAGCTTCTTTTTTTTCAGAAAAAGCCGCCAATTGATCTTGAAATTTCTCTTTGGCCGCGTCACCTAGAACGCCCACCTTTCCGCTGAGGTCCTCATACTGCTGATCCAAGGTATCCAGTTGTCCCTTCATGTCGCCCAGGTAAGCGTCCATTTTCTCTTTTGCGGCCACGGTCGCGGACTCTACACTCTCTTTGGTCGCGACTGCTGCGGATTCGACATTCTCCTTTGCCGCTGATCCCATTTGCTTGGCAGCCTCTGTGGCCTCTTTCACACCCTTTTTCATGGCCTGGGTGGCCTGGTCGGCTTTCTCTCCGCAACCTAAAAGCATTGCAAGGCCAACCCCGATAGTTATAACGGACATCCCAATGAAGCGCTTCATCATCTCTCCTCCCTTTTAGTTTAAGTGTTAATGGATTCGAAGAAATTCGATCTCCGGCTGCGCCATGACACCGACAAAACCCGAAATCTCTGGTTTTCCAAAAACCAATCAATTAATCTTCGTTGTGCTCATACAAATGAACGTCCCGTTGGGGGAACGGAATGGTGATCTCATTGGCATCGAATGTTTTTTTCACCTTTTCGATCAAATCGAAGTAAACACCCCAGAAATCGTCAAGGGATGACCACCCGCGAAACGTCAGGTTCACGCTGCTGTCAGCCAATTCGGATACCACCACTTGTGGCTCGGGATCTTTTAAGATGCGTGGATCCTGAAGGACGAGGTCCATGATGAGTTGGCGCGCCTTGTCGATGTCATCCGAATATCCGATGCCGAATACCAGGTCCACTCGTCGTGTTCCCTTGGTGGAGTAGTTCACGATATTGTCACCCGAAATTTTCGAATTGGGAATGATGATAGTTTTGTTATCCGGACTTTTAAGCTGCGTCGTGAAAATCTGAATCGCCTCCACCGTTCCGGCCGTGCCTGCGCCCTCGATGTAATCTCCTACCCGAAATGGTCTGAAAATAATCATCAATACGCCGGCCGCGAAATTGGATAGAGATCCCTGTAAAGCTAAACCAACGGCAAGACCGGCGGCACCCAATACGGCAATAAAAGAGGCGGTCTGGATTCCCAACTGGTTCAGGGCGGCGATAATGATAAAAGCGAGCAGAGCGACATAGGACAAATGGCTGACAAAAGAAACCAGGGTCCCATCCACCTTTCTTTTTACCATCAGCCGTTCCATGAGCCGGGTAACGGCCTTGGCCACCCATCGCCCGACGACGAATATGGCGATGGCGCCGACCACTTTAATGCCGTACACGGTTAGTAGTGCATACACTCTTTCCAGAATATTGGACCAATCCATCAATTTCTCCTTTACGCGATGAGTTTAAAAGGCAACAACCACTGAGGTTGCGAAAATGGTGTCGGTTTCACTTAAATCACTGGGTTGCGGGTCGTGATTATAAAAAACCGAATATGAAATTTTCAACGCCAGAATATCGGTCAGCGAGGTGATTAGGGCCGTTTCAGAGTTCAATTTCCAGGCGTTGCCATCCTCCAGATTTTGCAGATACTCGACGCCTTGGGAAAATTTGGTCTTATCGGTGAATTGCCAATCGAACCCGGCGAATATGCGTCCCTCCGCAAACTCCTCAGAGTCCACGTCGGAATCCGCGTAATCCTCATAGCTGTAGTTTAACCCGCCCTCCAAGTGCATAAAAAAGGTCGGGCCGATTAAAAACCTGTACCCCAGCCCAGGACCGATGCCGATGCGGTGGTCGAATCCGGCATAGGTGTCGCGAAGCCAACTTCCAAGTCCGTATGCATACCACCGATCCGTGATGGAGTAGTCCCCCCTGAGCGTCGTGAAATATCTTTCGGTCTCCGTTTCGTCGTCGGCCTCATTGTAAATGACGCCGATTATCCATGATGCCGCCCACTTGTCACTGAACTTGTATTTCATTTCATTTTTACCGGCCAGGCTCAGGGTGTCCGTGTTGCCGGTCGTATTGACCAAGGATATGCTGGTCTCGTTGGAAAAGTGCTTTTCTTCTGCCTTCTTTTGCTCCTCGGCGTTTGCATGTTCCAAAAAACCGAGGGCACATGAACACATTAAAATTACAAGAACTACCGTATGTCGCATCAATCCATCCGTTCTCCAATAAAAACTCAATGGCTTTACAGCCCAACCATTTGCTCGACTTTTCTTGTTACTTCCGGTGACAATCCCAAACCGGATGCAAGCTCTGCCATGTAGGCCTTCTCGGCCGGGGTGTCCACCTCGATCGCCATGAGCGATGCGGCGAAAATTTCGACGCCCAGTTCCGGTTGACGCCTGCCCGCCAGGATCAGCTCATCTGTTTCCATGGGTTTTTGCATTTGCGTCAAAACGTAGCGTTGGTCCTCCGCCGCCGCGCCTGCTTCCTGCAACTTTTCCACGATCCGCTGGATCTCATCCTCATCGATACGGCCGTCTGCCTTGGCGGCGTTGATCATCGCCTTCAACACCAACTCCGATTGGGTCTCCAACTCACGCCGGTCGGACTCGGTTTGAGGTTCGAGAAGTCCTAAGGGAACTCGTCCCCCGCCTTGGCCACTCCCTTTTAGTGCCTTGAACGCCATGGCACCCAAGAGCGCCATCACACCTCCCCCCAAGGCGCCACTCATGGATTTCCCGCCACCACCGAGTAAGGCACCGGCCAGGGCGCCCAGACCGCCGAGGGCCAAATTATTTTTACCGCCAGCGGCTTTGCCAGCCTGGTTCAATACATCTCCAAGCATACCGCCCAACCCGCCACCGCCACCACCTCCGCCTACGGCACCGGAAAGGAGATCCCCAATCCCTCCGCCTCCGCCGGCTTTTCCGCCAAGCATGCCGCCCAGGCTATCGAGAAGCCCACCGCCGCCGGCCCCCATGGCATTCTGCAAGCGCCGATCGGATGAAGGTGCCATACCGGATTGCATCAAAGCTCCCAAGAGATCGCCGATGCCCATTTTTCTTATCCTCTCTTAAAATTTTGAGTTAATGCTTATCCCAGTGGGATGCGAATCTTTTGGCCCGGATAGATCAGGTTTGCATCCTTGATCACTTCCCGATTGGCCTCGAAAATCTTGGGATAGTCATTGGCCTTGCCATAGAATTGTTTGGCGATAGCAGACAAGGTATCTCCCTTTTTAATGATGTAGTACTCCACTTTTTCCTTGGCCGGCGGGGTTTGCAGTCCGTCAACCTTGACATCCGACACCCCTTTCACATTGCCTGCCAGAAGTACGGCCTTTTCCATGGCTTCCGCGCTGGCCGCCTGACCTGAAAGAGCGACGATGCCATCGTTGAACTCCACCGTCAAACCTGAAATCCCAGGGTTCGCCGCCTCGATGTGCTGTTTGATTTTTTCAGCGGCTTCTGCGTCACGGTTAAACAATTTGTTTCCAATTTCTTTTGCGAAATCAAATAATCCCATAATATCCTCCCTTTAGGTTGTAGGTAGAAAGAGGTGTACTATAAACCGGCCTGAAAACCCGCCTATCTATTCTTCTCCGAGGTTAAGATAAATCGTCTGTCCGCTGACAGCGCAAAACAATTACTAAAGAGTGGAGGTGCAATTGGGGCACTTGGTCGCTTTGACAGGTATCGTGGAGAAACAGTAAGGACACTCTTTGGTCGTGGGGTCGGCGGCCGGCGCCTTTTCCTTGCGCTTCAGCGAATTCATGCCTTTGATCAGCAGAAACACGGAAAAAGCGACAATAAGGAAACTGATGATGGTATTAAAAAAGGCGCCGTAGCTCAAGGTGACGGCACCGGCTTCCTTGGCTGCTGCAAGCGTAAGATACGGTCCCGCGGTGGCGCCTTCTTTCAGGGTGACAAACAGATCCGAGAAGTCGACACTGCCCAGGAGCAAACCGATGGGTGGCATGATCACATCATCCACAAGGGACTTGACGATGGTCCCGAAGGCGGCGCCGATAATAATGCCCACGGCCATGTCCACGACGTTGCCCCGCATTGCAAATTCCTTGAATTCTTTGAACATGTCGCTTCTCCTTTTTGATTTAATTCGGCTGTCTTTTTTCGGTTAATGCATCGAAGCCGTAGAACCTCAACCCGTCTCCACCAGTTCCAATCGCATCATATGTCACCTCCGCCTCCGCACACAGGGTTCTAAGCGCTCCGAGCA
This sequence comes from Desulfatitalea sp. UBA4791, assembly GCA_002402905.1. Taxonomy (GTDB): domain Bacteria; phylum Desulfobacterota; class Desulfobacteria; order Desulfobacterales; family Desulfosarcinaceae; genus Desulfatitalea. The sequence goes on along the minus strand of DHGT01000051.1, from coordinate 58,192 downwards.
GGACCCTGAAACCCTCTTTGTGGGTATAGCTTCTCAGGTTCTCTTCCGTCTCCCATTCATCGATGAGAACCAGATGGGTCGTATCTTCTTTACACTCATAGACACGGGACCCACAAATGCCTCGTTCCAAGAGCTTGTCCCTTTGAAGAGACCGCATCGCGTCCAGCAATTCATTCCGCTTTTCTGGCCGTACTCTCGCAACGACTGTCACCCGTACCATGGCCTCACCGTCCGATGTGTTGAATGACCCTTTTAAATTTCAATTACCCGCAATATTGATGCCGTTGCCCAAATTGACACTGACAAAAATACATGTTCTCGATTTTATAGAATAATATTATGATAAAACTTTTTTTTGACCGTTTCTGGCCGTCTGTAAAAACCGTGACTTTTAGCGGTTTCCGCTGAATTTCGAGGTACCCGCTCTATTAAACGGCAACTGGGAAGGAATTCAATTGGGGCTCAATTTCTGCATATTGCCCGGGCGATTATACTCCACGAGCACCTCCTTGGAGGCACCCTTGACCTTCGAAGCATGTGGCCAGGTCGTATTCAAGGGCCGCCTGGTATCGCCCCTTATTGCCTTGGCAAGGAAGGTGCTATTCGCTCCAGGTAAATGGTCTCTTGCTCGTCGAGTATGGACTTCAATACTTGCGATGTCGTCCGCGGATTCATGATCACTGCTCGAAGCACAACGGTGTCGGGCCGGCCGAAACGCCTCAGGGTGGTGCGCGACACAAAGCTGTTGCCCGCTTCCCGCTGCAACCGTTGCAGCCGGATATTGATGCGGTTCAGCATGTCCAGGGATTTATCCTCATCCACTCCGGATGAAACGCACCACTGCACGGGTGCGATACGATAGGTGAGAATATTGAGCTCGGGCGCCGTGACTAGCTCGAACGTCGGGCGACGACGAATCTCTTCGGCGAACGCACGCGCCGTTTCGATGCCATGGTCGATCAGAAGCGCATATCCTCCAGATCCCATGATGTCCAGGGCGCTGCCCAGCACCAACGAAGTGGCGGAACGAGAGCCTGCAAGGGAACGGATGCCCAGATCCACCGAACCGGGACGATTGATGTAGGCCGCATGATAGGCCACCGCATCCATGGCCTCGGGATCCTTAAAAAACACCATGCCACAGCTCATGGGAAGATAAAACTGCTTATGGCCGTCGATGGTCACCGAATCGGCTCTCTGGATGCCCGCCAGCAGGCCGGCGTAGCGCTGGGAAAGCAATACCGGCCCGCCCCAGGCGGCGTCCACATGAAAGTGAATGCGATGTTCGCGACACAGATCCGCAATGGCGTGGAGTGGATCCACGGCACCCGTCTCCGTGGTACCGGCAATGCCGATGACGGCCAGGATAGCGGTTTCCTTGTCCCGGCGCATCTCTTCTACCACCCGTCTCAATGCCTGGACATCCATCCGGTTGTTGTGATCGACGGGGATGGGCACCACGGCCTGGCTTCCCAACCCCAGCACGCCGGCCGCTTTGCGTATCGAATAATGGCAGAGTTCTGAAACGAGCACCCTGACCCGCCGGATGCCGCGCGCCTGCATGGCTGCAGCCAATCCCTCCTGTTCGACACCGGCGTGGCCCGACGAGGGTGAAAACAACCGGTTTCGGGCCACCCAAAGGGCGGTGAGGTTGGCCAGGGTCCCATCCTCGACGAACGATCCAAGCGTGCTTTCGGGTTTCTGGACGTGGGTGTCGTAAAATTCCTGGTCCAAACCAAACAACAACCGATGAACCTTGGCCAGAACTTGTCGTTCGTAGACGCTCACCACTTTGGAGGTCTCCAGTTTGACCGGGTTCTGATTCAAGGCGGCAACGATGGTGCTCAGGTGGACCATGAAAAACGGAATCGCCGATGTCATGTGGCCGACAAAATAGGGTGAAGAGACATTGACGGCGTGGGGCGCGAGCTCTTCGATGATCTCGGAAATCACATCGGCCAGCTTTTTGACCGGGCTTATGGCAATATCCGAGGAGGTAAAGCGGGAGGCCAGCAACCTGAGCGAGATCTCCTCCGTGATCCCGACGTGCTCGCGTAAAAAATCGTGCAGCCCAAACAGGATTTGTTCCATGTACTTGGTGAGCACCACTCGGGATTGATCATTTTCAGGCCGATGGAATATGCGCTCCAGTGTCTCGCGATTGGCAACCAGCTGCTGCTTCGGGTTTTCCGTTACCATGTTTTGCCCGCCTTACCCCTGTGGATCAATTTTCAATCGTCACAAAAACAGGCACCCTATCACTTTCTTCCCCAAAAAGTGACCCTTTCCTTCACATTGGAAAATGCGGTGCCGGGTTGAGCACTCCGTCCGATCAGAATTTGTCTGCTGCAGCCTGCGACGTCGGCATCGGCCCCAAAATCAGGCGTTGGGGATCTACGCCGCTGCGTAACGTGGCCAGTTCGCTTTCAGAGGGAGGGGATGCCATTCTGGCCCTGGAAATGTCCAGGTCGAATCCTGTTTCCGAGGCCACCTTTCCAGGATCGGTGAAGGGATAATATTCATCGAGATACATCATCTTGGTATGTTCATCAAACTTCATCACGCATAGATTGGTGACCACCGCTATCGGCCCGCCGCGGTCAAAACCCGCTTGGCGCCGGGAGTCGCCGCCGGTCATCCACCCGGGACTCGTAAGATAGTCAAGTTTCTCAACAAACCGCCGGCGTTGATGCTGCATGAAAATAATCACGCCATAAGCCATGCTGGCGGCATCGCAGGCCCCGCCCGACCCGGGAAACCGCTGCCTGGGATGTTCATAGGTACCCAGAAGGGTTGAATTCAGGTTGCCGTAACAATCAATCTGGGCCGCCCCTAAAAAAGCGATCGTCCGGAACTTCGGGTGCCCCAGCAGACTGAGCGCGTCAACCAGGCTGGTGTTGATCGAGGTACCCACCATGACGCGAGGGTCGGCAACGGCCAGGGGAAGCTCGTCCAAGCTGGGATCGATGCCACCGGTTTCAAAGAAGACGACGGCCTCCGGGGCATGGATACGCTTGGCTACCGTTGCCGCCAACATGCTCAACCCGGTACCGGCGAACAATATGTCTCCGTTTTTGACAAGCCGGCCGGCACTCAATGCCATTATCTCGTTGGCGGTATAATTTTCCATGGTTCGTCCTATCGTCGGTCCAGCCCTGGAGCGTACCCCAACGCTGAATTCGCTTTTATTTTCAAAAGGTTTCGAATACCCACCTTCTCCAGATACGCTTCCTGGCTGTCAAAGGGGTAAACCCATTCGTTCAGATAGTCAGCGAAGCAATCGTCTTCACGGGCCATGTTTTTGAAGAGATTCAAATGCACGGGATCGTAATCGTAAAATTTATGACACGCCGTCGGGTGGGCACCGAAAGGAGCGACAATGACGGCATCCACCATGAAATGAGGGAGGCTGTTCTGATCCGGTTCCTGACGGATAATATCCTCCGGAATGATCTCCTCGCAGGTGACGATCACGGTTTTAGCCGCTTTTGCCTGCTCGATATCGGCAAAGGTGAGGCCGCAGATCCGGCATGTCCCCTCATCCCCGACAAATTGAGCGTGCAGGATGGCGACATCCGGCTTGAGCGGCGGCAACACGATGACCTCGCCGCCGTCCGGGTCAAGCGGATCATCGATGACTTTCAGCTTGTGTTCCGGCACCCGATCGGTTCCACGACATGCGGCGGAGAAGCCGGAGCGTCGCACGATATCGGTATTAAGACCGGATTTGGTCGCCATAAACGGCAACCCCATGGCGCCGGCCAGGAAACGAAGCGTCATGTGAAAATTTGAATAGTCTTCTACCTCGATGGTTTTATCGAGAAATGCCTTTTTGAAACGATGCCCGGTTGGCGCGAACCGGGCCACGCCGCCGTAGGCCAGTTCGACGCGCTTCACGCATCCAGCGCCGATCAGCAATTCCATCCCCTGTCCATGAGAGTGAACGACGAGATAGAGATCTCTAATTTTCTGTCTGATGATCTCGCGAATCATCAGCATTGGATTCCGGTTCACGGTAAATCCGCCGAGGGCGATCTGGTCGCCATCCTTGATGTACTTCCCGACGGCGTCCGCAGCACTCATCCTGTTCAGGGCCATCATCATTCCTTGGGTTGAATTGTTGAATCCGATTTCGTATCCGCACATCACCGGTTCGACGCATCAGCAGATTCGGAGGATTCGAAGGTACTGGAAAGCGAGAAATAATGCAATATGGTCACGTTTCTTCTATCGATCCTTAAATCGTCGCCGATGCCGTATTGACGGTTGAAAGGCCCAACTGATATAGATTTATGCAAACGAATGGTTGGAGCATCCTATTGGACACGCATCATGGCATCACGCGCTGAGGGGGAGCTGTATGGGCAAAATCAGGAAGTGCAAATTAAGTTGGCACCCATCGAATTCAGAAGAGGTCATCGGTTATCGGCTCTATTGGTCCAAGGGGGATCGGGTCAGCTACGATTCCAACTTTTTCGAGCTGGGAAAGGTTGACGAAGTCTGTCTGCCCGATGTGCTGAAGCTTGATACACGTTATGAAACGAGCATCATGCTGGGGATTACAGCGGTGGATATCGAGGGAAACGAATCGGATATGGTCACCCTCCCCGCGCCCTACCGCACCAAGGTTCCGCCTCCGCCTTCCGGCCTGGAAATTTCAACGACCGAAGACATCACGGCGATGGAGACGGACAACGCTGACCGGCCACCATCGCCCCCTGATCCTGAAAGGCTGATCCCTGAGGTCGAACCCCAACACGTGCAGCGTCGAAGCGGCAGGTCTTTGTCCTTCAATTCCAACGAAAGCAGAATCAAATATTACGATGACGTAGGATATCGAAAACTGGAGATCGACTGAAAGCGGAGCGATGACGTAGTTGATATCATCCCGTGAGCGACAGTTTTGATCTGTTCACGGCCCTGAATATGGGTCTATGGGCGCAGGAACCTTGCGCTGAACGAAATTTATACGCCCTGCCTTGACACCATCAGGATTTGGTGCCATCAAAAAGAAAGTCCCGCCTCACCTTCACCTATTAAATCAAAGGAGTCCAATACCATGAAAGTGATCGCCTATCTACTGGGTGTGGGAAGCATCGCCGGTTTTTCCTGCCTGATTCTTTACACGACCGCCACCGTGGAGATGCTCAAAGGGTTATTCCAAAAATATCCGCCGAAATACATCGCGGCCTTACTCGCAGTGTTTGGACTGTTGTTTTTGATATCCGGGTCGGCCGTCGCCTATCCTTGGATCTTTCGTTTGATCGGCCTTCTGGCCATCGGAAAAGGCGTGCTGGCCTACACCGACCCCCAGAAAATCTTCAGCCGCATGACCCAGTGGTATTTTGAAAAAGTTTCCGAACAGGGTCAGCGCCTGTTCGGCATCATTGGCGTCATCCTCGGCACCGCCATCCTGAGCTGGGTGCAATAAGCGGACATAGATCCGGACATATTTACCGGATAAAAATGGGGATATATGCCAGAATTTTTATAATATACCTTTATTTTATACTTTTATTGGGTATAATCTCGCATTAAACTGGATACAAAACCGGACATCAGAGTCGTATGGCCACTCATTTCCCCGACATCTCCTTCGATCCGGCGATACCACGCCGACGACTGGGTGAGCTAAAGGATATGGCCCAGGCGGTGGTCATCGCCTCATCGACCCTGGAGGGCCGCATCGCCGTCCGCACGGCCGCGGCCCTCGGCGACCGCTTACGCTTTCTCAACAGCTACCACTCCAATCTGATCGAAGGACACAAGACCTCCATCCTGGACATCGAGGCCGCCTTGCAGCAGAACTTTTCGGGCGACGAACAGAAACGCTATACCCAGGAGCTGTGCGCGGCCCATGTGCGGGCAGAACGCGTCCTGATGGCCGAGGTCCTGGAGGAGGCAACGGAAGAATAAAGGAGCCACCATGCCTTATATCCGCCATGGCAACATCAATTTTTACTACGAATCCAACGGCCAGGGCGATCCGCTGGTCCTGATCCGCGGTCTGGGCAGCAACGCCGACCACTGGTACGCTCAGGTTCCGGATCTGTCCAGACAGTATCGGGTCATCACCTTCGACAATCGTGCCATCGCCCGATCCAGCGATCCTGGCGGCGACTTTACGATTCGAGACATGGCCGAGGATGTGGTCGACCTGATGGACGGCCTCGAGATCTCCCGCGCCCATATCCTGGGGCTTTCCATGGGAGGCATGATCGCCCAGGAACTGGCCATCGGCCACCCCCGGCGGGTCAGGGGATTGATTCTGATCGTGACCCACTGCGGCGGGCGGCACCAGGTGAAAGCCGAAGATAAGGTGATGGCAGCCGTTGAGCGCATGGCCGTGGATCAAAGCATGGAGGCCCGTCTCGAGGCGGCCGGGGTCTTCTTCGCACCGCAAACCCTTTCCGGTCGTTTATCGGTGATCCAGGAATATGCCGCGGTCTCCATCAAGCATCCGGCCGACGGCGACATCCTGCAGCGCCAGATGAAGGCGATTCAAAACCACGATGCCTACGATCGTTTGCAACGGATAACGGCGCCCACCCTGGTCATGACCGGCGCCGAAGATGTGCTCATTCCGCCTGACAATTCTCGGATTCTGGCCGAACGCATCCCCAACGCCGAGTTCATCGTGATCCAGGGCGGCGGGCACCAAATCCTGATCGAACAACCCGAGACGTGCAACCGGGCGATCATCGACTTTTTGCAAAAGGTGGATGCCGGTTAAGCGTGTTCACAACCTGGAATAGACGCCAATTCAGACGTTTTCTGATAAAGCAGACCGGAAACCAGGGCCGTAAACGGCGCCACGGTGACCAGGCCGAAACTACCCACCAGGATATTGAGCACTTCGGCGGCGACAAAAGGCGCATTGAGCAGGTTTTCCATTGGCAGCCCCTTGGCCATGAAAAGCAAAAACATGGTGATATGGCTGCTCGAATAGGCCAGCAAAAGCGTGGTCGTCATGGTGCCGACCACCGCCCGTCCCACGCGCAGGCCGGAGCGGATGTGTTCCACGACGCCGATGGCCGGATGCTTGCGTTTGATTTCATCCATGCTCGCCGCAACGTCCATGGCCAGGTCCATGACCGCACCCGATGATGCGATGAAGACGCTGGCAATGAAGATATCGGTCAATCGCAGCTCGATGTATCCCGAATAGAGCAGCGTTTCGGCAAACGGTCGCACGGCGCCGTGCAGTGCAAAAGCCTTGGCGAACCAGACGGCCAGGGTGCAGGTTAACAGGACGCCCATCATCGACCCCAGGAAAGTCGCCACGCCTCGGCGGTTGATACCCCCCACCGAAAAGGTGATGACGGCCGTCAGCAAGGCCACCACGCCCAAACCGCCGGCCAGGGGCGGATAGCCCTGCAGCAGCATGGGGAAATAGATTTTCCAGAGCACCATGGCGGCGAAAACAAAGGAGAGCACGGCCTTCAACCCCGTCACACCGGCAACGGAGACCAACAGCAAACCGAAGAGAACGATCAGCATGGCCTGCATGCCCAGCCGGTAGTGGCCGCGCGCCACGCCATGGTGCGGCTTTCCGTCAACGACGTCGTATTCCACCAGGATGACCGCGCCGGGCTCGTAGAATTCATCGAATTCCATTTTCCCGGTCAACATATTGGTGATGGAGAATTCATCGCCTTTGTGTGGGCCGTCCAGAAGCTGAACCGTGAGCACCTGGGCCTCGGTTCGCACGATCAAGTTCTGGCGCACGTGGGTGTTGTCCACTGCGACGATGCGGCCTCGGGCATGCAAACCTCGCTGGGCGGCACTCATCGGCGCCAAGTTGACGGACGCCAGCACCAGGCATATCCCCGCGATGATCAGAGAAAAAAGCCACTCCCTTTTGTGTTCCAACCCTCGATTTCCTTTCCCGACAAAGAATGACGAAACGGCGCCGGGTCCCACCGGCGCCGTTGAATCAAGAAAAATAAGCTCAGAACCTATTTCTCAACGGGCAGTTCCCCCACATCCATCGCCTCGGCCAACTTTTTGGCGATGTCGGTGTTGTCATAGAAGCCGGCAAACCGCCAAGCCTCACGGCCCTGGGCGAAAAGCGGGACTGGAACGCCGGTGTGGGAATAGGAGGTCCAGCCGATGCTGGCGTTCTCGTTCAGAATGTGGGTGATGGTGACGATGATCGGCTCGTAGTAGCCATAGAGCAAGGTATTCTCGGCGGCGCTGTTGTCGTTTGTGCCGCACATGGACTTGTCATAGGCATCTTCGAGTTTTTCTCTTTGGTAAGCGTTCAGTGACGCATAATCGAGGCCGAACACCTCTTGCATGAGACGTATCATTTCGCCGTTGCTCTCCAGGTTGTTGGGAGATTCATACGCGTAACTATCGCCATAGTCGGCCTTGTGATCCAGCCACTGATTGGCCCCGAAATAGGTGAAGCTATGCTTTTGCGCCATCAATTTGTCGTAGTAGGCCGTATAGGCCGTGGTGGCATGACCGATGGTCATGCCGCCGGTCTCATGGTCACCTGTCACCACGATCAGGGTGTCATGCGGATGCTTTCGGTAAAAATCCAAAGCCACACCGACGGCATTGTCGAAATCGATCATATCACCGATGGTGGCCACGGCGTCGTTGGCATGGCAGGCCCAGTCGATCTTGCCGCCTTCCACCATAATGAAGAACCCGTTGTTGCGACCGTGTCTTCGATGCCATTTTTTGTGCGGTTTTCTTGAATCCGCGTACAAATTGGCGATGGCCACCTCGGTCATCTCGGCCAGGGACAAATTGTCGTTTTCCGAATTTCGCCGATCCACATCATAGGGCATGGCGGAACTGTCCTGCAGCCAGGGATTGATACACACCACCCTGTCCATGGGCCGATCCTTGAGGGCCTCGATGGATGCACGGTCGTTGAGGACCGTGTAGCCGTTGGCCTCCAGAAGATCCCAGACATTGTTGCCGGTATCGCCGCTTCGCGCCGGCCCGGTAGGGGCAACCAGACCGCCGCCGCCAAAAAACTCGTAGCCCGATTCGGCCAGTTGGGTGGCGATGTTGTTCATATACCCGCGATTCGTGGCGCTGGCATAATAGGCCGCCGGGGTGGCATGATCCAGGGAAACACTGGATAGAATGCCCACCTTCATTCCCGCTTCATGCGCCAACTGGGCGATGCTTTTATACGTGCTGGATAGATTCTGATCCATGCCGATCGTGCCGCTCTTTGCCTTGAGGCCGCATGCGAACGCGGTGGCCGAAGAAGCCGAATCGGTCATCAGGGCGAAGGCGTCGTAGGTGGTCTGCATGCCGGTCACCGGCATTTTACTCATATTGAGCCTGTTTTCCGGTTTCAATAGATCTTCGGCCAGCCTCGCCGATCCGCCGTTCGAGGTCGTCAAATAGGCTTCAGTGGCCTGAATCTGGGAGCTGGACATACCATCCCCCAGGAAGAAAAAGACATATTTCGGTTGCCCGGCATTGGCAATGGCGGCGATAGCGAGCATTGCCATGGCCAGCATCATGGTGCCGACAGATTTTCTCAACTTCATCCGTGTTCCCCCTCTGTTTAAAAAAATAAATGGATTCGTTCGGTTTTCATCATTCGATGGCCCATTATCACAACATCCAGTTGGGTGACCCACCTCCTTTCCAAATGAAACATCAGCGACATGCGCCGTTTCCTTGAAACCATTTCTCCGGACCGCCCGATCGGCAACGCGGAATTGGCTTGTCAAACGGCTATCAAGCGATGGTTAGGGTGGGTTGAGGGAAATGTTAAAATTGTGCGAGCAAGGGAGGCGTCAGTCAGCTTGACACGCAATGAAACACACTATATATAGACGCGACTGAATATCCCACCGCAATATAGAGACCCTTCGATCTTAAGGAGCCACGTCCAGATGATTGATTTAAGCAACGATTTCATCCGCAGGCACATCGCCGACTCGGCCATCATTTTCCAACGAGGCGTCCAGATCTATCAGCACGGATCGTTTACGCTCGAAGAGAGTCGACCCGAGGAGGGCCTTTTCCTTTATACGATCGATGGCAATTACGGAGATTATACGACCCGCATCCAGTTCAACGACGAGACGGTGGAGACCTCGTGCAATTGTCCCTACCCGGGCAACGGGTGCAAACATACCGTAGCCGCGTTGCTTGACGCGCGGGACATCGTGGAACGTTGGCGGTCAGTCGCGGAGAGCGCCGTGGCCGAAGATACCCCGGAGCCTTATCTGGCCCCGGAGGAAATCAAGGCGCTGGCACTGGAAGACCGTAAAAAGCGAGCCCGTAGCGAAACGTTCAGTGTCACCGAGGGCGACATGTTCAAAGGCGAGCATCTGGTCACCAACACCCAGGGAAAATCCTACACCGTCACCCTGCACGATCCGGAGCAGGGAAAAGGCCACTGCACCTGCCCGGATTATTTGACCAACCGCCTGGGCACCTGCAAGCATTTGCTCTTTCTCTGGTCTCATTTCAAAAAGCGGCGAGGTTTCAAGGCACGCATCGCCCGTGAAAAATTCCCCTATGTGGATCTTTTCTGGGATTCGGAGAGCCAGCACCCCATGCTCTTTTCAGAGTTGTCATCCCATCGGATAAAGGATGTGTCGGTGTTGATGCAGCGTCATTTCGATACCGATGGGCGTTTCAAGGGGCAGGATCTGACCGACCTGATGCCGTTTATCGACGCGGTCGGCCGGGACAAACGCTTCCGGGTACAGGATTCGGTGCTCGATCACATGAATCTCACCTTGCAGCACCGGCACCTGAACGAAATGGAGAAGGGCCTCACCGAACCGGCCATCGATTTAAAAACCCAACTCTATCCCTATCAGCAGCAAGGCGTCGCGTTCTGCGCACTCAAGACATCGGCCCTGATCGGCGACGAAATGGGACTGGGCAAGACCCTGCAAGCCATAGGGACAGCCATGGTCAAAAAGGAGGTGTTCGGGTTCACCAAGGTGTTGATCATCACCCTGGCATCGCTCAAAGAGCAATGGAAACGGGAAATCCATCGCTTTTCCAACGAAACTGCGGCGGTCATTTCAGGCAACCCGGAACAACGCCGCACCGCATATATGGAGGCGTCCAGCTTTTTTAAAATCACCAACTACGAAGCGGTCCTCCGGGATGTGACCATTATCGCCCGTTTCAAGCCCGACCTGGTCATCCTGGACGAGGCCCAGCGCATCAAGAATTTCACCACCAAGACGGCCGATGCGGTCAAACAGATCCCCAGAAAACACGCCCTGGTCCTGACCGGCACGCCGCTGGAAAATAAACTGGAGGATGTCTACTCCATCGTACAATTTCTCGACCCTTACATGCTCTCTCCCTTGTGGCGTTTCGCCGCCGACCACTTCATGCTCAGCCGGAACAAAAAGGGCAAGATCGTGGGCTACCGCAATCTCGAACAGCTCCACCGGCAGTTGCAGGCCATCGTCATTCGGCGCAAAAAAGAGGATGTCTTGTCCGAACTGCCCAAGGAGGTGGTCAATAATTACTACCTGGACCTGCACGAAAAGCAGCAAAAGATTCATAGCGGCTATCTGCAGTCCCTGCTGCCGCTGCTCAACAAAAAGTTTCTCACCCCCATGGACCTGCGGCGGATCCAAGAACTGTTGATGCGCATGCGCATGGTGTGCGATTCGACCTACCTGATCGACCGAAAATCGCATATCTCGCCCAAGCTCAATGAGCTGGAAGGCATCGTTCATGAGATGGTGATCGAAAACCGTCGCAAGATGATCATCTTCAGCGAATGGACGACCATGACCTTTCTCATCGCCCGCCAGCTATCCAATGCCGGTATCGGTTTTGTGGAGCTGTCCGGAAAGGTGCCGGTCAAAAAGCGCCAGCATCTCATCGATGAGTTCACCCACAACCCTGAGTGCCGGGTCTTTCTCTCCACCGATGCCGGCGGCACGGGGTTGAATCTGCAGGCCGCCGACTGTGTGGTCAATTTCGAGCTTCCCTGGAATCCGGCACGAATGAATCAACGGATCGGCCGGGCCAATCGCATCGGCCAGAAAAGCCGTTGCGTCAATGTGGTCAACCTCATTACCAAAGACAGCATCGAAGAGAAGATATGCGCCGGCTTACAGCTGAAGACCGAGCTTTTCGAGGGTGTCTTCGACGGAAAGACGGACGTGGTGGAATTCTCCCACGAGAAACGCACGGAGATGATCAACCGGCTCAGGGAGATGATGGGAACCGAACCGCTGCTGCCGCCCCAGGAAAGCCGGGAACAGGAAGAGATTCCGGAAGATACACCCCACTATCTCAATCCCGAAGCCTTTAAAAGAGAGCCCGATGAGCTGAATGTCATTGGCGAAGAGCATCAGGCGGCCCCACTCGAAACCGAATCGAACGCCCCTGCAGCGGATGCGCCGCAACGCCGAGGCGGTGATATATTGAACCAGCAGCCTCCCGAGAAAATCGAGGCCGTGCTCAATGCCGGGATGCAGTTTCTCGGCGGTTTGATGGAGATGGCCACCGGCCGCAAGATCAGTGCCGGCGACCCGTCCGGTCAAATGGTGCACATCGACCGGGACACTGGCGAGGTGACGTTGAAATTCAGATTGCCCGATCTATGATCCTTTGCACGAGAGTGGTCGGGATACATGTTGGCGGTTAAGGAATGGTGACGACGAGCTTGCCGCGGGTGTGCTTGCTCTCCTGCTGGCGGTGGGCGGCCGCGATGTCGGCCAGGGGGAAAACCTGTTGGATGACCGGCCGTATCAGGCCGGCCTCGGCCCATTGGCGAACCTGGTTCAGGTCCTCCCGGTCGGCCCGGACGATGACCAGCCTGGCGCACTGCCCCTTTGAATCTCGGGTCCGTTCCACCGCCTCGCCGACCTCGGGCCGCAGCACGGTAGAGACCCATACGCCCTTGGGCGCCAGAATCGGCCGTACGTTGTCGAACAACTGGTTGCCGAACACGTCGAAAAAAATATCGAATCGCTCTTGGCTGCTCGTGATGTCCGTATCATGGTAGTCTATGCAGCGGTTTGCCCCCAGATCCCTGAGAAATTTGTGGTTTTGTCGACTGCTGATGGCGGTGACCGTCGCATCGAAGCATTTTGCGATCTGCACGGCCATGCTACCCACGCCACCCGCGGCACCGTTAATGCAGACGTGGAAACCGGACTTGATATGAGCTTCGTCGCGCAAGGCCTGCAACGCCGTCAACGATACAAGTGGCAGTGCGGCGGCCTCCTCGAAGGAGAGGTTGGTGGGTTTGATGCTGAGTTGGTGCGGTTTGACCACAAGATACTCGGCACAGGTGCCACCCTCCCAGCCATCGAGCATGCCGTAGACCGGATCGCCCTCCTTATAGCCTGTCAGGCCGCTTCCCACGTGTCCCACTTCGCCCGAAAAATCGAAACCGGTTCGCATGGGAAACCCGGATCCGGTCAATGCAGCGAAACGCCCTTTGCGGATGAAGGTATCTTTGGGATTGACCGCCGCGGCACGAACACGGACCAGGACCTCACTCTCTCCTGTAGCCGGAATCTCCACGTCTACGATCCGAATCACATCGATATCACCAAAAGCATGGAACACCGCTGATTTCATCGCACACCACCCCTTCACGGCCGAATGAATGACAGGTTAATCTCTCTTGTTGTTGTTGGCCGGTTTCCAAACCACCTCGTAAAGCTCCTTGCGCCGGCTGAGCAGATTCTGCACGCTGCCCTGTTGACGCAACTCTTTGAGCAGATCCATATCCAGGTCCACCATCAGCGTCATCTCGGTATTGGGAGTCGCCTCGGCGGCGATGGCGTCATGGGGAAAAGCGAAGTCCGAGGGCGTGAAGACGGCTGATTGGGAATACTGGATATCCATGTTCTCCACCTTCGGCAAGTTGCCGACGCTGCCGGAAATGGCCACATAGCATTCGTTTTCGATGGCGCGGGCCTGGGCGCAACGCCGGACGCGCAGGTAGGCGTTTTTGGTGTCGGTCCAGTAAGGGACGAACAGCAGGATCATGCCTTTGTCCACCAGATAGCGGGCCAGTTCCGGAAACTCCACGTCATAGCAGATGAGAATGCCGATTTTGCCGATATCGGTATCGAAGATCTTGATCTCCTCGCCGCCCTTGAAACCCCAGTACTGGGCTTCATCCGGGGTGATGTGCAACTTGCGCTGCTCGTCCCAGGTACCATCCCGGCGGCACAGGTAGCAGACATTGTAGAGGAAGTCATCTTCGATGAGCGGCACGCTGCCGGCAACGATGTTGGTATTGTAGGAGATGGCCATGCTGACGAAAGCCGCACGGATCTCTTCGGTGTACTCGGCCAGGGAGCGCATGGCCTCGGTGGGATTCTCCTGGTCGAAGTTCTTCAGCAAAGGTGCGTTGAGCAGTTCGGGGAATAAAATCAGGTCCGTATTGTAACCGGACATGGCATCCACGAAAAATTCGACCTGGTGTATGAAATCGTCCAGGGTGTTGAAAGGGCGCATCTGCCACTGGACCACCCCGATGCGCGGATAGGACTTGCGCCCGCCGAACAATTTCTGCCGTTTCTCATAATAGATATTGTTCCACTCCATCAAAACGCCATAGGCGGCGGATTCGGTATCCTCGGTAATATAGTTTTTCAGTACTTTCTTGATATGAAAATCGTTTGATAGCTGAAACGACAGCACCGGGTCGTAGATTTCGTTGGCCTTGACCTTCTGGATGTATTCCGAGGGCGTCATTTCAGCGGCGTGCTCCCCGTAACCTGGAATCCGGCCGCCAAAAATGATGCCTTTAAAATTGAGCTTCTCGCACAACTCCTTGCGGGCATCGTACAGCCGCCTGCCGAGCCGCAGGCCGCGATAGCCGGGATCGACAAAGACGTCGATGCCATACAACGCGTTGCCATCCGGATCATGAGCCGTCATTTTACCGCCATCGATGACATCCTCATAGGAATGACGGCTCTCGAACTCCTCGGCATTCACCAGGATGGCGTGCGCGGCGGCCACGACATGCCCGTTGTCCTCGATGCAGATTTGACCTTCGGGAAAGTGCTCGATCAGCGCCCGGTACTCGTCCGGCTTCCATGCCCCGCCCATGCCCGGATAGACCTGATCCATGATCTGCTTGATATCGTCGTAATCGTCGAGGGTCAGACCGCGCAGAATGAGTTTATGTTCTATTGTGTCGCTATCGCTCATGGGTAATCTCCAAACTTGTGCTCATCCACAAATGACCAATCGGCCCGATGTCGGCGCCGCGTCTGAGACCGGTGGAGACGGCCTTCGTGCCGACAATATTTGCACTTGATTGCGTCGGATCAGTTAAATACCATAACGATAAACAGATTTTTGTGCAACCGCATGGCTCACGTGGTCCTGGCCACCGGCCCCACCCACGCCTGCCATGTCCGTTGCCATGCGAGGCCGACAGATATAGCGACTGACCTTGAGTAGAACATAGGAGTTCTTGCCATTGAACGAGAAATTCGGTTTCCTGCGCCGCCTTCAGGCGATCCTTTTCAACGCACCGGAGAATGTACCCGGCGGATATCAACGGTATGGTATCGCCAGTAATTTGTTATTCGCCTTCGCGCTGGTCGGTCACACCGCCTATATCCCCGTCCATTGGGCCCTGGGCGCGCCGCTCTCGTTGTGGATCAATATCGCCTGCATTCCGACCGATCTGGCCTGTCTGTACCTCAATTATCGCCGCTTTTACGGTCTGGCCTTCGGCATATGGGTCGCGGTCATCACGTCGCACTCCATATACAGCTCGCTGGCATATGGCTGGGCGGCGGGATTTCACTATTATATTCTCAGCCTGACGGTTTTCGTCTTCATTGCCCCGTGGACAAAAGGCATCAAGGCCATCCTTCTGTGCGGTTTGTCCGGTACGTATGTCTGGCTCTATCTTTCGGCGACCCCACCGCTGAAAACACTTGCCACCGACCTTCAAACGGCCATCGCGATCAGCAACATCATCGTCAACTTCATCCTCCTCGCGTATCTGGCCAGATACGCCATGGTGGCCGCCGAAAAAGCGCAGGAGGCCTTGGAATCGAGCGAAAAGACATTGAAGACCACGCTGGCCGCCTCTCCGGTCGGTATCGCCCTCGTCCAGCATCGCAACATTTCCTGGGCCAATGAGACGCTGGCCCGCATGCTGGGATACGAAGACAGCCGTGAAGTCCGGGGCGACATCCTTGGCTTTTACCCCAACGTCGAAGATATCCATAAAACGGAGCATCTGGCCTACGGTGTGGGGCAACCCGAAATCGACCGACCGGACACCGAGATCATTCGCAAAGACGGCTCCCGCCTCCAGTGCCATCTGAAGATACGGCCCATTGCGCCTATGGATGCCGCCAGAGGCGCCATCGTCGTGGTGATGGACATCACCGCCCAAAAGCTCGCCGAGGCTGAAAAAGGGGCGCTTCAGGCCAGATTCCAAAGGGCCCGCAAGATGCAGGCCGTGGGCACCCTTGCCGGCGGCGTGGCCCACGACCTGAACAACATCCTTTCCGGAATTCTGAGCTACCCCGATCTGCTCTTGATGCAGATGGCGGCCGCCGACCCGATGCGCAAACCGCTCGAAACCATCAAGCAGTGCGGCGAAAAAGCGGCCGCCATCGTGCAGGACCTGCTCACCCTTGCCCGAAGGGGTGTCTCTGTCAACCAGGTCATAGATGTGAACCGGGTCGTAGACGACTATCTGGCCAGCCCGGAACATGAAAAGATCATCTCCTATCATCCACTGGTTCGCGTGAGCACCCGATTGCAGGAACAGGTCCCATGCACCTCGGGGTCGCCGGTCCATCTGTCAAAAACATTGATGAACCTGGTTGCCAATGCCGCCGAGGCCATGCCCGAGGGTGGCGCCTTATCCATCGCCGTAGAAGCCCGCCGTCTGACCGAAGCACATGCCGGATATGAAATCATCACCCCCGGCGACTATATCGTGCTGTCAGTGGCAGACACCGGTCCGGGAATTTCGAAGGAGGATCTGGAACGGATCTTTGAGCCCTTTTACACCAAGAAGGTGATGGGCCGGAGCGGCACGGGGCTGGGACTGGCGGTGGTATGGGGAACGGTGAAAGACAGCGGCGGCTTCGTGGACGTGATCAGCCAGCCCGGACGAGGCACCCGTTTTGATCTCTATCTGCCCGCTACGACATCGCCTGCGCCCAGCCAGGCCCTTCATCCGCCGCTGGATCCTTATCTTGGCAAGGGAGAACACATACTGTTCGTGGACGATGTGGCGGAACAACGCACCATCGCCGTCAGCATGCTCGAAAGCCTGGGATACCGGGTGGATGCCGCGGCCAGCGGGGAAGATGCGATCGCCTGGATGCAGAACGACAGGTGCGACCTGCTGATTCTGGACATGATCATGGCGCCGGGCATCGACGGTCTGGAAACCTATCAGCGCATCCTTGAAATCCGTCCCGGCCAGAAAGCGATCGTGGCCAGCGGCTTCTCCGAAACCGATCGCGTGTCCCAGGCATTGGCCCTGGGCGCGTCATGCTACCTGCGCAAGCCTTACACCCTCATCGATCTGGCCAAGGCGGTCAGAGAGGCGCTGGCATGACGGCACCTCAACCATCGATGCAAAACTTCCAGGCGCAAAACCATTCGTCAGGATGCGCGTCCGGCGGGCAGCCGATGCACTCGGTCCGAATTCTGGGATCGATGGTGCTGGCGAAATAGGGATACTCGACCATCCCAGCGCTTTTGCAGGGATAATCGGGCAGTCCCTTGCGTTTGCGGGCGGCCTGAACCCGGCAATTGTTCATCTCGAAGATAAAGCACCGGTCATCGACCTCTTTTATGGATTGCTCGTTGATGAAGGCGTAAAGACGCAGTCCCAAAGCTTGTTTCAGGGCCGGAAGTCCGCCGTCGTCCGGCAATTTGAGCAGGGCCTTGATCCGGTGGGCCTCGAAGGGCGAAAAGCGGGTCCAGCAGGTGTCGTTGCAACGTTTAGCGTCGCCCATGCCGAACTGCTTTTCGACGGCCTGGAACCAGATGCCGTCATTGGCCAGCCAGTTGACGCTCAGCTTTTCCACCAGATCGAGCAATGTCTCCCGGGGCAGCGCTTTCAGAGCGGCCGGCACGCCGCAATCGGTTTCGAATCCAAGGGTCTTTCCGAGCCGGTCGATCTGATTGGAAAGCGTGGCATCCCAAACCCGTCCTTCGACCGCGAGGGCCTTCTCCAATCCTACCTGGTGGGCGACTTCCGAAAACCAGGCGCCGTAATGAAAAACGATTCTTCTGAACGCGTCGACCACGATATGCACCAAAGCATCGTGATCGACCTGGCTGATCTCATTTTTAAAAACGCTCATCTTACCTCCGGAGAATTAGATAGGGTCGTGTTTCCATACCAGAGCAACTGCGGCAATTGGACCTTCATCGTTGGCCTCCTCACGCCATGGCAACCTGCACGCCTGTCAAAATGCGTCGGGTTTCTGACGATTTTTGACCGAACTCCTTGGCGTCAAACCCGGATCAATATACAACCATTTGGATATATTTGCTAAATTTTTTTAAAAACGAATGGCACAAAGCTTGCTTAATCAATCGACGGAAGCTAACTTTTTCATACACCTTCATCCTCTTCCTTGCGGGCAAGACCCATAGTGGGTCTTGCCCACCTCCCTTTCAGGGCTTCCAGATACCGAGGCCGATCGACCGCTTGTAAACAGGCATTATTTATCGCTGATCATCTCCAGTGATATCGTCACCGCCACATCCTTGCCGACCACACCCAGTTTCACGAACCGACCGTCGCCCACATGGTATTCGAGACGATCGATGGTCAAACGCGCGTCAAATCCGGCGATCTGCTGCCCTTTTTGCATGGGGCTGTCCTTGATCCCATGAAACACGAACGGCACCTCGATCTCGCGGGTCACATCCTTGACGGTCAGATCCCCGACCATGCGATACTGGTTGCCACCCGCGTGGTTGATCGACTTGCTCTTGAACGTCATGGTCGGATAGTCGCTCACCGCGAAAAAATCCTTTGAGCGCAAGTGGTTGTCCCGTTTGGTAATTTGGGTGTCGACGCTCTGGGTTTGCACGACCACTTCAATGCGGCTTGCGGTCAGATCGTTGGGGTCGAAAATGAAGGTCCCCGAAAAGTCGGCGAAACGACCGCGCACCGTGGAATAGATGTGCTGAATGTCAAAATAGATGCCCGAATGGGCCATATCGAAGCGCCATTCGGCCGCTTGCGCCGCCTGCGGAGCTCCCACGGCGGTCATGGCACACAATGCCAAGATCATCAAAGCTGTATAACGTTTCATGAGTGACCTCCTTTTTGAATTTGGTGAATGAACCTCCTGGCACGGCCGCTTTCCGGCCGTCTACATTCGGAAGGTTTCTGTCTTTATGGTGCGACGAGGATATCCGAGGCGTAACAACCGGTCCTTGATGCGCCTCATGAATCCGGATGGGCCGCATAAAAACACAAGGGTGCCGACCTGATACGGCCCCAGCAGTTCTTCGAGCCGTTCCGGCGTGATCCCTTCCGGCCGGCATCCCGCCTCCGCTTCACGGGTGAAGATATGTGTGGTTTGCAATCCGGGCAAGGATCGTTCGAGATTTTTGATCACATCGGGATGGACCCTGTCCGCCCGGGTGCGATTGCTCCAGATCAGCCTGATCCTGCGCGTGTCGTCCCTCTCGGCCAGCGCGCGCAGAATACTCAGCATGGGGGTGACCCCCACGCCACCGGCAATGAACACCAGGCGTTCGGAATGGGCGACAACGGCACGGCCGATAATCAAACGGACGAAGATCAGTGCAACGCCGACCCAGGCGGCTGATGCCTTGCCAAAGGATGCGAACGGGAGTTCCAGCTGGGCCAGGCCGAAATAGACCAGTGCGATGGCCTCCAGACCTGAAAACAGCCCGTTGACACCATACCCCAGCCTGGCTCGGCTGGCGAAAAGATAAAGCGGGGTGACCAGCAGGATGGCGGCCAGATCCAGGGGGGCGAACCACCAGTAATAGAGGGAACGGTCCAACGGATAGCGCTGCATATGCAGCCAGAAGGCCACGCCGCAGGCTGACAGATGGGCCGCGACAAGCCCAATCCGATTAAAGTGTCGCGTAACTCGACGGTTTTCTTGCATGCTCCCGATTCACCAGGGTTTTCAATCCAGAAAGTACGTTTTCTCCATCTCCAGGGTAATCGCCTCGCGCTCGGCCAGGCGCTTGGCCAAAGCGCCCGCCTTGGGGAGTTCATAGTGAAAGAAGTAACGCGCGGTCTGCAATTTGCCCTGGTAGAAATTCGCATTGGCTTTGGATGGATTCCCGGCCAGCCCTTTGGCCGCGGCGATGGATTGGAGCAGCCATTGCCAGGCGATGGTGATCAGCGAGAAATAATCGAGGTAAACGGTGGCGTCGGCCAGCATCACCCGGGTGCCCTTTTCCTGCCCCAATACTTTCAAATCTGCGGTGATCGTTTCGAGCTCCACGATGGCGGCGGACAATCGATCGGCGTAAGGCTTGAGGGCATCGAACGCCGTTGCAGCCGCGATGGTCTTGCGCACCTCTTCGAGGTACAGCGTGAAGGCCCGCCCCTCTTTCATGCGCACCTTACGCCCTAATATATCCATGCCCTGGATGCCGGTGGTGCCCTCGTGGAGGGTGTGGATGCGCGTGTCCCGGAAATGCTGTTCGACCGGAAAGTCCTCGCAATAGCCATATCCGCCGAAACACTGAATCGCCTGACTGGTCGAACGGACGCTGGTTTCCGCCGGATAGCTCTTGGCCACTGGAATCAGCAGATCCAGCAGCAGGGCGGCGTGCTCTTTTTCCTCTCCGTCGGCGGCCGTTTCCACGTCGGCATAGCGGCAGCACTGCATGGAGAGGGAAAAGGCGCCTTCCACAAACGAACGCTGATAGAGCAGCAGACGCCGGATGTCGGCATGCTCGATGATCGGCACCTGAGGTGTAGTCGGATCGGACACCAAACGGCCCTGGGGCCGTTCGCGGGCATATTCCAGGGCCGCGTAATAGGCGGCCGATGAGATGCCGATGGCGGCCATACCGACGCTCAACCGGGATCCGTTCATCATCTGGAACATGTAGGCCAGGCCGTTGTGGGGTTTGCCCACAAGGTAGCCCCGGCAGTCGTTCTTTTCTCCGATGCTCAGCTCGGTGATGGGTGCGCCACGGTATCCCATTTTATGATAGATCTGGGTCACGGTCACGTCATTGGGCGCCAGGCCGCCGAACTCGGTCGGTCGTTGATTGGGGACGATGAACAAGGAGATGCCCTTGACCCCGGCCGGAGCCCCGTCGATCTTGGCGAGCATCAGATGCACGACGTTATCCACGCCGTCATGATCGCCGGCCGAGATGAAGATCTTCTGCCCCTTGATGTGGTAGTAGCCTTTATCCGTGGGATAGGCCATGGTGGTGATGTCGGCCAGCGAACTTCCGGCCTGGGGCTCGGTCAGCGCCATGGTGCCTTGCCATTCGCCATTCAACATCTTTTCCACGTAGGTATCGATCAGCTCCTGGCTGCCGAAAGAGGTGATCAGGCGTGCGGCCTTGGCGGTGAGTCCAGGGAACACGCTGGATGAATAGTTGGCCGCCGTGAATATGAATTGACACGCGTCGGCGATCAAATAGGGCAGTTGAGCGCCTCCGAACCGCTCTTCGAATTTGGCCGCGATCCAGCCGCCTTCTCCGAATTGCGCCATGACCTTTCGCACAGAAGGATGGACCCGCACCTTGCCGTTTTCCAGATAGGGCGCCTGACGATCCATCTCCTCGAAATGGGGATACAGAAGATCCTTGGCCAGCTTCAAAGCCGCATCCAGAGTCATGTCGAACAACTTTTTGTTGTGGGCCCTGTAATACGGCAACCGGGTCAGGGATACGATGTCGAACACCTCGTACAGCATGAATTCAATGTTGCGTTTGCTCACGTACTTTTTGGCCACGCCGCGCCTCCTGGGGAAGATAATGGATATTCATCGGACAGATGATCCCAGTATAAAGGTCGGTTGCCCTCAATATCAAGGGGAAGACGACGGAATTGTAAAATCCAATAAAATCCTTGATCCCCGCATCACGGATGATTAATATGGCTTTCTATTTCATTCCAGGTGAACGGTCATGTTCGGCGCTGTTGAAGACCAGCATCGCGATCTCGAGCAGAACAATCAACTCCCACACAAAAGGAACGCAGCCATGGTTCAGAAAATCAAAAAAATTCTCTTTACCTCAGATCTTTCCGAGGATTCGGTCCAAGTTTTTCAGCACACGGTGGGACTGGCCTTTCAAACCGGGGCCTCCATTGTGCTGCTGCACGTTATCGATAATACCGCTTCTGATAACCAGAAAAGGGTCAGTTACCTGATTGACAGCGACACCTATGAGCGGATTCGCCAGGAAGGGCAGGAGGCGGCCAAAAACGTGCTCATAGGGAAACAAAAGTCCCTGCCGATCATTCAGAATGCCATGCGTGATCATTATGGAAAGGCTTCGGATCAAATCACGGGGCCGGACCAGCAGGTAGTGATCGATGCCATCCATGTGCTGTATGGAAATCCGGCCGAAAAAATCGTGGAGGTCGCCGATACGTTCGATTGCGACCTGATCGCCATGGGATATCATAAAAAAGGGTCTATCCTGAAGGCGCTGGCGGGCCGGGCCGAAAAAGGCGTCATGCGCAAGAGCAGAAAACCATTGCTCCTGGTGCCACTCGACTCTTGATCATCGGGAACCGTTGGCCGCCTGAAACGTTATCCGGTCACGGATGGCGAAGGGTATGACATCCAAATCGACCATTTTGATCATTGACGACGACCATTTTGTCACTGAATCGTTGTCCGAATTCCTTGAACTCCAAGCCTACCACGTCATCGTCGCCCAGGATGGCAAAACCGGCCTGAAACACTTTGAGATGTATCACCCGCCGATCGTGTTGCTGGACCAGGAACTGCCCGACAAAAACGGACTCGACATCTGCCGGGAGATATTGGACCTTGACCCTTTCGTAAAAGTCATCTTCATTACGGCCCATGCTTCCATTCCATACGCGGTGGACGCCATGCAGAGCGGTGCGTTCAACTATTTGCCCAAGCCGTTTTCCCTGGAAGAGCTGCTCATATCCATCCAAATGGCCGCCAAGAGCCTCAAGCTCGAAGGCAAAATAAAGGTTCAGGAATACGAAAACAAACGCAAACGGACCGAAACGAAACTCATCGGCCATTCGGATGCGATTGCGCAGCTGCGCGGCCAGATCAAACTGGCGGCCGCATCGGACGCAGCAGTGTTGATCACCGGCGAAACCGGGGTTGGCAAAAACTTGATCGCCAGAGAGATCCATCGGCGTCAAGGCAGGCGGGAGCCCTATTTGACCATCAATTGCTCGGCGATTCCTGAGAATCTGATCGAATCGGAATATTTTGGATATGAAAAAGGGACCTTTACCGGGGCGGATACCCGACGCGAAGGTATTTTCGAACTTGCGGACGGCGGCACCCTGGTTTTGGACGAAATCGGCGATATCCCCTATCACCTCCAGAGCAAACTGCTCTCTGTGCTCGAAGAAAAGCAGGTCCGTCGAATCGGCAGCGCCCATCCCATCCACGTCGACGTGCGCATCATCGCCTTGACCAACCGCGACCTGACCCAGGCCATCCAGGAAAAACTATTTCGGGAAGACTTATATTATAGACTGGCCGTCATTCACATCAAGGTGCCCGCGCTGCGGCAACATATAGAGGACCTCCCGGCACTGGCCCGTCATTTTACCGCAAATTTCTGCGGCGGAGAGGTAGACTTGTCAGAAGAACAACTCGGGAGGCTTGCCGCCTACCCCTGGCCGGGAAACGTACGCGAGCTTCGCAATATCATCGAGCGAGCCTCACTCCTGCGCCAAGGTAACGGCATCCGGCCGGCCGAGCTCCTGTCCGCCACCGACCCGGGGTCATTGGGTGTCATCTGCCAACCGACGCCGTCCCCCATCGCACTCGACATCACGCCCCTGGAGAATGTTGTCCGACAACACATCGCGAGGGCGCTTCAGGCGTGCGGGGGCAACAAGAGCCAGGCCGCAAAACATCTGGGCCTCTCCCTCTCCACGTTGAAACGCAAGCTCAAATCCTACGAAAATTAATGACTACAAATCGGGTCAAAATAAACCAATAGTTCATTTTGACCCGTTCTTTTTGACCCATCCTAAGAACAAGCCGGTTTCAAAACCAACTCTGATAAATATTTATATGCATTTTTTCAACTACTTAGGAATACTTTGGACCAATATGAAGATAATGGCACGCCTTTCGCTTGCAAAACCTCAAGAAAATGAGCCGCTACAATTTTTAAGAGTGAAAGATGATACCCTGATATTGAGCTGAAGTTGAACCGAAACGGTCATGCTGGTCGAAATCGACACCTGGAACTGAAGCGGAACTGAGCGGTAACCACAAACTGGAATGCCTGCTGAATTCGATGATTCAAACGCGACATCCCATTGCGACGAATGCACTGTACTGAACCGACGATTCCATCTGAATGCGCCCACACCCGTTGATGCTGCCCTGAACCTGATTCTCGAACGCTAAAGGAGTTGTTGTAGCGGCTTCTTTTTGGGTACCGCAAGTAGAGCGCACCCTCCTCTCTTTGCGACGCCTGCTTAAAAACAACATCCCCCTGTCCAACAGGGGGATGTTGTTTTTTCATCCCGTGTGGGCCTCAAACAATTGCGCGAGTTTGCGCCGGCTGATGTTCAGATACGCCCTGTCTTTCGCAAAAACCTCCAGCGTTATCGTTTGATCGTAGCCGATCTTCTTCAACGCCGACACCACCCTTTCAAAATCAATGGTTCCCGCACCGATCGGCAGATGCTCGTCGTCGCGGCCTCGATTGTCACTGGCATGGACATGACCGATCCGCTCCGAAAATCGATGGATAAAGGCCAGGATACCCTCCGTGCCGCAGCCGATATGGGCGTGCCCGGTGTCCAGGGTCAGGCGTGCGCCGGGAAAATCCCTGAACACCTCATCAAAATCTTCAGGCCGAACCAGGGAGAGTGAATTGGGAAACATGTTCTCCACGCACACGGTCAGCTTTAATCGGTGGGCCTCTTCGAGCAGTCGCGCCATAGCGACAGCAGCATGCTGGGTCGCCAAATCCCTCATCATGGCGCCGAGCCCATGGATGAAACTTGGATGCAGCACCACCTTGAGCGCCTGGAGCTCGGCGGCGGTGTGCATGGACTCGATGGTCTCCCGGATAGAAGCTTCCCGAATGCTTTCGGTCAGGTCCGCAGTGGAAACGAAGGTCGGCAGATGGCAGACCAGGTCCATCCCGAATCGCTCCAGCGCCTGCTGCAGCGGTTTTCTTTGCTGCCGGATCACCGAATAGTGGGCATAGGGAGCATCCATGGTGATCTCCACATAGTCGAATCCAAGTTCACCGAGCGCCGCCACCTCATCCAGCAAGGGGCGAAACGGAGCGTTCATGGCACCATAGCGCATGAGCGGGGGCCTCCTTTCGTAGGGTGTTGTCTACTTGATCGCACGTTTCGTCTGCGAAGGGCGGATATTGAGCTTGCGCATCTTCCCGCGCAAGGTGCTCGGGTGAAGACCCAATCGTTCGGCCGCGCCGCCGGCGCCGATCACCTTGCCGTTGCTCAGCTTCAATGCGTTGCGGATCATCTGCGCCACGGCTTCGTCGAAGGGCAGAACCTCTTCGCTCCAGTGGGTATGGGTGCCCCTTTCGGGGTGAAAACCGGCGATGGGATTGAGGTCGAGGGACAGTATCTTCGATGCCGTGGCCTGGGCCTGTATCAAGGACCGTTCGATCAAGTTTTGCAGTTCACGCACATTTCCGGGCCAGGGGTAGTGCTTGAGGGTATCCACGGTGCCGGGCGACACCCGGACATCTTTGGCGATCTTCATCTCACGGCATTTTCTGGAGATCAGATGATCCACAAGAGGGGGAATATCCTGGGGCCGCTGGCGCAACGGCGGAATCATGATCGGAAAGACATTGAGCCGGAACCACAAATCCTCACGAAACCGCCCCTGATGGACCATCTCCTCCAGATTTCGATGGGTGGCGCTGATGATGCGCACATCCACCGGCAGGACCTCCGTGCCGCCCACGCGCTCGATCTCCTTGTGCTGCAGCACCCGCAACAGTTTGACTTGCGCCTCGCGTGGCAACTCGCCGATTTCGTCCAGAAAGAGCGTACCGCCGTCGGCCCGCTCGAACCGACCGCGCTTCTGGGAAACGGCCCCCGTGAACGCCCCCTTCTCGTGGCCGAACAGCTCGCTGTCCAGCAGGCTCTCCGGCAAACCGCCGCAGTTGACCTTCACAAACGGGCCGTCTCTGCGCGGGGAGGCGGTGTGAACGGCGTTGGCCAGCAACTCCTTGCCCGTGCCGGTTTCTCCCAGGAGCAAGACCGGGCTTTCCAGGGGCGCCACCTGGCAGATCATCTCCATGACCCCTTTCAGCCCGAAATCGGCACCCACGATGGTGTCGCCCGAAGCGTGGCGCAACTCCCGGTGCAGATACCGGTTGTCTTCCTCGAGCATCTCTTTGAGCCGCAGGGTCTCTTGATGTTGCAGGCCGTTGGCCAGGGCAATGGCAAACGGTTCGTTGAGCCGGCTCATCATGCGGGCATGCCGTTCATGATAGCGGTGACTGCCGCGGGCCGCCAGAACGAGTTTTCCGATGCGCCGCTGTTCGACCTCCAGGTCCGTATGCAGCAGCGAGACGTCCTCGGGCCAGACCATGCGTACCAGGGGCGTCACTTCGGGCTCGATCGTACGCAGATCGTTGACCACACCGAACTTGGCCTCGGCCCGCCAATCGGTCATCAGCCGGTCGATGGCGCCTTCGGGAACGGCGATGGTTTCCGGTATCCGGGGCCAGCCATCCGGAACGATATGAGCGAGGGTACGCATCAGGTTCAAATCCGGATCGAACAGACCAATATGCAGGCCGTCGGCCGGTAACACCTCATGGAGAAATTCCAGGGTCCGGGTCAACGCCCGCTCGAGATTCAAACTGCTGCAGATCCTCAGTGTCGCTTCACGGAAAAAGATAGTATCGTCCACAGGCGTGCTTCCTCCCTCGTTGGTGATCCACATCGTCACATTTGACACATATTAAAACGGATGTCAAATATGACATCAAAAATCGGTTAAATTTGACATTTCCTCACCTCTTGCATTCATATCATTCTGTATTTCATAGATATATAGAATGGCATCCCGCATGCATAGGTTTATCCGCTCGGCCGGTGCTCACCGGTCGCACGACGAGATCGGCCGCCCCCGAAATGGCGGCTCCAATTAAGAGGTATGCCATGCAGTGGATCGAAATCATACACGTCCGTGCCTTCAACGAGGCAAGCAAAAAAAATGCGCTGGCCCTGGCTCGGGAACTGACCTTCAACGGTAAAACCCAGGCCTTGACGGCCGCAGCGCTCTGGATTCGCTCGGATCTGCCCACCGATATCAGCGTGATGCTGCGCTGGATAGAGGATGCCAAAGACCGGGCGTATTCCCAGGTCGGACTGCAGCTGGCCGAGGATTTCAGCCATTTTGGCTGGGTGACCCACTCCCTGTGGCAGGATGGCGGGTTGATGGTGGAATCGGGCGCACGCTAACTTTTAATTCTTTTCCGGGAGAAGTTAAATGGCACTGAATACCTATCGCAATGAACCCCTGCAATGGATAGCCGTTCTGTTGCTGTTCGCCGCGCCAATGGTCTGGAGCGGTTGTGACCGGGACAAAGGACGCCAGGCAGGACCTCCGCCCGTCCCGCAGGTCGGCACGGTCACCATTGAACCGCAGTCTGTCGAGTTGACCACCGAGTTGCCCGGACGCACTTCCGCCTACCAGGTGGCCGATATCCGCCCCCAGGTGAACGGCATCATCCAGAAACGGCTGTTCAACGAGGGCTCGGATGTCAAAACCGGCCAGCAGCTGTACCAGATCGATCCCGCTCTTTTCCAGGTCAAGTACAATTCGGCCAAAGCGTCACTGGCCAAAGCCCAGGCCAATCTGCCATCGATCCAGTCCAGGGCCGAGCGCTACCGCGAACTGATTGCCGACAGGGCGGTCAGCCAGCAGGACGTTGACGATGCGGCCGCGGCCCTGGAACAAGCCAAGGCCGACATCGCGTATTGGCAGGCGGCCGTCGAAGCGGCGCACATCGACCTGGCGTATACCCGCGTCAACGCACCCTTTTCAGGACGTATCGGCCGCAGTCATATCAAAACCGGCAGCCTGGTAACCGCCTATCAACCCCAGCCGCTGGCGACGTTGCAACAACTCGACCCCATCTACGTGGATGTGGTTCAATCCTCGGCCGAACTGCTGCGCCTGAGGCGCAACCTGCAAACCGGGCTGCTCAGCAGCGAAGCGGCCAGCCGCAAGAAGGTGCACATCGTTTTGGAAGACGGCACGCCCTATCCCCTGGAAGGCACCTTGCAATTCTCCGATGTGACGGTGGACCCCACCACCGGCTCCTACTCGCTGCGGATCATCGTACCCAATCCGGACCATATCCTTCTGCCCGGCATGTTCGTGCGGGCGATCGTCAGCGAAGGCATCGCCCCACAGGCCCTGCTGGTGCCCCAACAGGGCGTGAGCCGCACGCCCAAGGGAGAACCGGTCGCACTGATCGTCGACCCGGACAACACGGTCCAGCAGAGGGCGTTGACGCTCGATCGCGCCATCGGAGACCGATGGCTGATCGCATCGGGTTTGGCGGCCGGAGACCGGCTGATCATCGAAGGGATGCTCAACGTCCGGCCCGGTGCCAAAGTGGCCCCTGTTTCCATGGACAACATCGGCGAGAAATCTGAAACGAATGCCGCAAGCGGCGCACCCGCGGGGTCGAAGAAGTAAAGGAGTCCCAACATGCTATCGAGATTCTTCCTGGATCGCCCGGTTTTTGCCTGGGTCATCGCCATCATCATGATGCTCGGCGGCGGACTGGCAATCTACAACCTGCCGATTTCCCAGTATCCGCCCATCGCCCCGCCCTCCATTGCCATCGACGCCTTCTATCCGGGTGCCTCGGCCGAAACCGTGGAAAACAGCGTGATCCAGATCATCGAACAGAAGATGACCGGATTCGACAAACTGCTCTATATGACCGCCACCAGCGATGGATCGGGCGCCGGCCGCATTGAATTGACCTTTGCGCCCGGTACGGACCCGGACCTGGCCTGGTCCCAGGTCCAGAACAAGCTGCAACTGGCCATGTCGAGTCTGCCCGACGTGGTCCAGCGCCAGGGTGTCAAGGTGAGCAAGTCCACCCGCAACTACCTGATGGTGATCGGCCTGATTTCAGAGGACGGCAGCATGAATGGCAACGATTTGCGGGACTATGCCCAATCCAACGTTGAGAAAGTCCTGTCGCGGGTGCCGGGCGTCGGTGAAGTGGAAAGCTTCGGCACCCAATATGCCATGCGCATCTGGCTCAACCCGGAGAAACTGGTCGATTACAAGCTGACCATCGAAGATGTCATTGCGAAGCTGCAGGCCTATAATGTGGAGATTTCCGCGGGTCAATTCGGCGCGACCCCGGCCGTCAAGGGCCAGCGTTTGAACGCATCGATCATCGTCCAGAGCCTGCTCAAAACCCCTGAGGAGTTTGCCGCGATTCCGCTGCGCATCAACCCGGATGGCTCGATCGTGCGCGTGCGGGATGTGGCGCGAACGGAACTGGGCACCGAGCGCTATGACACCAATGCCCTGTTCAACGGCAAGGAAAACGCCGCCCTGGCCATCCGCCAGGCCGCCGGCGCCAACGCGCTGGACACGGCCGACGCCATCCGGGTCAAAATGGCGGAGTTGTCCGAATACTTTCCGCCGGGTGTAGAGGTCATCTATCCCTATGACACCACTCCCTTCGTCAAGGTCGCCATCAAAGAGGTGGTCAAGACCCTCTTCGAAGCGATCCTGCTGGTGTTTCTGGTGATGTACCTCTTTCTGGGCAATATCCGCGCCACGCTGATCCCCACCCTGGCCGTGCCCGTGGTCATCCTGGGCACCTTCGCCGTGTTGGGTTTTTTCGGATTCTCCATCAACATGCTGACCATGTTCGCCATGGTTCTGGCCATCGGCCTGCTGGTGGACGATGCCANNGCCTGCTGGTGGACGACGCCATCGTCGTGGTGGAGAACGTGGAGCGGGTCATGCACGAAGAGGGGCTATCGCCCAGGGAAGCGACGCGCAAGTCCATGGACGAGATTACCAGCGCCCTGATCGGCATCGGCCTGGTGCTCTCTGCCGTTTTCGGTCCCATGGCCTTTTTCGGTGGCTCCACAGGCGTGATCTACCGCCAGTTTTCGGTGACCGTCATCGCGGCCATGCTGCTTTCGGTTCTGGTGGCTCTCATCTTGACCCCGGTATTGTGTGCCTCCCTGCTCAAAGCGCCGTCCGACGACAAAAACCCCCTGGCCAGAAGATTCTATCTCTTCAACTATTTTTTCTACCGCTTCAACCACCTGTTCGGCCTGGCCCGGGAGCGTTACCTGGCCGCCGTCGAGCGAATCCTCGGCCAAAGGCTGCGCTACCTGGTGGTCTACGTCCTGATCGTGGCGGCGCTGGCATTTTTATTCCAACGGATGCCCACCGCCTATCTGCCGGACGAAGACCAGGGGCTCATGTTTGTCCAGGCCCAGCTGCCGTCGGGCTCGACCGTGGAGCAGACCGAAGCCGTGATGGCCGAAGTCCGCGACTATTTGTTAAATGAGGAGAGCGATGTCGTCGCCACGGTGATGACCCTCTCCGGCCAGAGCTTTGCCGGGAACGGGCAGAGCATGGGGCTGGGCTGGATCCGGCTCAAGGACTGGGAACTGCGCGAACGGCCGGAACTGAAAGTCAAAGCCCTGGCCAACCGCTCCATGGCGCGCTTCGCCCAGATCCGCAACGCCCGGGTGTTTGCCTACGCTCCGCCGGCGGTCTCGGAGCTGGGCACCGCGGTCGGCTTCGATTTTCAACTGCAGGATCGTGGCGGGTTGGGACACGATAAATTGATGCAGGCCCGCAACCAGCTGCTCGGCATGGCCGCCCAGGACGACCGGCTCACCCGCGTGCGCCCCAACGGCATGGAAGATGAGGCCCAATACCGCATCGATGTGGACTGGGAAAAAGCCGGCGCCCTGGGTGTGCCCATCGACAGCATCCATAACACCCTCTCGGCGGCGTTCGGCAGCGCCTACGTCAACGACTTCATTCAGGGTGGACGAGTCAAGCGGGTCTATGTGCAGGCCGATGCACCCCATCGCATGCTGCCCAACGATCTGGAACGGCTCTATGTGCGCAACCGCGCCGGCGACATGACCCCTTTCACCGCCTTCGCCAGCGGATACTGGGCCTATGGATCGCCCAAACTCGAACGTTTCAATGCCTTTCCCTCCATGAACATCCAGGGCGAGGCGCCGCCGGGCAGAAGCACGGGTGAAGCCATGCAGGCCATGGAGGAGATTACGGCCAAGTTGCCCGAGGGCATTGGATTCGACTGGAGCGGCCTCTCTTATCAGGAGCGCATGGCCACATCCCAGACCGGCCTGCTCTATGCCTTTTCCATGATCGTGATCTTTCTCTGCCTGGCCGCCCTCTACGAAAGCTGGACCGTACCGATTTCGATCATGATGGCCCTGCCCCTGGGCGTGATAGGCGGCGTAGCGGCCTCCATGCTGCGGGGTTTTCCCAACGACGTCTATTTTCAGATCGGCCTGCTCACCGTGCTCGGACTGACCACCAAGAACGCCATTTTGATCGTTCAGTTCGCCATGGGCAAAATCAAGGAGGGGATGGGACTGATAGAAGCCACCCTGGAAGGCGCCAAGTTGAGGTTGCGCCCCATCGTCATGACCTCGCTGGCCTTCGGTTTCGGCGTACTGCCCCTGGCACTGGCCAGCGGCGCGGGCGCCGGGGCACAGACCGCCATCGGCACCGGGGTGCTCGGCGGCATGATCACCTCCACCTTCCTGGCGATCTTTTTCATTCCCCTCTTTTACGTGGTGGTGGTACGCCTGTTCCAAGGCAAAAAGGCAGACCGGTCCGGGAAAAACGCCTCGAAGACCGTGATGCCTGTGGAGGGACATTGATATGAACATCAAGATGGTTTCCATGGGGTGCGCGCTGGTCCTGCTCGTCACCGGCTGCACCATGATCCCTGAGTATTCGCGACCGGACGCCCCGATCCCCGAGCAGTGGCCCCAGGGGCCGGCGTATCAAGAAGCACAAGACACCCTCGGAGCGCCCCTGCCGGCGGAATTGCACTGGCGCGACTATTATGCCGATGAAGGCCTTCGGCAGATCATCGACCTGGCCCTGGAGAACAACCGTGACCTGCGCCTGGCCGCCTTGAATGTGGAACGCGCCCGGGCTTACTACCGCATCCAACGCGCCGAACTGCTGCCCAGTGTCAACGCCACCGGCTCCGCCTACAAAGAGCGCATACCGGCCGATCTCTCACGTACCGGCCAAAGAATGACCGCCGAGGAGTACCGTGCCGACATCGGCATCAGCGCCTGGGAACTGGACTTCTTCGGCCGCATNNCTTCGCCACCGAACAGGCCCGCCGCAGTGCACGGATCCTGCTGGTGTCGGAAGTGGCCAATGCCTACCTGACCCTTGCCGCGGACCGCGAAAATCTAGAACTGGCCCAAGCGACCCTCGCCTCCCAGCAGGGGGCCTACGACCTGATCCGGCGCAGGTTCGAAGTCGGCCTGGTCCCTGAACTGGATCTGCGCCAGGTGCAAACGCGCGTGGATGCGGCCCGGGTGGACCTCTACCGCTTCATCGAACTGGTGGCACGCGATGAGAACGCCCTGAACCTGCTGGTCGGGTCGACTGTTCCGCCCGACCTGTCTCCCCCCGCGCTGAGCGGCCTGACGCCGATGCGCCCGCTGTCACCCGGCACGTCCTCCGAAGTGCTGCTTACCCGCCCGGACATTCTCCAGGCCGAAAATCTGCTCAAAGCAGCCAACGCCAACATCGGGGCGGCCCGGGCCGCATTGTTTCCGCGCATCACCCTGACCACCTCGGTCGGCACGGCCAGCAGCGAACTGTCCGGCCTGTTCGAATCCGGGTCGGGCACCTGGATGTTCTCTCCGCGCATCGTCCTACCGATCTTCGATCCACGCACATGGGCCGCACTGACCGTCACCCAGGTGGAGCGGGAGATGGCTGTGACGCGGTACGAGGGTGCCGTTCAATCGGCTTTCCGGGAGGTCGCCGACACCCTGGCCCAGGCGGGTACGCTCGAAGATCGTCTGAAGGCCCAGCAATCCCTGCTGGAAGCCACCGAGGCCACTTACCGGATCTCCAACCTCCGCTATGAAAAAGGCACCGATATTTACCTCGGCGTGCTGGACGCCCAACGCTCGCTCTATGCCGCGCAGCAGGGGCTCATCACTACCCGTCTGACCCAGTTCGCCAACCAGGTGCGTCTTTACGCGGTCTTAGGGGGCGGCGCAGAATAGAAAGGGAACGATGATGGGCAAATTTCGTCAATGCGCATTGGCCCAGGTAGTGGTGGTGGCGTTGATGGTCGCCTCCACCGCCTGGGCAGGAGATCCGGAACTCGTGCTGTCCACATCCCACGAAGAGATTCATGCCGGCGACACGGTGATCCTGGATCTCTACCTGCACAACCCGACGGATACGGCCATCGTCCAGAAACTACCATCCTCATTGCCGTGCACCGTCCAATGGGGAGACACGGAAGCCAGTTGCGAAGCCCGTCGGGTAGAGGAACCAACCGCGTACGGCGAGAAAATTCCGGCACGGGGCTATGCCAAATGGCAATATGCTGTCGCGATCCCGACCGATGCCCGGGAAACGATTCGCCTGCGGCTGCGTACCCTGTCCGCAGCAGCGCTCCTCCTGCCAGTGTCCGCGACTCCCGCAGACGCCTCGGCACCCGAGGATGTCTCGCCCCTTGCAGACGCATCAACCCCGGTTGCACCGACCTCCCTCGACAATGGCGACGCGCTGGTTCAGTCGTACCTGGAGAACTTGTCCGTTCACAGGCCCATGTACTTCCTGCTGGGGGTGGATCCCGGGTTGGACCAAACCAAATTTCAATTCAGTTTCAAGTACCGGCTCTTCAATCCCAAGGGTTATCTTGCGGAAGTCGCCCCATGGATGTCCGGTTTTCACATCGCCTATACCCAGCGTTCCATATGGGATTTGAAAGACGACTCCAAACCGTTTGAAGATACGAGCTACATGCCGGAACTCTTCTACGAAATTTCCAATATCGACCTGAACATCAAACGCATCACCACGTTCGGCATTCAGGGTGGGTACGAACACGAATCCAATGGCAAGAGCGGCGACGACTCCCGCAGCACCAACTACCTCTACCTGAGACCCGTCCTGGGAATCCATCTGGTAGACACCTTCTACCTCAAGGTGGCGCCCAAAATTTTCACCTATGTCAACAATTCCGAAAATACCAATGACGACATCATGGATTACCGCGGCTATTTCGATCTGGAGGTCGGCATCGTGGACACGGAGGGCCTGGCGTTGAACTCCCATCTGTGGTGGGCGGACGAAGGGGCCACGGTGCAATTGGACCTGACCTATCCCATGTCCCGGCTGCTGGCCAAAAGCGTGAATCTCTATCTGCATGCCCAATATTTCAGCGGATATGCGGAAACCTTGCTGCACTACAACGAACGCCATGACGCCTTTCGGCTGGGCTTTTCCATCGTGCGGTAGGCCATCTGCAAAAAGAGACCCGAATTCCACCGAGTCATTGAAACCGGGCGCCATATCCATTATAGGTCAATACGACCGAATGCCTGATCCGAGGGTTGCTTTTAAAATCCAACAGCAAAGGAGTGCATCATGGAGATCAAGAGAATCGGCGTGGCTGGATTTGGCCTGATGGGCGGTGGCATCGCCCAGGTAGCGGCCCAGGCCGGTTACCAGGTGAACGTACTGGAGGCATCCGACGTGTTTATCGAAAAGGGTTATGCAGCCTTGGACGCCAACCTGGCCAAGTCTGTCCATAAGGGCAAAATGTCCCAGGCCGATGCAGACGGTTTGCGAAACCGTGTCATCGGCACCACCTCGGTCAAAGATCTGTCCGGGTGCGACGTCGTTATAGAAGCCATTATCGAAAATCTCGACATCAAGCGCAAGCTGTTCGCCGAACTGGACGCGCTCTGTCCACCTCACACCCTATTTGCTTCCAACACCTCATCGCTCCAGATTATCGAGATTGCCACCGCCACCAAGCGCGCCGACCGCTTCGTGGGCATGCATTTTTTCAACCCTGTGCCGGTCATGAAGCTCGTGGAAGTGATCAGCACCATTCAATCCAGCCCGGAAGCGGCCCGTATCGCCACTGAGCTGGCCACCGCCATGGGCAAGACGGCCATTCAGGCCAAAGACCGGGCCGGATTCGTGGTCAACCTCCTGCTGGTGCCCTATCTGCTCGATGCCATTCGCGCTTTCGAAAGCGGCCTGGCGACGCGTGAAGACATCGACACGGGCATGGTGCTCGGCTGCGGTCATCCCATGGGGCCGTTGACCCTGCTGGACATGATCGGCCTGGATACCATCTATTCGATCACCGGGATCATGTTCGACGAATTCAAGGATCCCAAATATGCCGCCCCGCCCCTGCTCAAGCAGATGGTCAAGGCCGGCTTCTACGGCAGAAAGAGCGGCAAGGGGTTTTATGACTACCGCTGATCGCCGTTGGCCGTCTCGCAAAGGTTTCGAAATTCGCCCCTACCGGCTTAAGCATACGGAATTTTAAATGGTTCTACACCACGAAACCGTTCCCATCGGCCACCTGAGCACCGAGGAGTTGATCGATTTCATCAACGCCTTTCCGGCGCTGTTGTGGCGCATCGATCTGGTCAAAAACAAGATCGAGTATCTCAACGCCTATCGCATCGAAGGCCTGGGTGCCAACTCGGGCCTTCTGCTGCAAAACAGCGAACTGCGACGTGAAGTCGTGGTCGAAGAGGATATCTACCTCATCGAAGAATTCATGCAGAGCGTGCGCAAAGCGGAAACGGCGGCCACCCTGTTTCGGCTCAAGTCGGACGGCGGCCCCGCCCGCTGGATCAAGCTGACCGGCGTTTCCAACCCCAGAACCCCGCGCTACTACATCGGCTATATGCTCGAAGCCACCCAGACCGCCCACATCGTTCAGGCGATCAGCGAAAGCGATGCGGAACTGGAGGCCATGATCGAGCTAACGGAGACACCCGCCCTGCTCATCGATCCGCTTGAAAAAACCATTACCGCGCACAATGCCGCTGCCCGAGACACCTTTCAATACAAACCCGTTGAATTTAACGGCCTCGGCTTCTCGGAGATTTATGATCCAGACAGCGATCGGCTCGTGCAGCGCATTTACGAAGAGTTGACCTTCACCCGAAAATGGGAAGGCCGTCTGGTGTTCCGTCGCAAGAACCGCTCCGTCTTTTCCGGGGACGTCACCATGCGCCGGCTGTTTTTAAAGGGACGGCGTTTATACAGGGTGTCAATCCATGGCATCCACGTGAATGAACAGGGGGTGAATGGATCCAGCAACCTGTCCCAGGAGGCCACCCCGGCCCAGGAGGCCCTGCGGTTGCAAAGCCAGCGGCTCATCAAAAAAATCTCTCCAGTGAAAAACATCACCCACGCGCTGCAGATCATGCTGGACGATCAATGGGGAGAAAATCGCTTCGATGCCATCATCTTCTCGGATATCTACGCCAAAAAAAACCGCGTCGTGGTCTATACCGCCGGCGGGCCATTTAAATCACTTCCCCAGGGGGACACGTACGCCTACGAAGGCACCATTGCGGAGAACATCGATCGATTCAAGCTGGATTACCTGATCGTGGAGAACACCTTTGCCAGCATCAAAGCGATCGACTGGGCCTTGTTTATTCCCCACGGCATTCGCTCCTATTTCGCCAAGCCGTTTTACGAGCGCCGCGTGATTCGGAGCGTGCTCATTCTCTGCTCTGAGCATAACAACTATTTTTCCGCGGCCCACCTGGACACGTACGCGCTCTATGATGCGCCTTTTCTCAAAGCTCTTAAGAATTGGCGTGCCGCTCAAAAAAAACGCAGCGCCTATTGAAACCATCACCCTCATTTGCCTGAGCGAGCCATTGACGAACGGGTGGTTTTCCCGCAACACATCCGCACCGCATCTTCCCGCATCGACATTCGACATCGATCCCAGTCTGAAAAGTTTTTTGGTTCTACCAATTATTGTATTTTTTCATGTTTTTTTAATTTGGATCAAATTTTTGTTGATTTTCAGAATCGAGATCCGCTATCGGTAATACCAATGAGGACAAAAAATGCAAAATGAGCCTAAATCCAACAAAGAACAATTTGCGTACCAGCGCATCATGCAGCTGATTCATGAAGACGCCTACCCCGTCGGGTCGCGACTGCCATCCGAAAGGCGCCTGGTCGAAAAGCTGGGCACGAGTCGGAACACGCTGCGTGGCGCCATGCGTCAACTCCAGGCCCATGGCGTGGTGGAGATCCGATCGGGCAGCGGCAATTATGTCATCAGCAAGGAGATCCCCCTGCCGCTCGTTTCCCAGATGCCCGATGCGCAGCACAGGGCCTCTCTTGGAGAGGTGATGGAAGTCCGCTTTCTGGTAGAACCGGTCATCGGGATGCACGCCGCGGAAATGGCCACCCCTGCCGATATCGAAGGACTCGAGGCGTGCCTCATGCGCATGAGTCGTGCGAGCATCGATAACCTCCATGAGCAAATGATCCGCGAAGACAAGCACTTCCGCAAACTCCTGGCCCAAGGCGGCAAAAACCGCCTGATGGTATTGCTGCACGAAGGCATTGCCAGCCAGGAGAACGCCACGATTCTGGGACGGCAACTGCCCGAAAATGACAAGGCCTCGCTCTTTGCCGGTTACGTCGGCATCTTTAATGCCGTGCAACACAGGCAAACCGAGCAAACCTGCAAGGGCATCCGGAACCACATTCTGCGTCAATGCCGACTGATGATGGCGCGTGAATCCGTCGAGATGCCCGCCACCATCGTCGATGCCCTGCGTCACATGAAACGGAATCCCAATGATGATGAAGAAAAACAGGACGCCGAGGCAGCGGCCGGAAGCCGCTTGTAGCCACGAGCAGGTACCGCTTCGCCGCCTCCCCATCGATGATAGAATCCCACCGCCGATCCTGCCCTCGGATGATCCCTTCTCAAAAGCAAATACCATTTTAACACAGCGCCTGCGCACGAACCCGGCGCAGGGCTTTTTCTTGAACAAGCCAACTGGAAAGGAGGTAGAGTCGCCAATTTCTGACTGTTTGGATTCATTTGTCTCTGTGGGCAAACACGTGACCGACTAACAAAGGAGTGAAACTATGGAAGGGCAAGCCGTCAATTACTTGGAAAGCCGCCGGCTGGTAAAACGCTGGAAGGGCCCTGTTCCGGCCCTGGTCAGCCTGGTGTTGACCCTGGCGGTATTTTATCTGACCTGGTGGATCTTTCAGGACCCACGGGGCCTCATGCGGATGTACACACCTTACGTGGGCTACATGTACACCCGCTGGTGGCTGATCGTGCTGATCTGGATGGTCTATCTGTTCAACTACTGGCCGTTCAAGCAGTCGTGGGTTCAAAACACCCATCCCCTGATGAAGGGTGCCATCTTAACCGCAGTGTCGGTAGCCGTCCTGCTGATCCTGATCAAGGTCTTTTTCGAAGGCATCCTGGGAAACTATGGCCTGGCCTACTTCAACCCCGAGCGGCTGACCCGCTTGCCCGGGGTGACGGAGTTTTTCGCCATCGAATATGCGGCACTGGCCTGCCTGATGTTCGCCGCCATTGCGTCGTGGCTCAGCCCGGCCTGGGTGGTGGCCTGCGAAGAGACCCCCTGGCAAGGGCTCAAACAGCCGGCCAAGGGCGTCAGCATGCTGGTAATGACTTTTTTCCTCAGCACCATCGTCTACTTCGTCACCATGCATTCCCACATGGCGATTCTCTACTATCCCTGGCAGGAGTTCACCGGCATCACGCCGCCCTACTGGGAAAAATTCGCCGATACCGTGTCGGGCAACTTTCACGTCTCCTGGATCATGTGCTGCACGGTCACCGTATGGTTGGTGGAGACCATCTGGGAGCGCTTCCCCTTCAAACTCATCCGCACCCCGTGGCGGCGACGGCTGACGGCCTTTTTCGGCATCATCGCCATTGCGCTGGCCATGCACTTCTTCCTCTATTTTGTGCAGGAACTGACCTATGGCCAGGCCATTCGCGGCACGCGACGCGACTTTGCCCCGGATTGGCGTTGGCTGCATGTGGGTGAAATGGCGGTCTTTTTCCTGGTACCGGCCCTGTTCCTGAATTTCTACTGCGAAAACTGGCCCAAGAAGTTCAGTATGCCGGTCAATGTGTTGGTCCGCACCGTGATCACCATCGTTGCCGCCATCCTGCTCTACATCGCCTACTACGCCACGTCGCACCTGTTCCTGGGCACCCAAAAAGGCTTTTCACACCCTCAGCAGTTCCCCATGATTCCCACCATCTGGCTGATCAACATCTGGCTGGTGCATCACTGGTTCATGGATAACTGGCCGGCCTGGAAAGCGGTTCCCAAGACAGTGGCGGAGATGGACGCCGACCATGCCGCCGAAGAGGCGCTCGTGGAAGAGCAACGCTGGTCCCCCTCCCTTGGTTGGGGATTGGGCGGCGGCGCCCTGGCGGGTGTGGCCCTGTACTTTATCGCCGTATTTCTGCTGCCGGTTTTCTATCGAGCCATCGACATCATACCCTAACGCATAAGTCGCAACCAAAGGAGACCACCATGTCAGATAAAACCAATACCGTCAGCCGGCGTGATTTCTTCAAGGGGGCCGCCATGGGCGTCATGGGCGGCATGCTGGCGAGCATGGGCATCTACTCCTACTCGCCCTGGCGCAAAAGCCATTTTCCTGAAGTTCAGCGCAAACTGGCCGACATCGGCGCCTGCAAAAGCATCAAGGTCACCAATATCAGTGAAACCAGCTGGTTCAGCAATGCCGACCTGATGGGCGACATCAAAGGGGCCGGCGGCCTTCTGGTCAATCAGTATGACTACAACTGGGCGCCGTTCGGCGACGGCACCGGCCTGGGCAAAGGCTCCTATGAAAAGGGCATCGCCAAGATCAAGCACCTGTTGCCCGACCGCCTCGACGAGGCATGGGAGATTGCCGAAAAGCTGTCGGTCCATCCCGAAAATGCCGGCGGTTATGCCGCCCTGATCGAAGTGGAGGCCCTGGACGGCCAGAAAACCAAATACCTGCTCGACAGCGGCTGGTCCTACAAATGGACCGATGAGTGTTTTCGGCGCGAGGGTATCGATCAAATGCTCCGGAATCGTGAAATCAAGGCCCTGTTCATTTCCCACGAGCATTTCGACCACTACTGGGGGTTGCCGGTCACCCTCAAATACGACCCGACCATTCCGATTTACATTCCGGAGGGTTTCTATAAGGAAGGCATGCAGTACCTGAAAGACTCAGGGCACCAAGGCCCCCTGCACGTGGTCAAACCCGGCCTGAACAAGATGGTGCCCGGATTCGCCAGCTACGTGTTTGCCATCCCGATCATCTGCCGGGTATACGGCGAACAGTCGCTCTACTTCAACATCAAGGACAAGGGTCTGGTCAGTGTCACCGGATGCTGCCATCAGAGCATCATCCAGTTCGCCGAAACCGCTTACCAGGAGATCAAGTACGACAACGACAATCTCCACGGCATATATGGCGGCCTGCATATTTCACCGTTTGAAGACTGGGACCCCAAATATGATGACCTGGTGATCTCCCTGGGCAAATACGGCTTCGAAAAAATCGGCTGCAACCACTGCACCGGTATCGTATGCGCCAAGAAGTTCATCTCCGCCGGCTATCCGGTCGTCAAGGGTACGGCCCGTTTCCGATCCAAGGATACGGCCTACCTGGGCAACGGCGATACCATCTCTTTCGGCGTCTAACCTCCCGCTGAATGATGCAGGCCGGGCCCTCCGGGACCCGGCCTGCTGAACCAGACAAAGAAGCTGAACGTTTTGACCACGAACCCGACACACCCAATGGACCGAACACACCGAACAGACCCGACAAAGCCGGCGACGCCGGCCCAGACCCTTCACACGCTTTACCCCGGCGACCTTTTCGAACGGCCGGACGACACCCTGCGGGCCATCCTGAGGACCATCGTGGTGCGCACCAACTTTATCCCGGCCGTACGCCATCGCATCGGCTGGCGCGGGCTGAACCACTGCACCACCACCCGGGACGCGTGGACTGCCAAAATCGCCGATTGGCAAGGGGTTTTCGGCATGCTCTGGGAAGGGTCGGCGTCATCTTCCGATCGCCTGACCGGTCTCTTCCAATTGAATTACTTCCCGGCACCGGACGAAGAACTGGTGGAAGACTGCTCACTGAGGGCTGCAGCCTGGACCCAACGGGAAGACTATTTAACCCTGGTCCGGCGGTTTGCCGAGTTGGATGAATTGCGGGACCTTTTTTACATCGGCGACCTTCAACTGACACTGGACCGATCCAGCCTGGCCCTGGGACTCAACCTGCGATCCGACACATGGCTGGCCAGTCGCGCTGAAGACGGCGTCCGAGCCGAAGTGAACGGCGAAGCCATCACCCTTGTGGCGCCCGGCGGTTGGGATCAGCATCTGCCGGCCTTTAAACTGGCGCGTTCGTTTTATGAAGTCCTCGGGGCCTCGGCCGCCTTTTGCCTGGAAACCTCTCCCTCCTATTTCCGCCACCGGCGCAGGGCGGGCCAGATCGTCCGCTACTGGTCCGACGGCCGCCAGTTGCAGCAACCCGATGACACGACGGAGAAGCACGAATGCCGACTGGCATTCTTCTCCCCCGAATCTGCATCAGGATCGCCGGCCGACCTTCAACCGGGTGACGTCGCCGTCACCTGGCAGCCGGATCAGCCATTGCCCACCGAATGGCAGTCCGCTCCATGGTGGCAATCCCATATGATCTGTGATTTCAAGAGCCTGGACAAACAGCTGCTGGGGATCGACGACCGGCCGGCACTCATCGTGCTCACCGGCTTTCTCGGATCGGGCAAGACCACGTTTCTGGAAAACTTCGTGGCCTACCAGGTTCAGCGCGATCGGTTCGTGGCCGTGGTGCAGAATGAAATCGGGGAGACCGGCCTGGACGGCAAACTACTGGGCAGCGACAACCTGATGGTGACCGAGATCGACGAAGGATGCGTCTGCTGCACGCTCAGCGGCCGGCTCAAACCGGCCTTGCACCAATTGTGCAGCAATTTCAGGCCGGATTTCATCGTCCTGGAAACCACCGGCCTGGCCAATCCCATGAACTTCATGGAAGAGCTGATCACGCTTTCCGACCTGGTCCGCATCGATTCGGTCACGACGGTGGTGGACGGCCCGTCTTATCTGGAGAACCGGGTGGCCGCCGACATCATCGCCGATCAAATCAAATCCGCCGACATTCTCCTGTTGAACAAAATCGACCTTCTCTCTTCCGCACAGGTGACGGATGTCACCGCACAGCTTCGGCGACAAAACCCGCACGCGGCGATCATCCCTGCGATCCGTGGAGAAGTCAACCCGGCCCTGCTTTACAGCCTCGACCCCCGGGAGGTGCCGCCCACCGTTGGTATTCACCATGAAACCAGTGCCCACCACAATCATCTGCACGACCAGATTCGAAGCTGTAAAATCACCTTTGCCGCCCCCTTGAACCGTGACCGGTTTGTGCACGCCATCGAAAACCGATTGCCCAAGAGCATCCTGCGCGTCAAAGGCATCGTCTTTTTCAGCGATGCGACGGGTCCCATGGTGGTGCAATACGTGGCCGGACGGTATGAGATATCCAGCTTTCCGGACCGCTGGGATGACCCCGGTTTTCTGATCTGCATCGGCCAGCAGATCTTGGAAGAACGATTGGACCGGCTTTTTCAGAAGTGCGCGTCGCCCTATTCACCGGACGGAAACGACACGCGACCCTACACCAGCCCCTGATCCAGCATGGCATCCACCACCTTGATGAAACCGGCGACATTGGCACCCACCAGGTAGTTGCCCGGCGATCCATACCGCTCGGCGGCGGCCAGGCAGTTTTTGTGGATGTTTTTCATGATCATCTGCAGGCGCCCTTCCACCTCCTCCCGGGGCCAGTGCAGGCGCATGCTGTTCTGCGCCATTTCCAGCCCGGAAACCGCTACTCCTCCGGCATTGGCGGCCTTGCCCGGCGCATACAGTACGCCGGCATCCAGGAAGTGGTCGATGCCTTCCGGTGTGGTGGGCATGTTGGCCCCCTCGACCACCAGCCGGACGCCGCCCGCAACGAGATGGCGGGCGTCCTCGCCGTTGATTTCGTTCTCCGTGGCGCAGGGAAAAGCGCAATCGGCGGCGTGCTCCCAGAGCGGATTGCTGCTGCGCGTCGGGTCCACCGGGGTAAAGACCGTTCCCGGATAGGCATCGGCATATTCCTGGATGCGGCCGCGCTGCACGTTTTTCAATCGCATGACGAAAGCCAGTTTCTGAGCATCGATACCCGCTTCGTCGCAAATATGGCCGGAAGAGTCGGAGAGGGTCACCACCCTGGCACCCCGATCGATGAGTTTTTCGACCGTGTACTGGGCCACATTGCCCGAACCGGAGACGAGACAGGTCTTACCCGCCAACGCATCTCCCCCGACAGCGAGCATCTCGGCGGCAAAATGGACGCAGCCATAGCCGGTGGCTTCCGGCCGGATCAGGCTGCCGCCCCAGTTGAGACTCTTGCCGGTCAACACCCCGGTGAACTCGTTGCGCAGACGTTTGTACATGCCGAACAGGAATCCGATCTCCCGGGCGCCCACCCCGATATCGCCGGCCGGCACGTCGGTATCCGGGCCGATGTGGCGGTAGAGCTCGGTCATGAAGCTCTGGCAGAAGCGCATCACTTCGTTGTCCGTCTTGCCTTTGGGATCGAAATCCGCTCCCCCCTTGCCGCCGCCCAGGGGCAGCGATGTGAGCGCATTCTTGAACGTCTGCTCGAATGCCAGAAACTTGAGGATGGAAAGGTTGACCGAGGGGTGAAAGCGCAATCCCCCTTTATAAGGACCGATGGCGCTGTTCATCTCGATGCGAAACCCGCGGTTGACCTGGGGTTCACCGCGGTCGTCCATCCAGGGCACGCGGAACATGATGATCCGCTCGGGCTCCACGAGCCGTTCGAGGACTTTCTGATGGCGATATTCCGGATGGGCGTCGAGCGCCGGCCGCACGGTCTCCACGACCTCTGCCACGGCCTGGTGAAACTCTTTCTGCTCCGGGTCCCTGGCCTTTATCTTCTCCATGATGGTTTGCATGGGTCCTTCCTCCTGTCTCAGGTATTGAGCCGACTCGATCCCTCCGCCGCGATCATGACCCCTGTGGCCGACCGGCCATCGATCTTGATCACCAGTGCGTGCTCGAGGACCGCATGCCGAACGTAATATCCCTCATGGACCGGCGGCAGGCCTTGCAGCCAGTCCCAGTCCACACAGCCGGAATCGTTGCCCGACACGGTGAAATGGCCGACGCCCAGGGTGGTGAGATTATGAAAGAAATGGCTGCCCTGGGAAGGGTCGGCGTTGAGACGGGCGTTCCGGGTCTCCACCATGACAGCCACCCCCGAAATATCCTTCCAGG
Organism: Desulfatitalea sp. UBA4791; assembly: GCA_002402905.1. Classification (GTDB taxonomy): domain Bacteria; phylum Desulfobacterota; class Desulfobacteria; order Desulfobacterales; family Desulfosarcinaceae; genus Desulfatitalea. The sequence goes on along the minus strand of DHGT01000051.1, from coordinate 13,575 downwards.
CCACGGGAATGCCCAGCCAGCGGTCGGCCGATCCCCAGCGCCCGGGACCGATGAGAACGTAACGACGTCCCTGCTCGTTCAGGATCTGGTTGAAGCGGGAAATCTCTTCGGCCATGGCCGGCATGCGGGCCGGATCGAAGGCGTCGGGCTTGACGAACACGATATCCCGGATCTCCCGCACCAGGCCGTTGCCCAGAGCCTGACGGGAGACACAGAAAGCGCGTCGTTGGTCTTGAGCCGTGATTTGGACCGCCATGCGCTGCTCGTGCCGGGCCATAGGCCGAATCTGCAGCAGAGCGAAGGTATAACGCCCGCCGCGGGAGCGAGGCAGATCCACGGCAAATTCCATCTCCACCGGGCAGCCCATGCCGTGCCGCCCCATCTCCAAGAGGTCGGCCACGATGTCGGCCAGGGGAAACAGGCCGTGTTTCAGGATGCCCGCGAAGGTCACCAGCTTCTCGCCGGGGATGGCAGCTGTGTCGCGAATACGCTGGTCGGCCGCCACATAGGTACTGACCACTGCCTGCACGGCCGGGTGGGATGCCATGTCGTCCACGTTGAGACTTACGATCAGGTCGTCCGGGTCGATGTCCGGATCCAGGGCCCTGGCCATGTCCAAGGCGAAGAAACGCCGCTGGGCGTTGCGCAAGGCTTTGGGCAACGTATCGATCTGGGGCAGCAGTTGCGGATAGCGCGGTGAAAACTGAAGCGTGAGCCCTCCCTCCACCACTGTGCGCCCCAGTCCCAAGGCCACGTTGGCCAGCCCCTCGTCGGATTTCATATAGGAAACCGGGTAGAAATTGCAGGACTGGGCCACCCCCGATATGGCTGGATAGTAGTAATCGTCCCAACGGGAGCCCACCAGGGCCTGCAGCATGACCGCCATGCGATCTTCTTCGGTGCGGTACGGGGAGCGGCCTGCGAAGGCCCGCGGGGCCGCGAACCAGGTGGAGGCATAAACCCGCTGGATGGCCTTGACCGCCTGCGCCAGCCGCACGCCGGAGTCCGGGTGGACGTTGGGAATCATGATGGTATGGTAAACGCCGGCGCTGGGCTGGCCATGGGCGTCTTCCAGCAGTCCGGAGGAGCGTACGGCCAGGGGTGTGTCGACGGCCTCCAGAAAAGAGGCCAGTTTGGACTCGATCGCCTGGGGAAAAACGGCTCGGGTGAAAAGCGCCTCGATACGGTCGTCGGTCAGCCCTTCCAAATCGCCGAAACGCAGCTTGTTCTGGTCTAAAAAGCGCTCGAAGCCTTCGGTGCTGATCACCAAGGTCCGTGGAATGCCGATCTCGACATTGGGATAGTGTCGCTCCAGTTCGGGATGCTTCTCGAGCAAGGCGGACAAAAAGGCCAACCCACGCGCCTTGCCGCCCAGCGACCCGTGGCCGATTTTTACGAACTCGGCCGTCGAATCGTAGACCGGGTGGGCGAAATCCACGACGATTCCCCGCTGGCGCGCCTTGCGCCGGGCCGTGATCGCGTCGCGAATGTAGGTGCGGATATGGGATATCTTTTTGAAATCACTAACTTTGGCCCCGCGAAAGGTATGGGCCAGCTCGATCTCCATGCGCGCCATCATCCAGGTGGAAAAGTGCTCCCGTTGGGCGTGGTACGCGATGACGGCATCCGGAATCGCGGGCAGGATGCGAATCATATCCTGAAGCGTTGCGGCCCGCCCCACTTCTCGACCGTCGGGCATGCGGAAGACAAACTCTCCGAAGCCGAGGTTGCGGACGAAGAAATCGCGAATATCGTCGTGCAGGGAGGCCGAATTTTTATCGACGAAATGAACCTCCATGGATTCGGCCGGGAGGCGGTTGCCCGGCTCCGAGCTATAGAGCATCAGCGGCAGGAGTGGATTCACGGCCTTGATGGCGCGCAGCAGGGCCAGGCCCGCATCATCCGCAATGCGGCCGTTGCGCGGGAAGCGGGCATCGCACAGGACCGTCAGGATATAGGGTGCATAGCGCGCATAAAGCTTCTCCGCCTCCTCGTAGCTGCCGGCCACCAATATTTTGGGCCGAGCCCGCATGCGCAGGATACGATGGTCTTCATTGAGCGATTCATCCATGGCCGACTGGGTCTGACGCACGACCTCCTTGTAGATGAAAGGCAGAATCGAGGAGAGAAAAAGGGGTGAGTCTTCCACCAGGAGGATCACCCGCACGCCCGCGGCCTCGGTGTCGTTGGCTACATTCAAGCGATCTTCGGTGCTCTTGATCAGGGCCAGCAGCAGATCGGTGTTGCCCAACCAGACGAATTGTCGGTCGATCCAACTGCAGGTCCCATCGTGCGCCACCGTTGCCCGCGTCGCGGTTTCATGGGACAGGTAGTAGATCGGCATCTGGGGATGGCGGTCCTTGATCTCGGCACACAGACGCACAGACGCCACATCGTCCAGACGGGTCATGGTGATGACCAGGTCGTAGGGTTTGCTGGAAAGTGCCTCCAGGGCCTCCCGGCCGGATGAAACCCAGGTGATGCGCGGCGGGCGCGAGAGGTTCAATCCGCGGTACTCGTGAATGATGCGGCCGGCCAGCCGGCCGTCCTCCTCCATGATGTAGGCGTCATAAGGGCTGGAGACGAGCAGGACCTCCTGAACCCGGTGGGCCATCAGTTCAAAAAAAAGGCTAAAAGACTGCTCATGTTGGTCCTCTACACGCTCCATGGAGCCACCCGTTTCATTTTAAAAACCGGTTTGACATCAGGCTAAACAGGGTCTCACGGCTTGTCAATTAGAACTGGCCACGCCGTTTCTCCAGCAATTCTAACTGAATGCGATTCACCTTGAAGGGTGCGCCTTCCAAAAGTTTTTTGATAAGAAAATTCGCATCGCAACGGACATGGCAGACGTGGGTGGGGCAGGTGGCCAGGGCCACGTGAGCCAGCGGTCTTAGGGCCAGTTAGAATCCCTTCCGTTTTTCGCAACTGGTGGACGCTAAAAAGATGCCTATGTTAAATGCTTATGTTTATCAACGACACGTGGAGGAAACCCCTGATGAGCGAACAGCCCACCGCCGCCGGCAGAAGCAGCTACGATGTGATCGATACCGAACTGTTCTGGAAGGTCTTATCCGTTGAGCCGGGCATGACCGTGCTCGACCTGGCCTGCGGGGCCGGCCGGTATACCTTGCCCCTGGCCGAGAGAGTCGGCCCCTCCGGCCGCGTCATCGCCGTCGACCTCTGGGCCGAAGGCATCGACCGCCTCAAGACCGAGGCCGGTGCGGCAGGTGTCGACAATATCGAGGCCCACGTGGTCGATGCGGCCCTGGAATTGCCCATCCCACCCCGCGGCGTGGACCTGTGCCTGTTGGCCACCACGCTGCACGACTTTGCGGCCGACGGCACCGATCGGGCCGTTCTCACGCAAATCGCACGGGTGCTCCATCCCCAGGGGATTCTGTCGGTGGTCGAATTTATCAAAAAGGAGGGTCCTCCGGGACCGCCCAAAACCGTCCGGCTGTCGCTCGAGCAGGTGACCATGCGGCTGCTGCCCTTCGGCCTGATCCGCTTCGGCGCGGTGGTCGAGCTGGGTCCGCATGCCTATTTCTGCCAATTCAGAAGATTGCGCAAATCAAACTCGGCCTGAATACCCGGCGGCGTCAAGGGCGGGAAAGGGATCCGGTTCCTTCGCCCTTTCTGGCAGGCAGGATCGACAGCAGGGAAAGGGCGATGGAGATGAAGACCGCCACCAGCACCTTGTAGTAGGCATCCAGGGGATAGGCCTCCCCGACCCGGCCCACGGTATCCATCAGATAGCCGGAAAAGGGTTGAAACAGGGCCGTACTCAGGAAGGCCGCGGGATTCATCAGGCCCATGGCCGTGCCGGTCAGCCAGCCGGGGAAGAGCTCCTTGTTCATGGTCATGTAAAGCGACAAGGAGCCGCCGCCGCAAACCCCGATGATCAGGAACAGGGGACCGATGAGCCAGGCCGGCGGCTTTCCGTGGGTGGGCAGAAATACGACCCAGCAGGCCAGACAGACGGTCAGGGCGGAGATCAGTATGGTTTTACGCTCGAACGGCAACCGGTCGGCCACAAGACCGAAAAGCGGCGAACCGACCACGAAACCGATGGGCATCAGCATGAGCAGGGCGCCGGCCTGCACGCGCGTGTAATCGTGGACGTCCATCAGATAGGGAACGGTCCACAGCCCCTGAAAGGCCAGCATCGGTCCACCGAAGAAAAAATAGGATCCGGTGACCATCCAGAAATTGGGTTTGCCGAAGACAATGGCGAGGCGGCCCATGGTGGTCAATGCCGGTGGATCGTTTGCGTCCTGTTTGTTGGCCTGGCCATCGATCTCCGGTTCTATCGGCGGCCAGCCCTTGTCTTCTGGTTTGTCCCGCAAAATGAGCCAACACACCAGTGCCATCAGGAGTGACACGGCGCCGATGGCGACGAAAGACATGCGCCACCCCATCCAGATGACCAGGTAGGTCAATGGCAGCGAGGCCGCCAGATTGCCGGCATTCCCGGTGGCCAGAAAGATCCCGGTCATGCCGGCAAACTCCTTGGCCCGGAACCATTTGGAAAAAACCTTGAGGGCCGGTACGAAGACCCCGCCCACGCCGATGCCGATCATGGCCCGGCCCAGCGTCGCCACGGTCATATCGGGTGCCAACCCGAAGATCACGGCGCCAAGGCAGGCGATGGCCGTAAACAGGGTGGTGACGGTCCGCGGGCCCCAGGTATCTGACAGCAGCCCCACGGGTGGTTGCACGGCGGCATAAAGATAGAAGTAGGCGGAAGACATGAATCCCAGTGCCGTGGCATCGGTACCGAAGTCCCTGACCAGGTCACGGGCGATCACGGTGGGCGAGATGCGATGCAGGCATGCCAGAAAATAGATGATGCTCAGCACGATGAACAGATACCAGCGGTATCCACGCAAGGATCCCCAATCGAACCACCTGCCATCTTTTTGCACCCGGTGTATCCTTTCGCACGAAGCCGGACGGACCGGCAGTCTGTTTACTCTGGAACTCATAGCCACGTCATCTTTCATCGCGGCTTTCGGGGTTAAAGTCAATTCTCATCGTCCACACCCATGGATTTTCCCAAAAACGCTTCTGAGATCTATGGTGAAACTTAGAATATTTCGATGATACCGAACAACAAACCGCCAATTCGAACGATGCACCGACCTCGACCGGGCTTTTTAGGATTTCAACCCCCTAGTGCTTCTGGTATAGTAATTTTTTTCAAGGCATTGCCATCGCGACAGGCGCCCTTTCACCCGCAACCGCCGGAAACGATCGATTCACATGTCCGATACCAGGATTTTTTATGGATGGTACATTGTCGCCGCCTGCTTTGCGCTCTGCTTTCTCTTTGCCGGTGCCGGCATCTACTCGTTCAGCGTCTTCATCAAACCCATAGAGAACGAGTTCGGCTGGGAGCGTTCGGCCATCTCGTTGACCATGTCGATCTACCTGATCGTGGGCGGCCTGATGGGACCGGTCTTCGGCCGTCTGGTGCAAAAATATGGCCCTAAAAGGGTGATGCGCGTTTGCGCCGTTTGTGCCGGGGCCTGTTTCATGCTGGTCGGTCTGACGCGTTCGATAGGATACTTCTACACGGTTTATGCGCTTCTGGCCGTGTCGGTGTGCGGTATGGGTGTCATTCCAGCCAGCAGCCTGCTGGCCAACTGGTTCTTCCTGCGGCGCGGCAGGGCTGTGGGGATCTCCATGGTGGGCATCTCCGCCGGGGGTCTTGTGCTGGCGCCGTGCGTCGGCATGGTGGCGGTCGCCTACGGTTGGAAGAGCGCCTTTTTTGGAATCGGCATCCTGGTGTGGGCCATCGCTCTGCCCGTGATTCAGTGGGTGGTCAAGGACCATCCTTCCGAGATGGGCACTTATCAAGATGGCAGGCCCGCGCCGAAGCCCACTCCGAATCAATCCGCCGTTCCGACGCCCCAGGCGGAGTCCGGCTGGCCGGCCGGCCAAGTGTTCCGCAGCAAAGCCTTCTGGTCGATCTTCGTCTCCTTTTTCCTTGCACCGTTGGCCCAGATGGGCGTCTTACAGCACCAGGTGCCGCTGATCATGGATGCCGGGACCAGCGAAGCCATGGCTGCGGCGGCCCTGGGCGTCACCGCGGGAGTGGGTGGGATCGGAAAACTCAGTTTCGGGCGGATCTCCGAAAGCTGGCCGTTTCACTATGTCGTGCTGCTCTGCTTCGGGCTTCAGGCCCTGGCCGTGGGGGTGCTGCTCTATGCCCAGTCGGCGCTGGCGGTGTGGTGCTATGCGATTGTGTTCGGATTTGCCATGGGCGGCGTCGTGGTGCTCATGCCGCTGGTGGTCGGCCACTTCTGGGGGTTGATCTCCTACGGCGTGCTGCTGGGCGCCATCTGGGTGGCCAATTCACTGGGCGGCGCATTGGGAACCTATGCCTCGGGCCTGATCTACGATCACTGGGGCGATTACCGATATGCCCTCTACCTGTTCATCGGGGCCTATATCGCCTCCATCGTCTCTTTTTTCATCGCCGGAAAACCGTCGCTCTATCATGCTGTCCCGGAGGCGGCATCCCGCCGCTGACCCAGCTGCCTATTCCTATTCATGCTGCGCCACTGTAAAAACCTGCCGGAAAATCCTGCGCCCTCGCGGGATTTGCTCATTCCTGTCCGCCGTTCCGCGGTGTCGAGACAAAGAGTTGTTCAATGGTTTTTCGATCGTATTTGCCGGCTGCGGTCATGGGCAGCTTATCCAGCACCTTGATGGTGCGCGGCCGGGCATAGGGTTCCAGACGTTCGGCCAGAAACCGGCCGAGGTCGCCGGGATCCACCCGGCCTTCGACCACGGCCACGACCTGGTTTTCCCGCCCGGTGTCCACCGGCAGGGAGACTACCAGGGCGTCGCGCACCCCGGGAAATTGTCGGATGCACTCCTTGACCGCCTCCAGGTCCACCCGGCGTCCGCCCACCTTGACGATGCCATCGGCCCGTCCGATCAGCATGAAACGTCCCCCGGCCGTGGCAGCCACGCGATCGCCCATGACAAAATAGCCGTCCGTGTCGCGTTCGAGCTCGGGAGAAAGGTAATCGGACCGGACCTTGAACCGCTCCCCTTCGATGCGGACCGCAATGGTGCGATAGGGTTTGAAATCGGTCTCGCCGGCGGCACGCACCCGTGCGGCGATGCCGCCGGTCTCCGTGGAACCGTAGATTTCGGCGATGCCGACACCGGTCTGGGCGCTGAAGGCGGCCGCGTCTTCGGCGGCCAGCATGCCTGCCGAGGAAAAGGCCAACCGCAAGGCAGGCGCCGTCAACGCATGACCGTTGAGAGCGCGATAGTGGGCCGGCACGCTCACCAGGATCGTGGCCTCTGTTTGGGCGATCGCCGATTCGATCTCGCCTGGAAAAGAGGGTGTGGCCCCGGACACGGCAGCCGATGCCAGCAGCGGCGTTAAAATGGAATAGAGTAGTCCATAGATATGGTTGGGATGGACGGTGGCCACCAGACGGTCCTGGTCGGTGACATGGTAATGGTCAACAATGGAAATCGTCTCGGCCAGCAAATTGCGTACGGTTTTGGTCCACATTTTAGGGGCGCCGGTGGAACCGCCGGTGAAAAGCCGCACCCATTCGGCCCCCGGCGGCCTGGACGGCAGGGCATCGCTGGGCGGCCAGGACGCCCGGCCCCCTTCCGGAATGATACAGCGGACCGACGGCGGCGCTTCGACGACACGGTCTGTCACCACACATTCATAGGGAAGCAGACCATACAACTCGGACAACACCTGAGGAGATGAAGCGTACGGCAGGATCACGCTCGGACCGCCGGCCAGGGCCGCCAGAAGCGTCGCCGTGATCACGCCTTTGTCTTCGGTGCACAGGCAGACGCGCCGCGTCTCGACGCTGCTGTGGAACATCTGGTGCAGATGGGCGGCCATCTCGTAAAGCCGTTCGAAGGTGGTCCCGCCGATAACAAACTCTTTTCGGGGTTGCGCCGGTCCGCTCAACAGGCGCGCCACCCATTGATTCAATTCTGTCTCGCTTCTGAAAAATGCCACACATACCTCATGGGAGTTCGGGTTGCTGCCGGTCGACCATCGATCCTTGCCTTTCAAAGACCTATCCGCTTTTACGCCGCTGGATCAACGCGGCGAGATTGGTGCGATGAAACCACACGATGCACAACGCCGTTATCACGACGGCCGCCGCGCCAAACGGATGCCCCGCCCATCGATGGACGCCGAAGCCCGCAAGAACGGCGAGCATGCCGAAGGATCCGATGAACGGAATACGGACCATCGCAAAAACCGCGACGTAGGTCAAGGCCGCCAATCCGGCACCCAGAGGCAGCAATACGGCATAGAACCCCAGGTGGTTGGCAACCCCCTTGCCGCCCCGGAAACCGTGAAAACAGGGAAAATGGTTGCCCATGATCAACGCCAGACCGGCCCACGGCACCCAGCCAGTTTCCCAATAGTGCCGTGCCAGAAACGCCACGGCCGCGGCCCGGCCGACATCGAGGAGGAGAATCACGGCGGCCATCAGCCACCCGGCTTGACGAAACACATTGGTGACACCGGGATTTCCGCTGAAACGGCTGCGCGGATCGTCCTTGCCGAGCAGTCGAAACAGAAGAATCGAAAAGTTCACCGATCCGGCCAGGTAGGCGCAGATCAAACCGGCCAAAAAAGATGCGATAGAGATCATGCGCCCGCCTCCGCCTCATGGTCAGGGAGTTGCACCAGGGTGACCAGGTGGTCGTCGATCGGGGTGTGATAGGCGCATTGTTGGGACCCCGGCCTCAATTCGAAACGGCTCTCCCTTTGCCCGACAGAAACCACCTCGGTCTGCGCCCAGGCTTGGGCCAGGGAGATGCCGAGGGCCTTGGCCACGGCCTCCTTGATGGACCAGATCCGGATCGCCGCATGGATCGGGCCAGGCTCGAACTGCTCTGCACAGATCCGCTCGTCGGGAGATGCGAACAGGTGCAGCGCCTTCTCGATGCCCGCCTTCAGCTGCTCCACATCCACACCCAAGGCGCCCGGGCCGGCGGCCGCCACCGCGAAACGGCGGTCATGGGCCACGCTGCAAGCCAGCGCCCCTGCCCCATGGATCTTAGCGCAGACCGGACGAACGGCGTCCGCGGCCAAGGTTTCCAGATCCCGGGGCGGCGTCCGGTGGTCGTTGTCCGATAATTTTCGCGCCAGCCGCTTGCAGGCCAGGCGGGCCGCCAGATAGCCGGTTCGGCGCCGATCGCCCATGGCCGCCATGCGCTGATGCTCAAGATCGGACAGGCAGCGACCGGCGAAGGCCATGACCGTATCACGCTCGATGAGGGTAATCGTCACATCGGGCTGAAATGACAGCGGTTCATCCTCACCGGCCACGCCTTTGCGGATCCAGTCCGGCGGCTGCAGTCGTCCGCCGCTGACATCGCGCATCTCGATCCCCTGCACCACCTCGCAGGCCCGGCCGTCTGGCGCAAGAATCCAGGCATCGAAGCGGAGCACCGGTCCATGGGGTTCTGTCGGTAAGATCCGGGCCACATAGGTCTGGCCCGCCTGGGTCGGCGACAGGATCCGCCGTCGGGCGATGCCGACCGGAAACGCCACCAGGCCGGCAAAGCGCTGGCTCCACACACAGGCGGCATGGAAGGCGGCGTCGAGCACGAAGGGCGAGCCCAGCGGCCCAGGGGATAAATCCGGCGCCTGGAGATGGGCCAGCGCGCCTTCGGCGGTGAGCAGAAGGGGCCGGACGATATTGCGGTAGGCCGGACCGAAAGGGACCAGCTGGGCATAGATCCGCTCGGGCGTCACCTTGAAACAGGGCCCTTCCAGGGCGGCGGCCAGATCCAGCGCGAGTGGCGGCAAGGAGTCGCCGGCGTTCCCGAAATCCATCTGGGCATGGACGACACTGCGGCTCATCTGGGCGGTCTTGGCGATGCGCCGGGTGATCAGGGCGGCCCGTATCGCACCGCCCGGCTGTTCGGAAAGGTCGCAGAAGGCACGGATCGACGGGCCGTCTGCCGTCAGGGGCAGAAATTTTTCGAATCGGGCGGCCGCCAGGTGGTGCACATCGATGTGCGGATAGATCTCCGACACCTGCGCGGCCAAGGCTTGCATGGCCTCCACGGCCGGCAGCACGGCGCGCCCCTGGAAATGGTGATCCAACCCGTACGGGGGGACCGCGATCTCCACTTCCCGGCGCACGGCGCGCCCTATTCTGGAAAAATCTCCCATAGTCGTACCGTCTTGGGATCGATTTCCACGGGAATGCCCCTGGCATTCACGGCACAATGACGGGTATAGCCGATACAGACGATATCCCCGCTCGGGTCGTGGGTAATCACGTAATCGAAACGCAGCTTGACCCGCTCCCTTTTGCCGGGGCGGGTGTGAATCAACATGGCATCGTCGTAGTGAAGCGGCCGGAAATAGTCGAGCCCGGTGGAAATGATCGGGTAGACGAACCCGCTGTCCTCGATCTCCCGATAGGGATAGGCCGCTTCGCGCATGAGCGACGCGCGTCCGAACTCGAAATAGCGCAGGTAGTTGGCGTGATAGACCACCTGGGAGCGGTCCGTATCGGCGTAAAGGGTTCGCAGCCTGCATTGGTGCCACACCAGGCCGCCGTTACGGTCGCGCACATAGGCAGGATGGCCGTCGATGGGCTCGGGGATAAAAGGCTTGGGGCGCAATGTCAAACCCCCCTGAAAACGATGCAGCAGTTGGTGCCGCCGAAGCCGAAGTTGTTGGACAAGAAAAATTCATGGGCGTGCCGGCGCGGCTGGTTGGGAACCACGTCGATGTCGGCGAATGCAGGATCCGGAACGTGGTTGACCGTGGGCAGAACGATGCCCTGCTGCATGGCCTCGATACCCAGGGCCGCCTCGATGGCGCCGGCCGCGCCCAGGGTATGCCCGAGTTGGGATTTGTTGGAAGAGACAGGGATTTTTGAAAGACGCTCCCCGAAGACTTCACGCAGGCTCTCGGCTTCGACCAGGTCCCCTTTGAGCGTCGACGTGCCGTGGGCATTGACATACTCGATATCCCGAGGCAGCAGTCCGGCGTCTTCGATGGCCTGGGCAATGGCGCGCACGATGGTCGCCTTGTGCGGCAAGGTGAAATGATGGGCGTCCGAGGTCCAGCCGATGCCCAGCACCTCGGCCTTGGGCGTCAAGTTGAGCGCTGCCACCATCTCGTCGGCGGCCAGCACCACCGCACCGCCGCCTTCGGAAAGCACGAATCCCCTTCGATCGATGCTGAACGGTCGCGAGGCCTGGGTGGGATCGTCATAGGCCCGATCCCCGGGCTCGACCTTGATGGTGGCCCACATGTTGGCGAAACCCTGGATGATTTCGGGAATCAGGCAAGTCTCCGCCCCGCCGGCGATCACAAAGTCGCAATCGCCGTCGCGAATCATGCGGGCGCCGATGGCGATGGCGTGGTTGCCGGAGGCGCACGCCCCCTGGGGGGAAAAAATCGGGCCCGTGAACCCCAGCAGCATGCCGGCTTTGCCCGCCGGCAGGTTGGCGCACAGATTGGGCAACAGGTAGGGACTGACCTTCAGCGGCCCCCGCCGGGTATAGTTTTCAAATGCGATGCGCAGCGCATCGCAGCCGTTCAGGGCCGATCCCATCAGGCAGGCCGTGCGCGGGCCGGTTCGGTCATCCATCTCCAGGCGGGCGTTTTCCAAGGCCCGCTTGCACACCACCATGGTGAGAAAGACAAAATCCGCGTTCCAGTTGTAGGCTTCCTTGCGGTCGATGAAATCGAACGACTGGGGATTCCAGTCGGGAATTTCGCCGACCACGTTGCTGCGTGAAGTGGTCTGGCAGCGCGTCACCCGCCGGAAGCCGGCCTCGCCGTTGACCGCACGTCGCCAGGTCGAGGCGAAGTCGTTGCCCAGGGGCGTGGCCACGTCGTAGCCGACCACGTATACTTTTCGATTGAGAGCCTGTTTCATAATCGTCTGTGTCTCGATGTTCTTTGCCGACTGAACCGTTTTTTTAGCCGCCCTATGCCATTCATGGATGCGGCCGTCATACGAATCATTTCAAACGCTCGAACAGCACGCAGCTGTTGCATCCGCCGAAGCCAAAGGCATTCTTGAGCACGAAGGTCTGGTCCACCTTGCGGCATCCCTCGGCCACGCAATCGATATCGATCTGCGGATCGGCCTGGTAGTTGATCGTGGGCGGCAGGATGCCCTCCACCATTCCCTGGACTGCAAGAACCGACTCGATGGCGCTGGAGGCCCCCATGGCATGGCCGATGAGGGACTTGTTGGCGGTCACCGGCGGCAATTTCCGGCCAAAAACCGCCGACAAGGCATCGAACTCGACCTTGTCGCCGACCCGCGTCGATGTCGCGTGGGCGTTGATGGCGTCCACCTGCCCAGGACTGATGCCGCCCCGTTCGATACTCTCCTGGATGCAGCGGCGTACGGTCTCGAAATTGGGAGCCACGAAATGGTAGGCATCGGACGTCATGCTCCACCCCCCCATGGCCACGGCATAATCGAGGCCATGCGCATCCGCGAAGGCCTGGGAAGCAAGCAGCATGCAGCCGGCCCCCTCGGAAATCACGAAGCCGCGCCGATGTCCTGAAAACGGCCGACTGGCCAGCGCCGGTGCCTCAGCGGGCTCGCCCTCCTTGGGAACAAACGCGCCGTTCATGGTGGCGAAACCGGCCACGATGGGCGACACGAGCGCGAAATCCACGGCGCCGCAGATCACCACATCGGCGCGATTCAACTCCAGAAGCATGGCGCCCATGATCATGGAGGTCAATCCGGTCGCACAAGCGGTGATCGTACTAGTGATCGGCCCCGTGGCACCGGTCCACATGGAGACCCGGCCGGTGACCATGTTGATGCAGGAGTTGGGATTGACGTAAGGCATGGGCAGGTTGCCCTCGGCGATCAGCTTGCGATCCGCGTCCAGGAGCGCATCGAGCCCTCCCACTGCACTGCTGTAAGTGATGGCGGTGCGGGGGGCCAACGCCGGCGTGATCTCCAGGCCGCAGCGCTCAAGGGCGCGCTGCACGGTCAACAAGGCATACTTGAAAATCGGCGACACCCAACGCGCCTGTTCGCGCGGCTTCAGGAAATCATACGGCAGGTGGTCGATGTCCAGCACTTCTCCGGCGATTTGGACCGGGAAGTCGGCGCTGATCGGAAAGCGCGTCAAACGGCCGATGCCGCTTCGCCCCTGCAGGGCGCCGTCCCATTGGGCGGCCAGATCGAGACCCAGCGGCGAAACCGCATCATAGCCGATGATGACCGCTCTTTTTGAATCCATGGTTCGCACCGCCGTTGACATGTCCTGCTCCGGCATTCATGCCGAAAATATGATCCTACCCCAAAGCTGCAAAAATGAAAACCACCTGCGGTCCAGGTGGTTGTTGGTTTTTTTCTTTTAACCCCAGGACTCCATGTCATTCACTTGAACGGCTGCTACAGGCGGGCGTAACGCCCGCCCCTGTTATGGTTGAACGTTTGTCAATAAAAAAAACCTGTCCATACCCCAAAAAACGGGTGTGACGATTTCCATCGAATGCTTGGATAGAGGCGGGGTTTGCAATAACGACGGTTGAGCACTCTGATATTCGCGGATTGGATA
>DHGT01000043.1:10163-14828 GCA_002402905.1 Desulfatitalea sp. UBA4791 | reverse complement strand
AGGTAGTAAGCGGCGCTCATGCCGCCGGGACCGGCACCGATCACGCACACCTTGCGGTTCTTGGGTGCGGCCGGTTTGGGATTGACATAATGTCCCTGGGAGAGGGCGCGTTCGGCGGCAAAGGCCTTGAGGCTTTTGATGGAAACGGGTGTGTCGATACGACCGCGCACGCACATGAACTCGCAAGGCCGGGTGCAGACCAGCCCGCACACCCATGGAAAGGGGTTGTCGCGACGAATCACCTCGATGGCTTCGGCATCCCGCCCCTCGCCGATCAGGGCGACATAGGTCGGCACATCGATGCCGGCCGGACAAGCCATCTGGCACGGCGCCGGGGTCAGCACGTCGCAGCGTCCCGATGCGCAGATGTGGGTCTTCACATGGCTGTCGAAGACTTCGCGATGGGCCGCCAGGACGTCCCGCAGGTCCCGGCCCAGGGCCACACCGGCCGGATCGGGGGCGAAGCCGGCGAGCTCTTCGATCAGGGCGTCGAGGGCCGGCAGGTGTTCGTCGCCGGCGCTGCCGGTGGCTACATCCCGCACCAGGGTCGCCATCTGACCCACGATCCGCCGGCTGCGGGGATGCTGCAGTTCGATGCCTTCCGAAGCCTGCTGCAGGCGCGTCAAGGTGTCATTCACGGGGCACTGTTTGTCGGACATGTCGGTCTACCCTCTAAATATTGCTGATTCCTGAAAAAGCGCTGTGGTCGAGCGATGCGATGGCCCGGGCATGGCGTTCCCGGCGGATTTCAGGCATGGCATCGGCCTTGCCGAAGCTCAGACAGTGGGTGATGCAGACCGTGACGCAGGCCGGGTCCAGACCCTGGTCGATGCGGTCCATGCAGTAGTCGCACTTGACCACCTTTTTGGTCTCCTTGTTCCATTGCGGGGCACCCCAGGGGCATGACCGGATGCACGCCTTGCATCCCACGCACAGGTCGGCCTGGACGAAAACGATGCCGTCCTTTGGGCGCTTTTGCATGGCGCCGGTGGGGCAGGCGTCCACGCACCAGGGTTTTTCACAATGGTAGCAGGGCATGAAAATGTAGGAAGCCCTCGGCAGGTTGCCGATGAATTTGGGCCCGACCTGCACGACATGGCACGGCTTGGGGCCGACCGGCAGGTCTTTATTGGCTTTGCAGGCCACTTCGCAGGCGAGGCAGCCGATGCATTTGCGGGTATCTTGAAAGAGCTGGTAGTCACTCATTTCCTTCTCCTTATCGTTCTGGAAACTTTATACAGTAGGCGTCATGCGGTCATGCGGCCGCTTTTTTCACGGTGACGAAGGTGTCGTGCAAGGCCGGACTGCCGCCTACCCGGTCGGTGATGCTCTCTTGCAGCACGCTGTCAGACACACCTATGTTATAGCAGCGTTCCGCTCTCTGGGCTTCATGGCCGAATCCGTGGACCATAAAGACCGTGTCCGGATGGATCATCTCGGTCACATGGGCCCGAAGAGTGCCATTGCCGCGCCGGGAAGCGACCTCCACCGGCTGGCCGTCCGCGATCCCCAATGCCGTGGCGCGTTTGGCATTGATCCAGAGGGTATTTTCGGGAAACAGCTCCAGAAGGTAGGGATTGTTTTGCGTGGAAACATGGGTGTGCGCCGCCACCCGGCCGACAACCAGTCGGAATTGATCGCCCTCGGGACGGTTTACCGGTTTATAGGGAAGGAACGAGGGATATCCGGCCTTTTCGAGCAGACTCGACTTGAACTCGATTTTTCCCGAGGGGGTCTTGAACTTCAAACCCTCTTTGCGATCCCAGAAGATCGGATCCTTACAGTAGGCCACAAAGCCCTTGCTCTGGAAATCTTTACGTGTAAATCCGGTGCCTTCAAGCTGCCACTGCACCAGATCATCCATGTTTTCATAGGGGAAATACTGTCCCACCCCCAGCCGATCGGCCAGCTGTTTGAGAATGACGGCGCTTTCCCGGGTGTCATACATCGGCGAAATGGCTTGTTCCCGCAAAAACATTTGCGGTTTCAGCCCATTGGCCTGTTGGATACAGTCCGTGCGCTCGAAATAGGTCGATTCGGGCAGCACCACATCCGAATACCAGGCCGAATCGCTGAAATTGACGTCGATGCTCACGATCAGGTCCAGCTTTTCAAACGCCTTCTTGGTCTGATTGGTATCCGGGATGGATTTGAGCGCATCGAAGCGATTGATGATCAGCGCTTTGACCGGATAGGGCTTTTCGGTGAGGATGGCGTCGATGAGGGTCTGGGGAACGCCATGGGCCGGATCGGGCAGGGGGAATTCCTCGCTGCCCACCAGGTCGGCACGGGGGGCGGCGACCTTGGGAAGATCCTGGTCGGTCAGCTTGCGGGCCGGTTTGCCGCCTGCTTCGCCGGGACCCTTTTTGAAGAAGAAACCGCCGGGCGCCTCGATGGATCCCATGAGTGCATTGAGCATCAGGATGGAACGACGCAGGTAGATTTCCTCTTCGTGATGGGCGCCCCGGTAACCGTAGTGAAAGATCACCGCCGGTTTGTCGCGGCTGATTTCCCGCGCGAAGGCGATCATCTCGTCGGCCGGGATACCGGTTTCGGCCTCGGCCCAATCGGGCGTGTAAGGTTTGAGGAACTCCTTGAGCTCCACCAAACCTTCGACCCAGCGGTCTACAAAGCGTGCATCATAGAGTCGTTCCTTGAGGATGATGTGCATCAGAGCATAGTTCAGGGCCAGGTCGGTTCCCGGCCGGATCATCCAGTAGCGGTGTGCCTTTGTGGCGGTGACGGTGACCCGCGGATCGATGTAGNNCCTCCTTGACCGCCACCGCCTCGAATATATTGCGGCCGTAAAGGACGATGTGCTTGGTCTTGTCATACTGCAGCCCCACCTGGGCGTCGGTATAGCCGAACAGGCTGCGGCAGGCGGTGTTGACCGATCCCTTGCAGAGCGCATCGTGGGTCACATGGTTGGGAGAGCCGATGGCCTTTAAGAAGGTCTTGGAGACGTGGGTCGAGAGATTGGCGCGCTCGATCAGGGCCACGCTTTTGCCGCCATAGGTATCGATGGTGCCGCGCAGCCGGTCGGCGATGTAATCGAGGGCCTCCTGCCAGCTGGCGCTGCGCCATTTACCGGAACCNNCGTTCGCCGTCGCGAATCAGGGGGGTTTGAAGCCGTTGCTCATCATACAGCAACGCCTTTCCGGCGGCACCTTTGGGACAAAGGCTGCCCTCGATACCGGCCACATGGGGGTTGCCCTGAACCCATTTGACCTGTCCATGGGCCACGCGGACCTGGATCGGACAGCGCACGGAACACATAAAACACAAAGAATAGACTGTTTTTTCCACTCTGAGCCTCCACAATGTCAGGCGTTTTTTGTGATGGTGGCATCACCTTTTTATATGGTCACAGCCGATGACCGGCTTTTCGTCTCGATGGCTCTGAAAATCTGGTCGACGGATAAATCGCTTCCGGTGGTATTTAGCAATATTCATACCATTGGTTTTGGATACAAACTCCATTTGACACCCGTTTGGAAAGGGCATAAAAGCCAAAAAATCAATTTATTAGGCTGCTGTCAACAGGGGCAAGGGGTTTGGTGTGGGGTAAAGTGCAATAAAATAAAAGCGTGCGCAATTTTTTTTTGCAGTCGCATAACTGGCCGTATTATTGCAGTTTTGTATGGCAAGCGGGTTATGCGCAATTAAAATGATGCATTTCTTTACCGGCCCTTGCAGTCATTCGGGCGCCTATCCGTCCGGTAGTCCGGGGTGTGCTTGGTATCAACTATTTGATAACGCTATATAAATAGAAGAATGAAATTGCTTTTCCGCCGGTCTGGATCGATTGGGAATTTGGCACACCGATTGCTCTATATGCAATATTTAATTTTAATGTGAAGGTTGCCGTTTTTGGCGGCAGTTGGTTTTTTTCTCATATTCGGAGGAGAGTTATGAATCGAAGCGTCAAGACCTGTTTTTCCATTTTGTTGTTGGCTGCCATGCTCGTCGCACCCTTGATTCTGGCGGATACGGCTGCTGCCGCCAACCTCGAAGAGGCCATCGCTCAGGCACCTAAGGGGACCGAATCGGGGCAGATCGATCCCAATGCAGCCACGGGCTACCTGGGAATTCCCGGTGGGATCCAGATCAACCTGGTACTGGCCTTTTTCTGGGCCATATGGGTCGGCTGGGTCTTTTCCACCGTGGGTGCCTTTGGCGGCATCATGGCCGGTGTGGGTCACATCTCGATTTTCGGGCTGGGTGCCTATGCCAAAACTTTTAAAGACAGCGCCCCCACCCTCAACAAGTTCATCACCGACAGTATCCGCGTCTCCAACCAGTGGCTGGTGGGGTTGTCGGCGGCCGTTTCCAGCGTCAACTATGCCAAGCAGAAACGCCTGATTGCGCCGTTGGGGCTTTTCCTGGGGCTCGGCTCTCTGCTTGCCGCCTTCCTGGTCGTCTACACGACCATGGGCAAGGTGAAATTCTCCCAGTACCAGGGGTGGTTCGGCCTGATCGTGTTCATCATCGGCGGTTTCATGGTCTATGAAATGACCCCCAAAGGCCAGTCTTCGAAGAAACGGGCCAAGGATGCGGCCAAGGCGTTCGAAGCGACCATCAAACAAAAAGGCGATATTACCGGCCAAGGGGTCAAGACCACCCATTTCAGCCTGGCCAAGACCGAAATCTCCTTCTTCGGCCAGA
>DHGT01000043.1:6669-10125 GCA_002402905.1 Desulfatitalea sp. UBA4791 | reverse complement strand
TGCCCTTTCTGACCAGCGTCGTCGGTCTGCCCATGTTCGTGGCCGCCGGTACATCGGCCCTGGCGGTGTTGATCAGCATGATCCTGTCCATCGTCAACTTCATGATCAAGGGCATCACCGTTTACTGGATCATGATCGGCGTGGAGTTGGTGGGTATCTTCATCGGATCGATGATCGGACCGCGCACCGGTAAATACATTCCGGAAAAAGGCCTCAAGTGGTTTTTCATCGTCCTGGCCTGCTATGTGGGTCTGGACTACACCCTGCGTGGCTTTTTCAATTACCGAATCTTCGGTTAAGTCCAGTTAAATAGAGGCGCGTCGGCGCCGTGCATGTGCCTTGCACGGCGCCGGCCTGTTTCGGAAAACATGACGTTGTGATAAACCAGCTCCTGACATCCGCCTATCTGTGGATGGATGCCATACTCATCGCACCCTTCCGTTTGCCCGGCGACCCATTGTTCGGGTTCCTGGTGGGCTCTTTTTGTCTCGCCATGCACTGCGTGATTGTCGGAGAGCTGACCCTGTCGGCGGCCATCCGTTTCAACCGGGGGCATCTGCAACAGCTCAAGAGCGACATCGCCCGGCGCGAAGCGTTGAGTATCATGGCGCATGACGCCGGCGATCGGGCCGGCTACAAGGCTTTCAACAAGCAAGCCAATGACGCCTGGGGACGCCACTTTTTTACCATGGCGGCCTATTCGGCCGGCATGCTCTGGCCGGTACCTTTCGCCCTGGGCTGGTTGAACGGCCGCTTTCATGATGTGGATTTCGCGGTGGCCTGGCCGCTGTCGATACTTGTCGGACCCACTGTCGGATATCCATTTATATTTATTCCGCTGTACATTCTCGGCCGTATTGTATTCGGCCACCTGCGCCGTTGGCTGCCCTATTTCCGTAACGTTCAAAAGATGCTCGATGCCGCCGGCGGACCAGGATAGCGACGCCAAGGAGCGGTTCGCCCTTGATTTGCCTTTTACTCAGTCTGTTGCTGGCCTCAGCTGTATGCTGGCCGGCGCCGGTGTGGGCACTGCAAACCCATGGCGGCCCTGAAGGGTTGTATGCCCACCAGATGGCCCACCTCTTTTTCGCTTTTTCCATGGGGCTGCTGATCTACTGGCTTCGCAGACGCCGCCTGGTTGACCTGCGGGGATGGCGTTTCATCCAATACGCCGCTTTTTTCTTTATCCTTTGGAATGCCGATGCCTTTGTCGGCCATTGGTTGGAAGAGCAATCCGGACTGATCGAAATTCACCGCATCGGGACGATGCATATGCGCATCGACGCGGTGCAGGGCCATGAGTGGGTCCCGTACCTCTATTACCTGGTCAAGCTGGACCATTTGTTGTGCGTGCCGGCCATGGTTTTTCTTTTCATGGGATTGCGCTGGCTTCTGCGAATGCCGGCGGATCGGGATGGGGAGGAGGGGGGCGCATGAATACCTCTTTTTTGCCCATCTGGATCGTCGACGTGGGCGGCTCGGTCCTGATGATCGTATTCTGTTTCTTATGCGTGCGATATGCGGCGGATTTGCTTCGGCGCGATGCAGACAATATCGTCTGGGCCTATCTGCTCTGGGTCTGCCTGGCCCTGGCATTGTTCTCGGTATCCCGCTCGGTGGGGCATATCGTCAAGCAGCTGCTCATCGTCAGCGGGCACGCCTCGGCATGGGAGCCGCTGCAACCTTTCAGCGGCGCCATCAACACCTTCGCTTTTGTCATGGTCGGCGCGGTGACCCTTTTTTTTGCGCGCACCTGGACCTTATACCAGAGCATCATGCAAGGCCGTCAGGCCCTGCAGGTCGCCCACGGCGAACTGCTCTATTTGAATCAGAACCTGGAAAACCTGGTGGCCGAGCGCACCGAAGCGTTTACCCAATCCGAACAAAAATACCGGCAGATTTTCGAAGGGTCCAAGGACATGATTCTGGTCACCCGTAAGGAGGGCACGATCCTGGACATCAACCCTTCGGGTAAACAGATGCTCGGATGGGAGAACGCCCATGACGATGCCGGCCGCCGGTCGTTCCAGGACTATTTCTGCGATCCCGGCCAATGGGGGAAAATCGCGGTGACGGTCCTCCGCCAGGGATTCATCTCCAACACGGAGGTGGATTTGAAAATGGCCGCCGAGGGACGCCGGCGGGTATTGCTCAGCGGGGGGCTGGCCGAAGGGTATACGGGCGAGGAGGGCACCCTCCATTTTCTGGTCAAGGACATCGAGCAGCAGCACCTGATGCGCGAGCAGATGGCCCAGGCCGACAAGCTGGCCTCCATCGGCGAGTTGTCATCGGGTATCGCCCACGAGATCAACAATCNNCCCAGCTGATGCTGCGCAACGAACCCAAGGGGTCCGACCGCGAGGCGGATTTGAAAACCATCGAAAAGCAGGTCCGCTATTGCAAATCCATCGTGGAAGATCTGCTCAATTTCGCGCGCACCTCGGCCCCCAAGAAGGATTTGTGTGACGTCCACGCGGTCATCGATGATGTGCTCCACTTCATCCGGCAGCACGCCAAGCTGGATGGTATCGATATCCGGGCCAATTACGACCGCAGGATCGGGCCGTTGCTGATCGACCAGAAAAAAATTTCCCAGGTGCTGATCAATTTGCTCATGAACGCCATCTATGCGGTCGGCCATCAAGGGGAGATCGCGATCACCACCGAGGTGAACGGGAGTAATCAGAAGGCCTGTATCCGTGTGCACGATACGGGGCAGGGCATTCAGGCCAAGGACCTGGCCCGCATCTTCGATCCGTTTTTCACCACCAAACCCACCGGACAGGGAACGGGACTGGGATTGTCGGTCAGCTACGGAATCATCAAAAATCACGGCGGCAGTATCCGGGTGGAGAGCACGCCCGGGCAAGGCGCTACGTTCACCATCGAGCTGCCCATTCCCGCCGCTTTTAATGGGAGATAACACGTCATGCCCCCACACATATTGGTCGTAGACGACGAACCGGACATGCTTCAACTGCTCAAACGCAGCCTGGAGCCGGACCTGAACTGCCGAGTGGAGACGGCGTCATCCGGCGAGGAGGCGTTGCATCTGCTGTCCCAACTGCCGTTTGATTTGATGCTGGCCGATATCAAGATGCCGGGAATGGATGGCATGGCCCTGCTGGAAATGGTTCGCAAGAGCCATCCGTCACTGACTGTGGTAATGATGACCGCCTATGGCCACATCGAGCTTGCGGTCGAGGCCATGCGGGCCGGGGCCTACGATTTTATCGCCAAGCCGTTCGAACATGACACGCTCATTTTAAGACTGGAAAAGGCGCTCGAACGCAACCGGCTGATCCAGGAGAACCAGCGCCTGCAGACCCGCTGCCGCGATAGTTTCAGCTTTCAGCAGATGATCGGCCAGAGCCCGGCCATGCAGCGCGTGTTCGAAACCATCCAGATGGTGGCCAAAAACGATCTGACGGTGCTGATCACCGGAGAATCGGGCAC
>DHGT01000043.1:5625-6543 GCA_002402905.1 Desulfatitalea sp. UBA4791 | reverse complement strand
CATTTTCCTGGATGAAATCGGCGATGTCAGCCCGAGCATCCAGACCAAGCTGCTGCGTGTCTTGCAGGAGAAAGAGATCAAGCCCCTGGGAGATGCGCGATCGATCCAGGTGGATGTGCGCATTCTGGCTTCGACCAACCAGGATTTGAAGGCCAAGATCCGCCGCCAGGAGTTTCGAGAAGATTTTTTCTACCGCCTCAACGTGCTGCCCATACACCTGCCGCCCCTGCGGGAACGGGTGGAAGACATCGCCCTGCTGACCAACCACTTCCTCGAAAAGCACTGCACGGAGTTGAACAAGCCGAACAAGCGCATCTCTCCGGAACTGATGGCCATTTTCAAGCATCGCTATTGGGAGGGCAATATCCGCGAACTGGAGAATATCATCATTCAGGGCATTCTATTTTCACCTCAGGAGGTGATCCGGCCCCAGGACGTGGGGCTGCAGTCAGGGGAAAAGATTGCGGCCAGTTTCGATGCCGATTTCAAAGGTCTTCCTTACAAAGCGGCGAAGGAGAAAAATCTGCAGCATTTCAACGATGCGTATATCGGGCATTTGCTGACCGAGTGCGACGGTAACGTATCCCAGGCCGCCCGTCTGTGCGGCCTGGAACGGCAGGCCCTGCAGCAGATCATGCGCCGCTACGGAATCAAGGCGGACCCGTACCGGGAAGCCTGACCCTTACGGCGGCGAACTATCCCGCCCTGCCGTCGTCGCACGGCCCCCCGCCATCATCGAATCGGGAGTGTTCGGCGGTGCTGCTGAGGGTGCATTGATCCAGGGGGTCGGCCACTTCGCGCATGGGGCGGCCGCAACACTCGGGCACGGGTTCACCGGTTTGGGTTTCGGCTTGTCGACGGCACTGGTCGCATTGGTAGTATTTCTTTTCGGCCATGATCCAATCCTCCGTTCGGTGG
>DHGT01000043.1:2667-5513 GCA_002402905.1 Desulfatitalea sp. UBA4791 | reverse complement strand
TTGGCCATTTGTGGATGGGCACTAAATAGATCCGACGCCTATTGGTGACCCTCTTTGGGCACGATGCAGATGAAACGGAATTTTTCCGTACCGGTGTTCCTGAATTGATGGGGGGTGCCGGCCGGGACAAAGGCATAGCCGCCGGCTTCCACCGGATACTCTTTCCCCTCCATCATCAGCACGCCCCGGCCTTCCAGCATGTAGTTGATATGTGGCCAAGGGTGCGCATGGGCCGGTGAGTAGCCCTGCGCATCCAGCTCGATCACTCTCATCACATGGTCTTCCCATCCCTGCTGGGGGCCGATCAGCGCCTTGATTTTGGCATTTTTTACTTCCGGGCTCTCGATGGGGGCTGCGATCACATCTTTCTCACTGGCAACGATCATTTGTCGGTATCCTTCCCGGCTCTATTGTTTTCCTGAACATGGATGCGATCACGGTCGCGTTCCTTTTGCTGGGTCCCGTCCCGTTGCTGGGTCTTGTCCCGCTGCCGAATTTTTTCCGGGTCGCGAGGCGTATCGCTCGATCCCTTGCCCTTTTTGTCCATGATGGCGCGATCCTTTTTGGAATCGCCCTTCTTGGCTTTTTTCTCGGCCTTCATCTCCTTGGCGGTGTCGGCCTCTGATCCTTTGCCCTGAGGCCGGTTCTCGCCGCGGATAAAACGGGCGTTGTCATCGGCCTTATCATAGGCCTGGTCGGCTGGTCCCTTACCGTTCGGTCCCTTGGCAATGGCTGCGCTGGACCCCAGAACCAGAAACGCGATGGTGACGATGCTGATGAGTGCTTTCATAAGGTCTCCTCGTGATGGTGAATCAGGTTAATTTAAAAACGACTATAAGGCCTTCGGAAATGAGAATCAAGGTGGGCCTCCCTGCGACCGCTCACAGCAGTTCTATCTGGATGCCATTCATTAGACCCGACCCGGGTGAAACAGGTGACCGTTGCCATGCGATATTTTTTTTAAACGACTTCAATGATGCAGACCCTTCAGGGTGAATCACATTCAGTCAGAATCGTTGGACCCCTGTTGCCCGGCTTGTTATTTTCAGGGTGTGAGGTTACAGTGCGTTTGACACAGAAGGGATGAGGTGGTCGATGGGGTGCTCTTTGGGGTTGGCCTACGGCAGCGATACCGTTCAATGGGACTTTGAAAGCAAGCCGTGCGTGTTAACGGTCGATGATCCGGTTTTGGCCATTGACGACGTCCGTTTTCGCCAGCGCCTGGAACAGTACGTAACATCGCGTCCCTTGGATCTCCGGCGGACGGCCGTCGTCGTGGCCGACAAGACCCGCCTGTGCGAGTATCCCCGCTATTTGCCGGTTCTGCTGTCGGTGTTGACGGCGCACGGGGCGACACCCGGCCACCTCGAGGTGTATATCGCCTACGGCACCCATGCCCGCCAGCGCCGGGAAGAATGCATCCAGGCCTACGGAACGGCCTTGGATACCGGTCGGTGGGTGCATCATGACTGCGCGGGGCAGACCCGTTTCGTCTCCCTGGGGCACACCCGGCGGGGAACACCGGTGCGCATTCGCGAAGATATCCTTGAGGCCACCTGCCGGGTGACGTTCGGCGCCATTGCCCACCACTATTTTGCCGGTTATGGCGGCGGTCGCAAACTCATCTTCCCGGGCCTGGGTGAAAAGCAGGCCATTTACGCGAACCATGGGCTATTCCTGGATCCTTCGCGCCGTCGCCTGGCGGCCGGTTGCCGGCCGGGGGCGCTGGCCGGAAACCCCCTGGCCGAAGACCTGGCCGAAGTGGAAACCTTTCGACCGGCGGACCTGGCAGTGCACGCCCTCCTGGACAGCCGGGGGCGGGTTTGCGACCTGATGGTGGGCCAGGGCGTCGCCCATTTCGAGGCGGCCTGCGCCCGTCACGCCACCCATACCACCGTGGAAGGGGCCGACTATGACCTGGTATTGGCCTCGTGCGGCGGCTATCCCAAGGACATCAACCTGATCCAGAGTCACAAGGCCATCCACCACGCCGCGGCCTTCGTGCGCGACGGCGGGCGTCTGATCCTTCTGGCCGCCTGCCCGGACGGCGTCGGTTCGCAAACTTTTTTGCCCTGGTTCGACCTGGGCGGCTGGGATGCGGCCTTCGAACGGCTGGCCGGCCGCTACGAAGGCAACGGCGGTACGGCCCTGGCCCTGATGGAGAAGACGCGGCGGATCCGCATCGATCTGGTCTCCGCGCTGCCGGCGGAAATTGCCCGAAAGATAGGGGTTGGCGCCATTTCCATGGAGGAGGCCCGACAGGCGGTGAGGGCGCACCAGGGGACACTGGCGGTGATTCCCAATGCCAGTGTTCTGGTTCGGCGGGAGTCGGAAAAGAAGTAGGAAAGTATGAAAGTTGATGGCTATGTAAAAAGTCGCTGTCGGACGGCGCCGTAAAAAGCCCAAGATCAAGGCGTGCGAAATTCCGTGTCCTGAGGCGTACTTGTCGTACGCCGCAAGGACGACGGGATGAGCACAACGCAGATATTGGGCTTTTTACGGTGGCGTCAAAGTTGAGGAATGGTGTCGATTTGGATGGTGTTGGAATCGGCATGTTTCCTCGGCATGCTTCCATGGATCAAATGGATCAATATGAAGACAAAAAGTAAACTCAAGCCGCCATTCAACGAGTTGGCCGCGCAAATTGCCGGTGAGGTGCATACCGATCCGTTGCGGCGTTACATGCTCGCCACCGACGGCAGTATTTTTCAGAAATTGCCGGCCGCCGTGGTCTATCCCCGATGCACGCAGGATGTTCAAAGCACCGTCAAATTCGCCATCCGCAATGGCCTGCAGGTGCATCCGCGCGGCGCCGGCAGCGGGTTGTGCGGCTCGGCCGTCGGCGA
>DHGT01000043.1:0-2584 GCA_002402905.1 Desulfatitalea sp. UBA4791 | reverse complement strand
AGCGGCGAGTATGCCACCTTCGGCGGCATGTGCGCCACCAACGCCAGCGGCGCCCATTCGGTCAAGTACGGCAACGTGGCCGATTACCTGGTCGATGCGGAGGTGGTCTTCGCCGATGGTTCGGCGGCCTTGCTGTCCGATATCGAGGCGGCCGGAATCGACCTCTTGCCGCGCCACCTCACCCAATTGGCGCGATTATACGATCGGCATGCCGAGACCATCGAGACCGCCTATCCGCCCATCGCCTGCAATGTGGCCGGTTACAACCTGCGCGGATTGGTCCGGGGCGGCCGTTTGCACCTGCAGCAGCTGCTGTGCGGTGCCGAAGGCACCCTGGGCATTGCCACGCGTCTGCGTTTTCGCCTGATCGACCGGCCGGCCGCCGACAGCCTCGTGGTCGCCTTCTTCGACGATATTTTCAAGGCGGCCCGGGCGGTTCAGCATGCCATGGGCCTGGCGCCGTCGGGCATCGAAATCATGGACAAATCCCTCCTGCAGCTGGCCCGCGCATCGGACCGGACGCTTGCAGAGAGGATTCCCGACGACGTGGACAATGTCCTGCTCATCGAGTTCGACGGCCCGTCGGCCGACGAGTGCGCCCGGCAAGCCGAGACGCTTCGCGGTCAATTGCAATCCCTGGGGTTGACCGAGCGGGCCTACGAAGCGGTCTCGGCAGTGGAGAAGGAAAAGTTCTGGGCCGTGCGCAAGGCCGCGGTGCCGACCCTTTACAAGCTTAAGGGACCTCGCAAGATCCTGGCCCTGGTCGAAGACGCGGCCGTTCCCGTGGACCGCCTGTCCGAATACTTCACCGGGATCTATGCCCTCTTTGAACGCCTGGAGATTCCCTTCGTGGTCTACGGCCACATTGCCAAGGGATTGATGCATACCCGGCCGCTGCTCGATCTGAAAGACCCGCGCGACGTCGATCTGCTGCAGCCCATTGCGGACGGGGTCTACGACCTGGTCGACGGACTCGGCGGGACGGTATCAGGCGAACACGGCGACGGCCGTCTTCGCACGGCCTACGTCCAGCGCAAATATCCGGCCATCTATGACCTGTTCGTTCGCACCAAACAATTGCTCGATCCGCAGAACCTCTTCAACCCGGAGATCAAGACCTGCGACGACCCCGGCCAGATGACCCGCCATCTGCGCTACGGCGCCGCCTACCGAAGTCAGCCCCTGGACCGGCTGCGCCTGGTGTGGCAGGACGCATTCGTTACGGAAACCGAGCTGTGCCATGGCTGCGCCAAATGCACCACCGTGACCGCCGCCACGCGCATGTGCCCGGTCTACAAGGCCACCCGGGACGAATCGGCCGCACCTCGGGCCAAGGCCAATGTGCTGCGGGCCCTGATCAGCGGCGCGTTGCCCGACCGGACGCTTTATGCGGCCGCCCTTCAGCAGGTGATGGCGCAGTGCGTCAACTGCGGCAGCTGCTATGTCGAATGCCCCTCCAACGTCAACATCCCCAAGTTGGCCATGGAGGCCAAGGCCCAGTACGCGCGTCGTCACGGCGTGGCCTGTCCCGAGCGAATCACCGCCCAGGTCGAGCTGCTGGCCCGAACCACCCACCGGCTGTCGCCCCTCATCGGCGCGGCCACCAGGGTGACACCTGTCCGCAAACTCTCCGCCCGCCTGGCTGGATTGGCGCCTGAACGGGGCGTAGTGCTGTTCGCCTGGCGCAACTTGTACCAACGAGTACCCGCGGTGTTGCCTGGTAACGGTCCGCGCGTGCTCTATTATGCCGGTTGCTATGCCGGCTATATTCGGCCGGCCCTGGGTGTGGCGGCCACGGCCTTGCTCAACCGCATGGGCATGCAGGTCCATCTGCCGCCCCAGGCCTGCTGCGGCCTGCCCCAGCTCTCCAAGGGGCTCGCAGCCGCGGCCCACCACGCCGTTCAGCGGAACCTGGCCGCCTGGCACGGGCTGCTCGACGCGGTCGACTGGATCGTGGTGACCTGCTCCTCGTGCGGTTATGCCTTGATGCAGGATTGGGCCTATCTTCTCGACCGGCCCACCGCCGAGCAGGTGCGCGCCAAAACCATCCACATCTCGCAATTGATCGGCGATCATGCCGATCGGCTGCCGTCCGCCGCATTAGAGGTCAAACTGGCGTACCACGCCCCCTGTCATCTGCGCATCCAACCCAACAACCGCAGCTCCCTGGCCTTGCTCGGCGCCCTCCCCGGCGTCCAACTCCAGGACCTGAACAGCACCTGCTGCGGCATGGCGGGAAGCTGGGGCATGCTGCACGCCAACTATGCCCTGAGCCGCACCATCGCCGCCCCCATGATCCAGAGGTTGAACACCTCGGGCGCCGATGTCGGCGTCACCGACTGTCCCACCTGCCAGATGCAGATGGAGCACCTGGGGCGGCTGCCCGTGCGCCACCCCGTGGAGGTGGTCTGGGAGGCCGCTCAGGAGGCGGATCGCCGGGATCAATAAATCATGGATAGGGCCGTGATCGGCCGCCGTTGAAATTTGTGTTGTTTCCGGGTGGATGATTTGTTATGAACAGGCCCACATTTCGGGGATGTAGCTCAGTTGGGAGAGCGCAGCGTTCGCAACGCTGAGGTCAGGG
>DHGT01000056.1 GCA_002402905.1 Desulfatitalea sp. UBA4791 | reverse complement strand
TCGAGCGCAGCTTGCCGTTCTGCGGGGTGGCTTCTGCATTTTCAGCCAAAAACTCCATGGCGAAACCGCCATATAGCAGACCGGCGGATTGGTCCTTGCCATCCCAACCTGGCACGGTGCGGGACGAACTGGTCATCGGCCACACGGTTGCCCTCGGGCGGATGATCTCGTTCTGAAGACTTTCGTCAAGCCATTGAGCTGCCAGGGGATCGGGTACGGAAAAACCGCCGGCCGATCCGACGCCCTCGATCATGGCGCGCTTGAACTTCTCCAACTCGGAGTCATCGCGCTGCAATTCACCGAACATGCCACGGTAGGAGCGGTCCGCTGCCGGTCCACCCTCGAACTGGATGGTCCGGTCCTGCTTTTTATCCAACTCGGGCTTGAAGGTGCCCGAGCGTTTGGCGAGGTCTTCCTTGCCGGCCTTGGCCATCTCGATGGCCTCGATGCGGCTGTCAAGGGTGCGGATTTCGCCTTTCAACTCATCGAATCGAGCGGTCGCGGCTTCGTCCAGGTTCTCGGTCATGGCCATCTCGGTGAGTTCATCGACGGCCCGCTTCTTTGCTTTCAAAATGTCGTTTAAATCCATGGTAGCATTTCCCTTTCTAATGGTAGTAAAGATCGATCTTCCAATACCAGCAGCCGGGTCCGCGCCGGCCGCCACCAGGCTGCATTCATAGGGTTGCCATTTGGTCACAAGGTAACCCTTGGCGGTCCTCTTCTTCTCTTTGATGAAATATCCGATGGATAAATTGCGAAGTATTCCGTCTTGAATGTCTCCCCATATGCGGTCTTGTGATTTACTGATGCGAAGTAATCCACGCAGCTTGCCTCCTACGACCTGGAGACTTTCGACGATGCCCACGGGCAGGGATCGCGCATCGTGTGAGTTGATAAGCGGTAAGGGGGCACGGCTCAGGTCAATGGCATCTGGGTCATGAGAGAGGACTTCTTCTCCATCGTAGCGTCTTACGGGATAGGTCGTGCTGAGGGTGGCTTCTACGGTTCTTTGGTCGGCATCGCGGATCGATCCGACCTCGATTTGAAACGTTCGTTTTTCCATGAGCATCCTTTCAAAAAAAGAAAAGAGGCGCGTGCGAAGGTGCGGCCCCGCACGGCCTCTTTCCTCGTGCTTCCCATCAGGCGCCAGCCATCGCCTTGACGGAAAATTACAATTATGTTATCCTAATAGGTTTTTATTACATAAATGTCAAGCGATTTTTATCACAGCCATAGAAGGGACGGCTCCACCTTTTTGACCTGGTTCCTGATGGCGCCGTCCAGGGCCATGACCAGGGCCACGGCCAGATCTATCTTTTCACGGGACTTGGCTTTCGAGAATTTCACGTTCGCGGCCGGGTCCACCTCTGCAATGACGTTGCCCAGGCACCATTTGAGGGTCGGATGTTCCGGGTATGCAATTTTCCGCTCCAGGATCAACTTTTCCAACTCCTTGCAGGGTGGGCTCATGCTGGAAAAACCTTGGCCGAACTCGAGCACTGTCATGCCGGCCTCGGTCAGATCGTTCACAACTCTGGATGCTCCCCATCGGTCAAAGGCGATGGCCCGGAGATCATATTTTTTGGCAAGTTCATCGATCCGCGCCAATATCGGCCCGTAGTCAATCACGGACCCCGCCACGGCCTCAATAAATCCCTGGCGCTGCCATACGTCATAGGGCACGCGGTCTGCACGAGAGCGTTCCCTGATGGCCTCTGATGGCACCCATGCGAACGGTAGGACGCAGAACGGGTCCTCATCGGTCTGCGGTGGGAAGCAAAGGACGAATGCCGTCAAATCCTGAGTAGATGACAGGTCCAGGCCACCATAGCACGGCCGGCCGGAGAGGTCCGGAAAGTCGGCAAGGGTGCAAGCATCGATGTCGGCCGTTGACATCCATCGCGCCTCGGCATCCACCCGCTGATTGAGATATAGGTTGCGAAAGGTGGCCTCTTTCGTGGCGATGCGCTTGGCCTGCTCGGCAAATTGCTTCATTTCTTCCAGGGACCGAAAATCACCCAGGGCAGGATTACATGCTTTCCAGACGTCCGGGTCCCACGGATCGGAATCGGCCGGTGCCGCGTAGACGCACCCGAAAAAAGATGGGTCCGGGGGCAGGGTGCCATCATCCAGGCCGATGGCATAGTCCACAAGTTCGCTCATGACATGGTTAGGACTCGGGCTTTGGGTTGATATGACGATCATCAACGGCTCTTTCCTGGCGCCGGTGCCGGTCTGTAAATTGTCCAGCAACTCACGGTCGCGGCTTTGCGCCAATTCATCGTAACATATAAAACTCGGCGACAGACCATGCGCCTTTCTGGCATCGGCGCTCAGGGCCCGGTAGATACTGCCGGTCACCATGTCGGTGATCTGTTTGTGAAATGATTGAATATGGCATCGCGCTTCAAATTCGGGGATGCGCAAGATGATCGATTCCATCTCACGGAATAAGATGCTGGCCTGTTCGCGGTCGCTGGCCGCACTGTAACACTGGCCGCGTTCCTCGGTTTCGGGTCCGAGCAAATGAGCGAGGCACAAGCCGGCAGCTAAGGCCGATTTTCCATTTTTTCGGGGCAGGCTGAGCAAGGCGGTTCTGATGGTCCGCCGGCCGCGTCGGGTCTTATAGATCGCTCGGATGATTTTTTTCTGCCATGGCCTGAGTTTGAACTTCCGACCGGCATGGATGCCTGAGGTGATCGGCAGGGACTCGATAAAGGCGATCACCCGAGCGGATCGGGTCAATCCGGGCTTGTCCCATGGGTAACCATCAGGATAGTAGGGTTCCTGGTTCTGGCTTTCGGCGTATTTTTTCGCCGCTGATTTCGGTCCGCGCTTGCCCATTATGAACTCTCGCTCAAAATTAACTCTTCGTCGTGTTGCCAGGCCGGTCGATGGCGTTGCCTACGCGATGATTTTCCCGCCGGAGAGCGGCCTCACGCGCTGTTTTCTTCTGATGGCACCGTCTGCACAGGCTCATGGCGTTATCTTCGCTCAGGGGCGCTCCACCGTCCTTCAGCTCAATGATATGATCGACAATGACAGCAGGCTCGATGCGGCCTTCAGCGAGGCATTGCTCACAAAGCGGCTGCTTGCCGATGTACCAATCACGGAAACGGCGCCATCGCCCGGTCCCATAGAACTGGTCCCGGGCCTTGACCGCCTTGATCGGCTGATGATCGGCACAGTAGTTGCTGTTCGGTTCGGCATAGTTCGGGCAGGGATAGACCGCGCAATACCGTTTTGGTTTATCGGCCATCGGGCACCGCCCAAAGGATGCCATATTTGGCCATTTGCCGTTTGTGCTCTTCGCAATAATCTGACCCTTCCACAGCAACCTTTTTGCACCTGAGGGGTCCGAATGCACAAGCGCACAAACGGGAAATCCTGGTATTAAGAGTTTTTAGTTTTTGGCGTTTCGGCTTATCGGACATGGCAGCTCTCCATTTCATGTTGAATGATTTTTTCCACGCGCTCGGGCGCCGTTGGATCGGCCGCACATCGGGCGCAAAGGCAATACCGAATCAACCGCGCCTTGCCCGGTGCTGCTCCCCAGGCTTCGGGGTCGTTCGGCACGAACATGCCGATCATGTCCGGCTGCGATCCACATATGAGGCAATGGTCATTCGTTCGGGGTTGCTGCATCAGGTCCAGGGCTTCGGCTGTTTTCATAACGTTGTCCTTTCTATATAAAAGAGAAACTTGACTACCTTGACCATCTTGACCATCTTGACTATCTTGACCATCTTGACAAGGTAGTCAAAGATGAGACCCTTGACCATCTTCTTGACCATCTTAATTTCCGAATAACTTCGGCGGCTTAAGCTCAAGGTGGTCAAGGTGGTCAAGGTGGTCAAGGGTCCACACTTTCAAGTCGCCATTTCCAGGTTTTCCCATGGCGTTTGACATCGATGTTGTGTAATTTTTTGGCCCTTCTTACTGATTCCACACTGATTTCTTTCCCTTCGGCCGCGTTGAATATCTGATACGCGGGGACCCATTCACCAGGGCTGAGCATCGAGAGGACGAGCTCCTCGGCCTTGTCCAGTTGTCCCTGGTCGGCCGTATCGTCTCCATCACCACGTAGCCCCTCATGCGCCAGAATGATCCGATTGTCCGGGCTCATTTCCGCCCGGAAAAAGTGATCCTCATATCCGAGATTTGATTTGCAAACCTCGACCTCGCGCACTTTGTTTGACAATTTCCGAATGAATAAGGCATGGCGCACAGAATTAACAATGGTGACGGACCCCAGGAGAGCGTCCATCGCGGTGATGTCCTGTATATTTTTTTTGGAGTGATGGATGTAACAGGCGGTCGCCCCGAGCTCCTGGCATATCGCGCCATTTACATTCTGCATGACCTCGCCCACGGCATCGTCCGACAGCGATCCTTTTTGCATCCCACGGATGGAGTCGATCACGACCATGGCGATCTTAAGGCCCTTAGCCTTTGCAGATTCGAGTGCGGACTTGACAAGCTCCAGGTCGGATTTTTCCGACAATTTGAATGATGTCGCGCCGCCTTTGCGCTTCAGGAAGAAAAAACGCTGATAATAGGTAAGGCCCATTTGCCGGGCCCTGATTTTGGTATCTCGATAGGTTCCTTCAGCGCATATGTAGACGACGGCCGCGTCTGGATCGGTCTCCAGCATCTGAACGGTAAAATCGAGTGCAAGCGTAGTTTTTCCGCTTCCACCCTTGCCGCCGATGATCATCGGCTCGGCTTTTGGCACGAGCATCTGAATATGCCATTCGTACTCATCTGAACTGTCTTCGTCGGTTTCGGTAAGGGCTTCTAAAAAACATTCGGCATCATCATCATTTGATGATGATGTTTCAGGCCGATACGGCTCGGCACATTCAGACATGATCGCCTCACGTTCTGCTCGGTCTTCGGCAAAATCGCGCACCTGGTCGCGGGCCTTGGCGATTTGAGGGGCAAGCCATCGCTCCCGGCCATTGCCTTTTTCACGATACTTTTCCCCGATGGGATACTGTTCGAAAATGCCGATGATCTCCGAATCGTGAAGCCTCGACCAGACCAGGGCGTTCAACACGCGCATGATCGCCTCACTACGGCCGCCTACGGGGGTGCTGTATAGGATCAGACTTTTCGTTTCATGCTTGATCGGCAGGCGGCCTATATCGCCGGTCCACCCCACACATGTGGATGATCTCGGCTCTGGCTTCGGTTCGTCGTACAGGTCAAGAAGCCATTGCGGGGGCGCTGCCGGTGGGACATTTTTAACGATGCGATACGGCTTGCCGGTATCTTGATGGATCGATCCGGGGGCCACGACTTGACCACCAGCGCCGCGCAGGTCAAACCCATAATTCCTTTTGGATTTCGGCCCGAACGATTTATTCCCGTAATGCTTCCCATCGTCGGGATACGTGAAATGATAATGAGGCAACCCTCTCCCGGTTTCGACGGTGAGGGTTTCGGGCAGGGTCCAGTTATTTGCCCGGCATGTGGACTTGAAACGCGCCAGGTCATCCACATCCAGCACCAGGCGGTTACTGGCAGGTCCACAGGCCATGCCGGTGTTGCGGCCTTGAAATTCTGCCGGGTTGTATGGCCGAATCTTGTAGCTCCATTGTTGCCAATTCTGCTCGATAGGTTTTTTCCCGATCAATGGGATAAAGCTGCATTGTTCTGGACTGAAAAAATCGATTTTAGATGCCATCGGACCGCCTTTTGATTCCGCCCCGCTTGATGGGCCTCCTCCGCCCCGTGAGTGGGTCCAGGATGTAGCAGCGCTCCGTTCTGTCATCATCCGGTAAAAATGCCGATAGTTCCGCTTTCATCATGGCAATTTGCTGCTCAAATTTTTCGAGCATGAACAATGCTCTCTCGACTGGCGTCACTTCGCGCATCAATTCACACCCTCTAAAAAGATGTCTTCCCGTTTGCAATCCAATAGGTCCGCCCATCTGTTCTGTTCGTCTCGGGGTATCTCTCGATGCCCTCGAAGCACCCGAGACACGGTGGCCTCATTGACGCCGGCCGCCCTGGCGAATCCGAATTGCGATCCATACTTCTCGATTATTTTTAACTTCAGCGAAAGGTTCATGGTTTACTTCTCCTTGAAGGATGGTAGACTTCCTACCATCAAAAGATTAAAAAAAATCAGTAACTTCCGGTTAGGTTTT
>DHGT01000082.1 GCA_002402905.1 Desulfatitalea sp. UBA4791 | reverse complement strand
CAACCTTGGTTGTTGTTTTTCACTTCCATGCTCGCCCGCTTTACGGAGGCGGATCGAAACATCTCGCGGCTCTGGAAAGCCTATCAAATATTCGATTCCCAAGGCAGGGTCGACGGGCGCATCCTCTGCCTGGCCTTTCTCCTGGAGGCTACGATCATGCGGGGCCGCGACATTATCCCGCTGAAAAAACTTCTGGACCATGCCAACCAGCTGGGAAGCGCCGTCGGTCCGCAGGGTCTCGATTGGGAAAAGGCGTTGCTGTGGCTCAATACCGGACTGGCCTTGACGATCCGTGGCGGAGAACCGCGAAGTGGATTTGTCGCCTGCCAGAACGCCTGGCTTTTCGCTGCCAAGGCCGGCGACCCGATCCTGCAGTTCAGCGCGCTGGTCAATGCCGGTATTGCCGTGACATGGCTGGGCGAATTCCATAAGCTGCCCGGCTTGCTTCGGAATCTCGACATACTGGAGAAGCGTATCGATTACCCGGAACTCAGCATTATGAAGGAGAAAATGTTGAGCGAGATGTACCTGTTTCGCGGCGATCTCCTTCCCGCCAGGGCGTGCCTGGATAAACTGGATCGCGCCATTTCGGAAATGGGTCTGGTCTACCTGGTGCCCCTGAAGCTCTATTCCGATTTTCTGCTGGCATTCTACAGCGAGTCCCACGGCGAAGCACAAAAAATTTCGGAGCAACTGTATCAGCTTTGCACCGCAATGGACCACTGGACCGGTATGGCCATGTCCTTAACCTTCCAGGGGGCCAATTTCTACTGGCAGGGACACTTCGACGCAGCCGTACGATGTTTTCGCGACAGTCTCGCCATCTATCAGGAACCCGAATGCCGTGCGGGCTTGCATGAAAACTGGACCCACCTCCTGCTCGCCCTGACAGAACTCCATCTCGGCCAATGGGAATCCGCCGAAACCCGAATTCGAACAGGCCTGGCCTATTTCAGGCGCATCCGGAGCAACACCTTTATCGCGGAAGCGCTCCTGTCCATGGGGTTTCTACACATTCGCCGCAATCAGATCGAAGCAGCCCAAGCCTGCCTGGCCGAAGCCTTCGAGTTGGCCGAGCGTTACGGTGTTTTTCATTTTGCCATCGTTCGGCCGGTCGATGCGATCGAAATATGCACCCGGACCCTGGAAATGAATATCGACGACCGGTTCGACTATATTCGGCAATTACTCATTCGCAAGTTCGGGCCCCGCGCCTGCACCGAGTTGTCGGCTGTGGCCGACGCGGGCACTCCAGGCGCGCGGGCCAAGGCCCTGGAGATCCTCAAAGCCATCCGCACCCGGGCCCTGCCGCGTATCAAGATCCGCACACTGGGTGCCTTCGAGGTCTGCCGCGACGAAACGCCGATTCCCGAATCGGAGTGGAAAGGCACCCGCTCGAAAGATTTTCTCAAGGCCCTCGTTTCCAGGGGCGGCCGGCACATTCCCAAGGAGATGCTGATCTAAGACCTTTGGCCTGAGTCCAAGGCTTCGGGAGAAGGCACCTTCAAGGCATCACTGCATCGACTGCGACGGGTGTTGGAGCCGGACATCGATCAGAAGATAGGCTCCATCTACCTCGTCTTACAGGACAATCTCGTCTCTCTGAATCCCGATCTTTGCGATGTGGACGCCTTTCGATTTCAACTCTTGTGTGAAAACGCCAGAATTGAAGAAAAAGCGCATCGAACACGGGAGGCACTGGACCTTTTCCTGACGGCAAAGCAGATTTACGGCGGCGATTTTCTGCCTTCAGACCGTTACGCGCCATGGGCCGAACCCATGCGACGGCGCCTGTACGCCGTCTATTGCGACTTGTTGTCGAGGATCGGCAACCTGTATGAGCTGCGCGGCGCCCTGAACAAAGCCTGCCAGATGTTTCATTGCCTGCTCGATGCAGATCCGCTGGATGAAACGGCCTGCCGGCGTCTCATGGCGCTTTACGCCCGGCGCGGCCTGCCAAACAAGGCCGACCGGGTCTATAAAGCTTACCGGCGCCGTATAGAAGAAGAACTGGGCGAACAACTCGATCCCGGTTTGGAAGCCCTGCA
Source organism: Desulfatitalea sp. UBA4791 (assembly GCA_002402905.1). Classification (GTDB taxonomy): domain Bacteria; phylum Desulfobacterota; class Desulfobacteria; order Desulfobacterales; family Desulfosarcinaceae; genus Desulfatitalea. The sequence continues at coordinate 9,619 of DHGT01000082.1, read as the reverse complement.
TAGAGGGATCATGGAAACCTGATCATTTTAAGTCAACAACGTTGGGTGGTAAATAAAAATCAAATTTTGAATTCAAATCATCACCAAATATCAATTTGGTTCGAATGATTCAATATATCAGAATGTTATAACCAAACCCCAAATACCGATCGTCCACCCTTTTGAAACCTCAATGAAACCCCCCGCATGATAACTTAAATATCAGGATGGACGCACCGGTAGGATCAACCGGGCACTGGCGGCCCGAATTTTCCCGTTTCCCGTTGGAGGCCGGGGGACGCATCGTATACGCGACGATGACCACGCCATTAACAGGTGAAGACCAAACAAAGGGAGGTGCACCATGAAACAGATCATGATCGCACTGGCGGTTTGTGTGCTTACCATGGGGGCCGTATCCGTCTCTCAAGCCGGCAATCTCACCGATTATTACGACGATTATCTGACCGCGGCATCCGAAAAGTGCGCCGGCAAATGCTGCTTCCTCAACTCCAGGTGCTGTGCCTTACGCGAATACGCCATGAAAAATCAGGCCAAGGCCGAGTTTCTGGAAAGTCACAAAGCGGAGATGATCACCCGCCGCATCTTTTCCCGGTCATGGGGCACGGCCGGCAGATCGGTGCATAAATCCGCGGCAATGGCCACACCTTCGGACTCCTGAAGCTGTTGGATGACCTGAACCAGCCATGGGGTCAGCGCCTCCTTGACCATCGAGGCATTGCGGCCGCGGGTGTATTCGAGCAAATCGGCCACGATGGCATCGCACATGGACACCTGATCGTCGATGCGTTTCAAGTGCTTGTCTATTTTGGCATCCTTCTCCTTGATTTTTCGGTGCAAATAGAAATTGGACGACCGGATCACCCCCAGGGGATTGCGCAGTTCGTGACTGACCGTGGCCGTGAGCTGGCCGAGCACCGCCAATTTTTCGCTCTTGACCAGTTCGGCCTGGGCGGCTTCCAAAGCCTGCGTGCGCTCCCGGACCATCTCTTCCAGGTGCCGCCGATACTTTTCCAGCTCCCGTTCGGCGCGCTTTCGTCCGGTAATGTCGACGGCCATGGAGAGAAGGCAGTTCTGCCCGTCGAACCGAATGGGCAGACCGGACATCAGGTTGGTGATGACCTCTCCGGATTTGCTGCGAAAGTCGATTTCCATGCCGTCCACCCGTCCCTCCGCCTCGAAGGTCTTGAAGTACAGCCAGCGATCGTCGGTGTTGGCATAAAGACCCAGTTCCAGAGAGGTAAGCCCGATGACCGCTTACGTTCGGCCGGGTCGACATAGAGATTCAGTTCCAAGGCGCTCCGGCCCACGGTTTCGTCACGGGTGTAACCGGTCTGCTGGCAGAAGGCCTCGCTGACCTCCAGGTACGTGCCGTCGGATACCCGGGTCAGGCTGATGGCATCGGGCGCCAATTCAAGCACCTGGCGGTAGCTCTCCTCGCTGTCACGCAGGGCCTGCTGCGTTCGCTTGAGGGACGCGATCTCCGTGGAGACAAACAGAAAGCACGGTTTGTTTTTGAACTGAATGCGGCGACCGGACACCAGATTCTCAAGAACCGTCCCATCCTTGGATCGAAATTGCACTTCCAGGCCGTCTAAGCAGTCGCGCCGCATGGCCTCGAGGAACTGCTGCCACTCCTCGGGCACGGCGAACAGTTTCAACGCTTCGGGGGTACGCCCGACGACCTCATCCGGGCGGTACCCGGTTTTTTCGAAAAAGGCTTTGTTGGCCGCCACGTAACGGCCGGTGCCGACCTCGTTGATGGTGATGGCGTCCGGGGAAAGGTCCATGATGCTGCGATAGCTCTCTTCGCTCTCACGAAGCGCCCGCTCCATATCGAGCTGTTCGGTGCGATCCCTGGAAATACCGAAAAAACCGATCGGTTCCCCGGACGGCTGCCGCAGCAGGGAAACCGAAATTTCATGGATGCGCAACGCCCCATCCGGATGGATGATGTCGCATTCGATGCCTTTGGCAGGCTTGCCCGTAAGATAGACCTGATTGAAGATGCCGAAGAGCGTTTTGGCGGTATCCACCGCCATGTAGGTCTGGTAGTTCATGCCGATCAATTCATCGACCGGACGGCCCAGGTGCGCGCTGGCGGCCGGGTTCACATAGGTAAATTGGCCGGTCAGATCCGTCTCGTAATATCCCTCCTCCATTTGATCCAGGATATTGCGATACTTTTTTTCTTCCGGACTCGGCGCAACATGATGCGTCGTTGTCACGCTTACGGCCTCCTTGCTGAACGACATCCCATTGGTAAAAATACAATTAAATACCCAACACATTCAAATTTTCATTTAACACTCCTTCATTTGTGAATACAAGCCGTTCCATGGCGATTCCCCCCGGAGCCTCCCCCCTGCCGGCCCATTCACATGGCGATCATTCGACGCACGTTGTAAACTTTTCCCGTTGATCCGCGTCTTTTTAATTGTAACTTTAAAAAACAATTCGCCGGCAGACCGAATCGCACCGAATCGAATAGGATAATGGCATGGGTTCAACGCATATGGCGTTTCCTCATCGAGTGGCCAATGAACGGCATGGTCTGCCGGCTTAAACAAAGGAGCATGAAAACATGCGGGCAACACTGACACTCATGTTGGCAATGGCATGTTTCCTGGCACTCCCGGGCATGCCGATGGTTCATGGGAGCATGGCCCAGGAGGCGCAAACCGATGAGATCGGCCGCACACCGCCACGCCTCAGTTTCGTCGAGGGACGAACCTCGTACTGGCGGCCCGGTGCCGACGATTGGGTCGCGGCGCAAATCAACACCGCCCTGGCGCCCGGCGATCAACTCTATGTCGAGGGCGAAGGTAACCTGGAGCTGCAAATCGGTTCCCGGGCGTTCGTCCGCAGCGGCCCGGACACGCAGATCGGGCTGGAGAGCCAGGAACCCGATTTCCTCCAGTTCAGAGTAACGACCGGCCGTATCGCCCTGGATCTGCGCGCGATGGGTTCCGGGCAGATGGTGGCCGTGGAGACGCCACATGCCGCCTTTAAAGTCGACACCGAGGGATATTTCCGCCTGGATGTGGACGAAGCACAAACCACGTTGAGTACCCACCGGGCCGGCAGGGGGACGCTCGTCACGGAAAGCGGCGAAACCATTCCGGTCGGCACCAATACCTCGGTGACCATCCACGGCGCCCCAAACGCGCAGATCACCTCTCGCACCGCACCGCCGCTGGACGATTGGGACCAGTGGAACTATGCCCGCACCGATGAACTGATCGATTCGGAAAGCGCACGTTACGTCTCATCGGATGTCTACGGCCTGAGCGACCTCGACCGCTACGGCACCTGGCGGGTCGTACCCACCTACGGTCCGGTCTGGATGCCCAGAGGCGTCGCGGCCGGATGGGTCCCCTACAGCACCGGTGCCTGGGTGCGCGATCCATTTTACGGCTGGACGTGGGTGGACAGCGCCCCATGGGGTTGGGCCCCGTATCACTACGGCCGCTGGGTCTACGTGAACAGCTATTGGTGCTGGGCACCCGGCCCGCGGATTGTGCGTCCGCCCTATGCGCCCGCGCTGGTGGCATTTTTCGGGGTTCCCGGCGTACAGGTCAGCATCGGCATCGGTGCATCGTCCGTCGGATGGGTGTCACTCGGGTGGGGGGAACCACTGATACCCTGGTGGGGCAGGCCTGGCTTCATCCACCGGCCCTGGTGGGGCGGTTGGGCAGGACCCCGGTACGTGAACAATCGGGCCGTCCATCACCATACCGTGGTCAACGTCCAAAACATCAACGTCTACCGCAACACGAAAATCAGAAACGGCACGGTGGTGGTCCACCGGGATCATTTTGGCCGCGGTCCCATCGGCAAGGCCCATCGGGTCAAGGCAGATACGCACCGCCTGCGCCCCCTGCACGCGGCGCCCAGGGTCACCGCGTCCAGCGCCGGCTTTGTGCCCAGCCGTCAGCTCGGCCCGCGCCCGCCGGAAAAATACGTGAAGCGCCCCGTGGTCGACTATCGCCGAGCCCATTCACCGGCCAAACCGGCTATCGCCACGCCGCCCCACTCCGACGGACGCAGGGATCGCACAACCGTTCATTCGCCTTCGGCCGCGCCACGTCAGCCCGCCACCGCATCCGGACGTTCTCCTGAAGCCGTGAAGACGAACCACGGCCGCGGTGAACCTTCCCGAATGGATCGGCCCCAAACGCCGCGCATCACATCGCCTGACGATAGACGCCAGTCACCGGTGCGCCCTTCCCGGACGCCCGAGATGCGCACACCACCCCGAACGCCGCCCGCCACCGCCCCCAACGTTCGCCAACAGCCACCTGAAACGCGCGGGCCGCGGGTGACCCGGACCCCGCAAACGACGCGGCCTCAATCCGGGCCGCCTAAATTCTATAAAAAAGAAGATTCGAGAACGGGTTCAGGAGAACAAAAAGAACCTCGGAGCGAAACCCGTGGGGATTATCGATCGGGAAACGCCAACCGGAACGAAGCCCCTTCGCGCCAGGGTCGGGGATCCTGGCGGGGTGCACCGGACAATCACGGCAATGGGGGCCGCTGGCGCTAATCTTGAAAAACGCTCGGCGCATCCGCTGCGCCGCACCTCGGGGTCAGGCCGAAAATTCTCGCCTCAGCGATACAACATCCGGTTCAGGGTCTGATGATAATAGGCGTGCCGACCGTTACCGCCTCCCAGATTTCATCCATGGCGCTGTTGGACACCGCGATGCAACCGTCTGTCCAGTGATACGGCTCTTTCAGCCGGGATAGCCACTCAAAACCACTCTTATGCCCGTGGATCATGATCATGCCACCGGGCTCCACCCCCATCTCCTTGGCTCTGCGCATGTCCGCCGCATTGGGATAGGATATGTGAATGGCCTTATAAAATGCACTGTCTTCTTTTTTATAATCGAGGATGTATCGCCCCTCCGGCGTGCGCTGATCGCCTTCCTGCAGCTTCTGTCCCCTGGGTTCAGCGCCGAGCGCAACCCGATACGCATCCATCATCTTTCCATTTTTCATCAGGTACAGTTTGGCCCTGGATTTGACGACCAGAACCAAATCGGCCTGTTCATGGCCAAAAGCGGAGAATGGCATGAGGATCAATAGGAGGACGGTCCAGATTATCATCGAAGGTTTCATTGTGCGCCTGCCCTGTCGGTCTGCAATTGCCATAACATAAACTCATGACGGCCGATCGGAAAAGCCATTTTTTCGGATCAGCGACAAAAAGCGGCCAGGAGGCCCAAGGAGACCCAAAGAGGCATTGACTCACCCGATGGCATGCTGCGGCTCGCCGCCGATACGGTTAAAGTTCTCCCTGAAAAGGCCGATACCATGTTTTGCATACGTCTGAAAAGATCGGGTGCGGAGGGAGAGGACAGTGATTGCGGGCATGGGTTCATCCATTGGTAAGGCAGTTGCTTGTTTAAGCGCATACCTCAAGCCTGGTCGGACCGCTTTGCGGTTGGCGGCGCGGCGATGCCGTTCGGCCAGCCTCCGATTCAAAATCGCCTTTTTCGTGGTCTTGTTGCTGACCTCCACCTCCTTCGTTCTCAGCCTCATCACCGTTCAGATCATGAACAACTATATCCTGAACGAGATCCTCAAAAGGGGGGAATCGGTGGGCAAAAGCATCGCCGCCGCCGCAGGGTACAGCCTGCTCTCCAAGGATCTGCTGGGCCTGGACAATCTCGTCTATCAGAGCAAGTCCTCCAACGACGACATGCCTTACGTGTACATCGTCGATACGACTATGAAGACGATCGTCCACAGCGAAAAACCGATCATCGGGGAGAGCATGCCCGCCTGCCAGGGTCGGCTTTACCGTCAAGGCGCCGACGGCGTCACCGTGAATGAGCTGTCGAATGCATCGGGAACGATTTTTGAAATATCATGCCCCATCGTCTTTATGAAAAAATTGATGGGCAGCGTGGTCGTGGGCATGAACAAGTCCGTTTTGCTGGAAGCGCAAAGCAGGGTCGGCCGCATGATATCCATCGTCTTCGGCATCATCGTCGTTCTGGGCATATTCGCCAGTTCGTTGCTGGCCTCCTTCTTGATCAAACCCATCAAGGAGCTCGCCGCAGGTGTCGAGGAATTGAAGCATGGGACCGGAGAGAGCCCCCTCCGGATCTACTCCCAGGATGAACTGGGCAAACTGACCCGCAACTTCAACGAGATGTCGGCATTGATCGCCCAGCAACGGGGCAAACTGACCAAGTATGCCCAGGATCTCGAAGAGGCCTATGTCTCCATCGTGAAAGTGGTGGCTGCAGCCATCGATGCGAGAGACACCTACACCCATGGTCACAGCGCCCGGGTGGCCAAGTATTCGCTGCTCATCGGCAAGGAGATCGGCCTGGCCAGAGAGGAGTTGCGAGACCTGGAGATCGCCTGCCTTTTTCACGATGTGGGAAAAATCAAAACGCCGGACGCCATCCTGCTCAAAGCGGACAAACTCAACCGCATCGAGTACAGGGAAATGATGCGACACGTGGAATACGGCGCATCCATCCTCAGTTGGGCGCCCTCGCTGGCCAAATACATTCCTTCGACCCTGCATCACCACGAATGGCACAACGGCAAGGGCTACCCGGACGGGCTGGCCGGTGACGATATCCCGCTGTTCGCCGCGATCATCACCATAGCGGATGCATATGACGCCATGACGTCGAACCGCCCCTACCGCAAGGCGCTGCGCAAAGAGGAAGCGCTGCGCGAAATTGAACGCCAGTCGGGGGCACAATTCCGCCCTGACCTGGCCCGGGTATTCCTTGAATTGATGAAAAAGGGCCGTGACCAGCATGCGCCCCTCTATGTCGTGAGGGCCGCCGGATGACCCCTACCGCCCGCCACATAGTGTTCCTGCTCATTGTGCTGCTTTTGCCGGCCATCTGGTCGTGTGCGCAGTTAAGAGAGCGGGTATCACCTCAAACAGGCGTGGAGCCGCCACCGGCGCCCGCCGAAGAGGTCTCGCGGCCATCCGCTGATGGATCGGTCCGAGCACCGATCCCGGCGGCCGACCTGGCTCAAAAACAGATGGATGCGGGCCGGTACCAGAAAGCCCTCGACCTGTATGACACGGCGCAGCGCAGTGCCCTCCAGGATCGGCAACTGCTGCAAGACTATACGGCCAGCGTGGAAAAAATCAGATCCGTCGCCCGGCAAGCCATGGATCAGCAGGATTGTGTTTCCGCTGGCCGGGATTACCATCTTTTGCTGGAAAACTATTCAAGGTTCCAGCGGCTCGGTGGGACGCTCTCGTTCGACGCCACCGATCTCGATGAAAACCTGACCAATTGCAAAAAATGCATTGCCAAAAAGGGGTTCGAAGCCTATCGCAATGGCGATCTCGATGAGGCCGTCGCCTTGTGGGAGACGCTTCTGGAGATCGACCCCGGCAACACGGAAATCAAAGATGCATTGCGCATCGCCAGAATGCAGCAAAAAAACCTGAAAGAATAACGCCCGGCCGCGTCCATCGCAACCCCGATGAACATCGTGCGATCCCGTCCTGAAAATTCACGGCAACCGCTTTGACAGCCGGCCCAACCCGTTTTAACCTATGCGACACCGGGTGTGGTGGTGCCCAGGGATGTTTGTTCTCCACTAGTGAATCCATACCATCTGCAGCATCGTTCATGCTGGTGTTCTAAACGATCCCGCTCCCCCTGAATCCCACCGATCTCCCCGAGGTGACCGCTCGCCTGAGCGATCCGACGAAACATACCTGTGACACGGCCCTGAGGTCGCGGTGGACCGCCCACCGACATCGAGGATCCGGGCTTTTGCCAATTGAGACATCCCACCGTGCATGCGATGCGGTGGCGAGATGGGAGGTAGTGATATGAACGGTAAACTTAAACATATGGCCCTGTATGGGGCATTGCTGTCGATAGTCCTATTCACGACAACCACATGGGCCAGTTCCCTGCATGTGGCCAGCCATGACCCGCGCGCCCTGAAGGCCGATCCGAAAACGGCCGACGAGCCGATTGCACCCGTGCTGACCGACATCGGAGACACCCATATGCCGATCACGACCCGGTCGGAACAGGCCCAGTACTTTTTTGATCAGGGGCTTCGTCTGACCTATGCATTCAATCACCAGGAGGCATTGCGCAGCTTCAAGGAGGCCGCCCGGCACGATCCCGACGCGGCCATGGCCTACTGGGGCTGGGCGCTGGTGCTGGGCCCCAATCTGAATCTGCCCATGTCCGCCGAGGTGGCGCCCCAGGCCTATGAAGCCATTCAGATGGCAGTGGGCCTCAAAGAGAAGGTGACGGCCAAAGAGAGCAGCCTCATCGTCGCTTTGGCCCAACGTTACGCAGCAAACCCGCCGGCCGATCGGGCGGCCCTGGACGCCGCCTATGCCGACGCCATGAAGCAGGTGCACATCCGATACCCCGAAGACAATGACGTGGCCACGCTCTACGCGGCGGCCTTGATGAATCAGTCTCCCTGGAATTACTGGACCCGGGACGGCCGGCCCAAGGCACGCACACCGGAAATTCTGTCCACACTGGAAGGGGTCATGCGGCGCGACCCGCAACATGAGGGCGCGCTGCACTACTACATCCATGCCGTCGAAGCGGTGGACGCGGAGCGCGGGGCGGCCGCTGCGGACCGCTTGCGGGGATTAACGCCTGGGGCCGGCCATCTGGTGCACATGCCCACCCACGTCTATATGCAACTGGGCCGCTTCGCCGAATCGTTCGAACTCAACGGCCAGGCGGCCAAGGCCGACGAGAACTACCTGGTCCAATGCCGCGCCCAGGGCATCTATCCTTTGGGGTACTATCCGCACAACATCCACTTCCAGGCCTGGGCTGCGCTGATGATGGGCCACCAGGAAAAGGCGCTGGAAGCCGCCCGCAAGGTGGCTTCGAAGGTACCCGCCGACTTCTCCCATAACACATGGGGCTTGTACCAGACCTTCGCCAGCATGCCGCTTTTTGCACTGGTGCGCTTCGGGCAGTGGGATCAAGTGCTGGAGGAACCCCGGCCGCCCGCCAAGTGGCGCTATATGACCGGCATCTGGCACTACGCCCGCGGAATGGCCTACACGCATACTGACCGATACAAAAGCGCCCAAAAAGAACTCGAAACTCTGCAGGCCATCGCCATGGATCCCGAGTCCGGCCATGAGATGGTCGGTTTCGGCAATGCCCCGACCTTACTGACCATCGCCAGCGAGGTACTGGCCGGTGAGCTGGCGGCCAAGCAGAAGCGGTTCGAAGCCGCCATCGGCCACCTGGATCGGGCCGTGCGACTGGAAGACAGCCTGATGTACAACGAACCGCCGGACTGGTACTACCCGGTACGCCATACTTTGGGGGCCGTCCTGATCGAAGCCGGTCGCCCGGCCGAAGCGGAAGTCGTTTACTGGCAGGATTTGAAACGGTACCGGAACAATGGCTATTCGCTCCATGGGCTCTGGCAAAGCCTGAAGGCCCAGGGGCGCGATGCCGAAGCCCGGCAGATGCAGCAGTCCTATGCCCAGGCCTGGGCCCAGGCCGACAGATCGCTCTCTTCTTCGCGCTTCTGATGACCTGTCGCTGATTGAATTCGGGGCGGGGTCTTCCCCCATAAGCGCCAAGATAATTCTATGCCCGATAAGTCCACGTCGTACTCG
>DHGT01000031.1 GCA_002402905.1 Desulfatitalea sp. UBA4791 | reverse complement strand
CCCGATCAGAGCCCATAATTTGTATGGAGATCTTCAATCTCAAACGTCAGGATCATACATGCTGTCAGAGCGTTTTTCTTAAATTTTAACCCCGAGAAGGGAGAAGTGCCATGGCTAAAGAAGGGACCGTCGCCCCAAAGGAGAGAGTCAATATCGTTTATCGACCGGCCACCGGGGACGCCAAGGAAGAGGTGGAACTGCCGCTGAAGATGTTGGTCGTCGGAGACTTCAACATGAGGGAAGATGACCGCATGATCGAGGAGCGCGAACCGATCAATATCGATAAAGATAATTTTGACGAAGTGATGCGCGCCCAGAACCTGAAACTCGATGTGGATGTGACCGACAAGATTTCCGGTGATCCGGACAAGGAGATTGCCGTGTCACTCAAATTCGAGTCGATCAAGGACTTCAACCCCGAAGCCATTGCGCAGCATACACCCGAGTTGAATCAGCTGCTGCAACTGCGGGAGGCGTTGAGCGCCCTCAAGGGACCGATGAGCAACCGGCCGGAATTTCGCAAGAAGATACAGGAGATCGTCAAGGACGAAGCGGCTCGGGAAAAATTGCTCAAAGAGCTCAATCTCGACAATGAGTAGAAAGGGAGGATCGTATGGCTGAAGAACGAGAGATACAAAAGGCCGAGGCACCCGAAGCCCAAGTCGATACGACCACATCCTTACTGGATGACATCGTCAACGCGACGAAGCTGAAACCCGCCGATGAGGGCTACGCCATCGCCAAAAAAGGGGTCGAGGCGCTGCTCGGCCAGTTGATCGAGCCGGGGCGCAAGATAGACAAGATATCCAATGCGGTGATCGACGAGTTCATCGCCGAGATCGATCAAAAGCTCAGCGCCCAGCTGGATGCCATCATGCATCATCCCCAGGTGCAGAAGCTGGAGTCGGCCTGGCGTTCGCTAAAATTCCTGGTGGATCGCACCGATTTCAGGGAAAACATCAAGATCGAAATTCTGAGCGCCACCAAGGAAGAGCTGCTGGAAGACTTCGAGGATTCACCCGAGGTCTCCAAATCGGGTCTATACAAAACGGTCTACACGGCGGAGTATGGTCAATTCGGTGGCCAGCCGTACAGCAATATCATCGCGAATTTCGATTTCGGGCCGGGGCCTCAGGACATCAAGCTGCTTCAATATGTGGCGGCCGTCTCCGCCATGTCGCATGCGCCCTTCATTGCAGCGGCCGGGCCTCAGTTTTTCGGTGTAGAGAGTTTTTCCGAACTGCCCAACCTGAAAGATCTGCATTCCATCTTCGAAGGCCCGCAATACGCCAAATGGCAGGCTTTCAGAGAGTCCGAGGATGCGCGTTACGTGGCCTTGACCACGCCGCGATTTCTGCTGCGTCTGCCTTATGGCAGGGATACCCAGCCGGTGAAAAGTTTCAACTATGAGGAGAATGTCTCCGACTCCCATGAGCGTTACCTCTGGGGCAATGCCGCTTTTGCCTTTGCCAGCCGGCTGACCGACAGCTTCGCCAAGTATCGCTGGTGCACCAACATCATCGGTCCCATGGGCGGCGGCACGGTGGAGGATCTGCCCTTGCACCAGTTCGCTTCCATGGGTGCGATCCAGACCAAGATTCCCACGGAGGTGTTGATATCGGAACGCCGTGAGTTCGAGCTGGCCGAGGAGGGGTTTATCGCCCTGACCATGCGCAAGGGCAGTGACAATGCCTGTTTTTTCTCCGCCAACTCGGTCCAGAAACCCAAATACTTCGGAAACAGCGAGGAGGGCAAGGCGGCGGAGCTCAACTTCAAGCTCGGCACCCAGTTGCCATACATGTATGTGGCCAATCGCCTGGCCCATTACCTGAAGGTGATCCAACGGGAAAATATCGGCAGCTGGAAGGAGCGTTCTGATCTGGAGCGCGAGTTGAACCAGTGGATTCGCCAGTATGTGGCCGATCAGGACAATCCGCCGGCCTCGGTGCGGAGCCGCAGGCCGCTGCGCCAGGCCCAGGTCACGGTTGAAAGTGTCGAGGGAGAACCCGGTTGGTACCGGGTCGGAATGAAAGTGCGCCCGCATTTCAAATACATGGGTGCATTTTTCACCTTATCTCTGGTTGGAAAGTTGGATAAAGAATAAAATCAAATCGAACGAGGAGGAAACAGCATGCCAACACCAGCGTATCTTACCATCGAGGGAACCAATCAAGGCGCGATCACAAAAGGTACCTTTACTCAGGAGAGTGTGGGCAATGTGTATCAGGAGGGCCACGAGGATGAAATCCTGGTCGAGGCGTTTTCCCATCAGGTCACCATCCCTACCGATCCGCAGAGCGGGCAACCTTCGGGGCAACGGTCTCACCGACCGCTGGTCATCACCAAGGTTTTCGACAAATCCTCTCCTTTGCTGTATTCGGCCCTGACGTCCGGAGAAAAAATGACCAAGTGCCAACTGAAATTTTTCCGGACGAGCCCCGATGGCAAGCAGGAGCACTATTACACCATCGAACTCGAGGATGCCATCATCGTCGACATCCGGGCCTATATGCCCAATTGCCAGGATCCGAATCTGGCTCACTTCACCAACCTGGAAGATGTTGCCTTCACTTACCGGAAGATTACCTGGACCCACGAAGCCGCGGGTACCTCCGGAAGCGACGATTGGCGCGCGCCGAAGGTATAGTAGATTTTTAAGACACGATCACTAACACGGGCGGGCGTAAAGCCCGCCCCTGCGCAATGAGAGAGATGCAATGCGAGAGCACCGACTGCTGGATCGAATTCGCCTCGCGGCCAGGAATCCCAGCCGCAGGGTCACGGAAGATCCGAAGCAGATGATCCGCTCGGTTCAGGAGCATCTGCAGCGAATTCTCAATACGCGGCAGGGCAACGTGCCCATAGCGGATGACTATGGCATTCCGGATTTTACCAACCTGATGAGCGGCTTCCCTGAGTCGAGACGCTCCATAGAGCGGACCATTCGGAATACCATTCAGACTTTTGAACCGCGGCTGCAAGGGGTTCGCGTCGCATTTTTAGATCAGCAGGAGGACAAGTTGACCCTCAGCTTTCAGATCTCCGCCCAGTTGGTGCTGGCCGGGCACAAGGATCCGGTGACCTTCGAAAGTGTCCTGGATGCCGGAGGCCACATTGAAGTGAAGAATTAACCGAATCGGGTATCGGGAATGTTCAATCAATACTTCCAAAACGAGCTGGCAAACTTGAGAGAATTGGGCGCCGAATTTTCCCGCCGTCATCCGGCGGTGGCGCCGATGCTCAATGGCATGTCTACCGATCCGGATACCGAACGGTTGATGGAGGGGGTCGCTTTTTTGACCGCCATGCTGCGGCAGCGTCTGGACGATGACTTCCCCGAAATCATCCAGGAGCTTTTCCAGCTGATCTGGCCGCACTACTTACGTCCCATCCCATCGACGACCATCGTCAATTTTTCTCCCAAGGCCGGCTTGAAGCAGACCGTTCATGTGCCCAGGGGGGTACAGCTGGCATCCGAACCGGTGGATGGCACCCTCTGCTATTTCCAGACCTGCTATGATGTGGATGTCCATCCGCTGGTCCTGGAAAAGGCGCAACTGGAAGAAAAGCCCGGTCAACCGCCGGTCATTCGCCTGGCATTGTCACTGCAAGGCACGCGGCTCTCCGAATGGCAGCCCAACACCCTGCGGTTCCATCTGGCCGGAGATCCGAGGCAGGCCGCCGACATCTATCTTCTGCTGGCCCGCCATTTGAAACGCATCGTTTTGGCTCCAACCGGCGACGGGGAGACGTGCAACCTTTCAGCGGAACATCTCAAACCGGCCGGTTTCGGGGCAAAGGATGCCTTGCTGCCATACCCGGCGCAATCCTTCTCCGGGTATCGAATCATCCAGGAGTATTTTATTCTGCCGGAAAAGTTTCTATTTTTAGATATCGACGGGTTTGGGGCCTGGCGCCAGCGGGGCGGCGGCGACCGCTTTGAAATTCGCTTCGAGCTCGAAGGGCTGCCATTTGCCGCGCCCAGGATTCGAATGGAAAACTTTGCTCTTGCGGCAACCCCTGCGATCAATTTGTTTCCCCACGATGCCGACCCGATCCGGCTCGATCATCGCAAAAGCGAATATCTGGTGAGACCGGCGGGAAGCAACGATCGCAATTATCAGGCGTATGCCATCGACAGCGTGACCGGATACATACAGGGCACAGCCCAGGAACGCAGCTACCGCGCTTTCGAAATGTTTTCACCCAATCCTGAAGCCGATCCCACATTTCATGTCAACATCCGTCAGTCGCCGGTGCGCCAGGGCTTTGATTTTTACCTGTCGGTGGCCTATCCCCCCGGAACCGGTGAACCGCCGATAGAAACATTGTCCGTGGATTTGCAGTGCACGAACGGGCTTCTGCCGGAAGGGCTGCAAACCGGTGATATTCGCTACGCCACCAGCAGCACCCCTGAATTCGTCGAATTTCAAAACATCAGACCGCCCACATCGACGATCGTGCCCCAACTGGGACGCAATCTGCACTGGAAGCTGCTGTCGCATTTGTGCTTGAATTATCGTTCATTGGCCAGCGCACCGAATCTCAAGGCCCTGCTCGAGTTGTACAATTTTGAAGAAAGCCGGGACCGCCCGGCCTTTCTGGCCAATCAGAAGAAAGTGGCCGGCATCGAAAGCGTGTCGACCCGCACGGCCGACCGGTTGGTGAATCGGGTCATCATGCGCGGTCGCGAGATTCATCTGGGGTTGCGCCAGGACCACTTCGCCGGCATCGGGGATCTGTTTCTTTTTGGTTCGGTACTCGACCATTTTCTGGGATTGTACGCATCCCTGAACACCTTTACGCAACTCGTCGTCAGAGAGGCCTTGAAAGGAGAGGTCTATCAATGGCCGCCGCGCATCGGAGAACATCCGCTGATTTAACGCCGGTCCCCGGCAACCCGATCTCCCAGGCGCTGCTGACCCAGGCAGGCGGTTATTCATTCTTCCAGGCCATACGCCTGCTTCGCCACCTCACCCGCGAAGAGGCTGCCAAGGGGGAAGCACACCCCGTCGGCAGGATCCGCGTCAGGCCCAACCTCTCACTGTCCTTTCCCTCCTCGGACCTCGAGACGATCGAACGGGTCGAGGAGGACGATCATTTTCGTGTCACGGCCAATTTTTTAGGGCTGTACGGCTGCGCATCACCGCTGCCGACCTTTTACACCGAAGATCTGCTGGCCGAAGCGGCCCAGGACGAATCGGTTTCCAGGGAATTCATCGACATCTTCAATCAGCGCCTCTATGACCTCCTGTATGAGGGATGGCTGAAGTATCGTCAGTATTTGAACGTCGCCGAAACCAACGACGGCCGATATATCGAGCGGCTCTACTGTCTACTGGGGCTGGGGCCTGAACCGTTGCGCCAATCCCATGGCGTGCCGGGCGGAGATTTCCGCCTGTTGCGCTACATCGGACTTTTTACACAGTTTCCCAGATCGGCGGAGGGATTGGGCGCGCTGCTGCGGGATGTGTTTCCGGGCATTACGCTGACGGTCGTGGCGTGCGTGTTGCGCAAGGCCGTTATCCCGGCGTCCCAGCGGATGTGCCTCGGCCAATCGGGAGGACGGCTGGGGATCGACAGCTACGTGGGCCAGGAAATCGATGATCGCATGGGCAAATTCCGGATCCAGATCGGCCCCCTGGCGCAGGCGGAGTTTTTAAAATTTACCCCGGGCAAGGAAAACCACAACCTGTTGACTGCCTTCACGGAAAGCTATCTGGCCGATCCCCTGGCATATGAGGTGGAGCTGATCCTCGGCGCCCACCAGGCCAAAACCACGGCCTTGGGCGATCCGGTACGGTCCGTGCTGGGAGTGACCACCTGGGTGTTTTCGACGCCCCATCTTGGAGAGGTGCGCACGCGCTTTAACGTTCAGCGCGCTTGAACCAGATCCGATACCGATATTTCAAGCACATCAAGGAGGATGGCATATGATTTCAGTGGACATCAAAGCGCTGCTTCGCCGAATGAACGGTTATTGCACCGGTGCATTGGAGGGCGCCGCCGGGTTATGCGTGTCGCGCACGCATTACGAAGTGACGGTGGAGCACATGATGCTCAAACTGCTGGAGGACCAGCAGGCCGACATGCCGCTTATTCTCAGGCATCAGGATGTCGATGGCGGACATCTGCGCAAGGCACTGTCCGACAGCCTGGAAGATTTCAAGACCGGCAATGCGGCCAAGCCGGTGTTTTCACCGCTGCTGCTCGAGTGGCTCCAGGAGGGGTGGCTGACCGCCTCCGTGGATCTGGACGAGGCGCGGATTCGTTCCGGCGCCCTTTTACTGGCATTTCTCAATCGCCCCCACCAGTTCGGCAGCGGCGCTTACGTGGATTTGATCAGGGGGGTCGGTCGCGACGCGGTGATGGCCGGTTTCTGGGACATGGTGAAAGGCTCGTCGGAAAAGGCCGTGAGGACCTCGGAAGTGGAGGGCGAGACCGCGGCGCCGGGAGAGGCGACGGCCCTCAAGCGTTTCTGCGTGGATTTTACGGCCAAGGCCGCCGCAGGGGAGATCGACCCGGTGTTTGGACGTGACCGGGAGATCCGACAAATGGTGGATATTCTGGCCCGGCGGCGCAAGAACAATCCCATCGTCGTCGGCGAGGCCGGGGTGGGCAAGACGGCCGTGGTCGAAGGATTGGCCCTGCGCGTGGTCGAGGGGGACGTGCCCGAACTGCTCAGCGATGTGGCCATTATCGGTCTCGATATGGGACTGCTGCAGGCCGGGGCAGGCATGAAAGGAGAATTCGAAAATCGGCTCAAGTCGGTGATCAATGAAGTCAAGTCCTCCGAAAAGCCGATCATCCTCTTTATCGATGAGGCTCACACCCTGATCGGGGCCGGCGGGCAGGCCGGCATGAGCGATGCGGCCAACCTGCTCAAACCGGCCCTGGCGCGGGGTGAGCTCCGCACCGTGGCCGCCACCACCTGGTCGGAGTATAAGAAGTACTTTGAAAAGGACGCGGCTTTGGCGCGGCGATTCCAGCTGGTCAAACTGGACGAACCGTCGGAGGATACGGCCAAGTTGATTTTGAGAGGATTGAAAGAAAAGTACGAAAACGCACACCATGTGGTGGTGCGCGACGATGCCATCGCTGCGGCGGCGGAAATGTCCAGCCGCTATATCTCCGGCCGCCAGTTGCCGGACAAGGCCGTGGACCTGCTCGACACCAGCGCGGCCCGTGTGAAGATTCTCCTCAGCGCCAAGCCGGATATCGTGGAAGATCTGGAGCGCCGTATCCAGGCCCTGACACGGGAGCTGAAGGCCATTGCCCGCGATGAGCAGCATGGCCTTGCCGTGGAATCGGAGCGACAGGCGGCTTTGAATCAGGAGCGGGAACAGCTGGAGACGACACTCGAAGAGACCCGCCGGCGATGGCTCGAGGAACAAGCCCTGGCCCGGAAGGTCATCGAGATCCGCGAGCGGCTGGCGGAGACTGCCCAGGCCGGAGAAAATATCGAGGGCGTCAAGGAGGAGCTGCGCCAAAGCACGGCGGAGCTGGCGCAACTGCAAGGGGATTCTCCTCTGGTCCGTACAGAAGTGGATCCGGATGTGGTGGCCAAGGTCGTATCCGACTGGACCGGCATCCCATTGGGTAAGGTGATGCGCGACGAGGCGCGCAACATCATCAAACTGGAAGAGAATCTGCGACAGCGCATCAAGGGGCAGGACCAGGCCCTGGGCATGATCGCCCAGACGATTAAGGCGGCCAAATCGGGCCTGAAAGACCCCCATCAACCCTTAGGGGTCTTTCTCCTGGTGGGGCCCAGCGGGGTCGGCAAAACCGAGACGGGTCTGGCGGTCGCCGATCTGCTGTTCGGGGGCGAGAACTTCATGGTCTCGATCAATATGAGCGAATTCCAGGAAAAGCACACGGTCAGCCGGCTGATCGGTTCCCCGCCGGGATATGTCGGCTACGGGGAAGGGGGGGTGTTGAGCGAGGCGGTGCGGCAGCGTCCGTACTCGGTGGTGCTGCTGGATGAGGTGGAAAAAGGGCACCCCGAAGTGCTCAATCTCTTTTACCAGGTGTTCGACAAGGGCATGCTGGCCGACGGCGAAGGGCGCGAGATCGATTTCAAGAATACCGCCATTTTCCTCACCAGCAACCTGGCTACGGACGTGGTGACCGAGATGTGCGCCGGGGAAGAGGTGCCGCCCCTGGAGGTGATCAGTTCGGCTATTCGTCCCATCCTCAGCCAATACTTCAAGCCGGCGCTCCTGGCCCGCATGAACGTGGTCCCCTACATGATACTGTCCCCCGATATTCTCAAGGATATCGTCGTACTGAAATTGAACAAGTTGGTCCGTCGCATGCATCAAACCCACCGGATCGAGATGCAATACGCCCAAACCGTCGTGGATCAGATCGCCGCCCGATGCACCGAAGTGGAGACCGGTGCGCGCAATATCGACTACATCATGAGCGGCACCGTCATGCCACGCATGTCACAGGAGATTCTGACCTACATGACGACCGGCGAGATGCCGGCCCAGGTTCGTCTCGACCTGGACGACAGCGGCGGGTTCACCGTCACCTTTGGAGGATGATGGATGGCTGTCCAATTGATGGCAAATGCGCCCCGCTTCACCTTTTTTGCCGATGGCAATGAGCTGAGCGTATATGAATTCAAGGTGCGTGAACGCATCTCCGAGCTGTTTGAAGGCAACGTCAAACTGGTTTCGGAACAGGAGTATGCTTTCGAGGATATCATCGGGAAAACGGCCCTGTTGACGGTCGAAGGTCCGGATGGGGATCGCTATTTCAACGGACTGGTGCACCGTTTCATGCTGATCGGCACCAGGGGGCGATTTTTTCTCTACGACGCCCATGTGGTCCCCCAGGTCCATTTGCTCACGCTGCGGCGGGATTGCCGCATCTTTCAGAATCAAAGCGTTCCCGATATCGTCAAAAAGGTTCTCGATGACGGCGGCGTGACAGGCGATCTGTTCACGTTTCGTTTGCGGGGGACTTACGCGGCGCGGGACTATTGCGTTCAATATCGCGAAAGCGATTGGGCTTTTATATCGCGCCTTCTCGCCCCCGAGGCCGTCTATGCCAAGCCCGTGATCGAAGGGGTGCAGACCGCCATCGTCACGGGGCCGGACGAAGAGGAGATTTATACGGACCGCCACGGCCGGGTCAAAGTTCAATTTCATTGGGATCGCGCCGGCAAAAGGAATGAAAACAGTTCGTGCTGGATTCGCGTGAGCCAGCAATGGGCCGGCGCCGGCTGGGGTGCCATGTTCATTCCCAGGGTCGGTCAGGAGGTGATCGTCGATTTCATCGAAGGCGATCCGGACCGGCCCATTATCACCGGCCGGGTCTATCACGGCACCAACACGCCCCCGTATGCACTGCCGGCAGAGAAGACCAAAAGCACGATAAAGTCCAATACGTACAAGAAGGGCAATGGTTCCAACGAAATCCGTTTCGAAGACAAGAAGGGCAATGAAGAGATTTACCTGCACGGCCAGAAAGATTGGAACATCGCCATCAACAACAACAAGTCCCAGACCATCGGTTATAATGAAAGCCTGTCGGTGGGCAACGACCGCACCAAAACCGTGGGCAAGAATCAACAAATCACCGTGGGGCAGCATCATACCGAGATGGTGGGCGGCAATATGAGCGTCGGTGTGGCGCAGAACATGAGCGAGTCCATCGGTCTGGCCAAATCGCTCTCCATTGGCGGCGCCTATCAAGCCACCGTCGGCGGGGTCATGAACGAGACCGTCGGCGGCGCCAAGACCGAACAGGTCGGCGCTGCCAAGAGCGTGGCCGTGGGGGCCCACAGCAGCGAAGTGGTCGGCGGGAACAAGTCCCTGGATGTCGGCAAGAGCATGTGAATCGACGGCCGTGGGCTTCGAAGAGGGCCATCTTTTCAGCGAGGCGCCCTATCGCGGCGAAGGCCTGGCGGCCACGGTAGATGCCTTGGTCGGCGCCGCACCGACGCAGCTGGATCGTCCCCGATGCATCTTTTCCAGCATGAACGGGGAGTACTACTGGGCCAAGGAGTGGGGCGTGGCGGCCGTGAGGTGCCGCGACTATATCGATTCCGAAGCCCGCTTCGAACACCCGGCGGACTGCTTCGGAGACATGGGCGCTGGATGCGGCCCGGGAATGATTGCGTTGGCGGCCATCGGTATGCAGAAAGGTTACCTGCCGGGTTCGGCGCTGGTCTACGGCGCTTCGGACGGCGGCGAACGGGCCGCGGCCCTGGTGGCCCGCCTGGAAGAGAGATGATCGGGAGGACATGCGCATGGGACAGACGGCTTTCGCCAATTCGAGGGGCATCGTTCACAAGGGCAGCGGGGGGTTGAGTGTGGTCTTTCCCGATGTCTGCAAGACACCTACTCCCAGCGGACCGGTTCCCATTCCCTATCCCAATATCGGTAAATCTTCCGATACCAGCGGGGGGCCGATAAAGGTGAAAACCGACGGTCAGATGCCCATGGTCAAAGGCGCCAAATATGGTCTGACCACAGGAGATGAGGCCGGAACGGCGGGGGGCGTGGTCAGCAGCAGTACGAAAGGGGAGGCGGAATTCATGATGTACTCGTTTGACGTGAAGTTCGAAGGCAAGAATGTCTGCCGAATGGGAGATCCGCTGTTTCACAACAAGAAGAACATTATGGGGTAACCCCTCTCTGAGCGACGATGACCGACATCAAAGAAAAAATCGCCCTGTTCGAAAAGCTGGCTTCTGAAGCGCACCATACCTTGCTGCAGCTAAAGGAGATCGAGTTCTCCGACAGCCATGTGGTGGAAAAGGATACCACCGGAGATTTTGCCAAGCCGGAATGGCAGCGCAAACGGGCCCAGGACAGGCAGGCGCCGGTATGCTACACCCGCAACAAACCACCGAAGCTGAAAGCCACCTTCAGCGTGGTAAGGGCGCCCACCGCCGCGGAGTCTGTCGAGATTGGCGGGCAGTGCAACATCGGGGGAGCTACCCTGGAATGGCGGGCCAGCGTGACGGTCCAGCCGGCGGACAAGACCATCGTCAGCCCTGTCATGACGAGTTCCGCCAATCTTCCCAATCATGTGGCCTGCTACGATCCTTTGATCATCGCCTGGGAGATCAACCCTGCCGGCCAGGGCTGGATTTCGGTCGG
>DHGT01000029.1:1738-48870 GCA_002402905.1 Desulfatitalea sp. UBA4791 | reverse complement strand
TGAGCACCTTGTAGTCGAATCGTTTGCTGTTGAAACCGATCACCAGATCGAGCCGTTTCAAATGCGCGATCAAGCTTTCGATCTGATCCTCCGTGTAAACTGAGAATCGATCCGTCTGGCTGTCATACACCACGCCGCAACTGATCCGCATCAGGTGTGCCATATGCCAGCCACCGACGTCGGCGGCCGACCGCTGGGTTTCGAGATCAAAAACACCGAACGATTCAGGATGCCTGAAAATGTCATCGGGCGTGGCGCCGATCGGTGGCTGGAGGGTCAGGACGGGCGATTCCGCTGTTTCGGGTCGTACCGGTCGTCTGATGATTCGAAGGAGCGCGGCCGCACCGGCTTTATCGATCGGATGGTTTGCCGAACCACATTCCAGATGCCCTGGGTCTCGAAGGAGACCGGCGGGGCATCGATGGGGACCTGTTTCAAGATACGACCGTTGGCGCTCTGCATCATGTCGTAGGCAAGGACCGTGTCGGTTATCCTGATTTCCCCCAGGAACATGTGCGCCCATCCGATCGCTTTGCTACCCAGTTCCAGTGCGCTGGTGCTGACCACGGCCAGCAGCTCGCCGCTTTTCAATCGGTGCTCGATATCGCGCCGATTGTCGGGCGACAACCCGGCCCGATAAACGCTGATGCGATCCCGCCACCGCCCCGACTGTTCCCAGGCCCAGACCGACACAAGCTCGGCCAGCTTTCTCGATTGCGTGTAGACGATGGTTCGCAGTTCCCTGGCCAAGGCGGCCTTGAGCAAAGCGATGGCCGCATGGGCAGGACGGTCCTCGGGATCCATGAGAACGAGGTGACGTTCGCCGCTGGGCGCGCCGTTTTCGGTGATGGCATGGACCGGCATGCCGAATATTCGCTGATGCTTTTGATATACAATTGATTACAATGAGTTAAAAACTATGGGCCGTGTCTGGCGATCTGCCTTGGGTCTTCTATTATTTGCTTGAAAGTACAGTTGTTTTTGATATAAATGCATCCGTACACAATAAAGAATCGCAGGATAGATTGCCCTGCTCTGGAGGAAAAAGCAAGTCTTGGACGACCCCCACTTATCCACCTGGATAACATCGATCATCTGTATCAAACAAACACCTGCCTCATCCGCCTGGTACAACGCCACGTTCATACAGCCTGCGCCCGGTTTTTTTGCGCATCACATTCAGGAAGCATGATCTCATGACGGAACAAGTCATCGCACTGGTGATTCTCCTCGTTCTATCCGGCTTTTTTTCATCCGCCGAAACCGCTCTTTTTTCGATCAGCCGCACCAAGGCGCGCTATCTCGCCAAGACAGGCGGCCGCGCCTATGAACTGATCAACAATCTGAAGAACAATCCGCATCGTCTGCTCACCACCATTCTGATCGGCAACAACGTGGTCAACGTGGCTGCTTCCGCCCTGGCCACCAAACTGGCGCTCAAGCTCTTTCCGGGGTATGCGGTCGGTATCGCCACCGGGGTGATGACCTTTTTGATCCTCGTTTTCGGAGAGGTTTTCCCCAAGTCCGTAGCCACTCGGAACAACGTTCTGATCGCCCGCACGATCATTTTTCCCATATACTGGTTTTCCCTTTTCTGCCGTCCCATCGTCTTTTTTCTCGACTTCATTCCCAGACTCACGGGACGCATCAAAAAGACGCCCACCGTGACCGAGGAAGAGTTGATGACCTTCGTGGAAGTGGTGCGTGAAGAGGGTGAAATCAAGGCGGAAGAGCAGCAGTTGATTCACCGCATCTTCGAATTTGACGACACCAACGCCTCTGAAATCATGACCCCTCGAGCCGATATGTTCGTAATCGAAGCGGACAAGCCGCTGGATTTAAAAACCATTACCGAATCGGGATTCACCCGCATTCCGGTGATTGAAGACTCCATCGACAATGTGGTAGGCATCCTGAACATCAAAGATGTGCTGGCGGATTATGCGGCCAACAATCAACTATCGGACGTCAGAAAACTGATGCGCCCGCCCTATTTCGTTCCCGAGCACAAGAAACTGGATTCGTTGATGAGACAATTCAAAAAGCGAAAAAACCATATGGCCATCGTTGTCGACGAACATGGCGGGGTTTCCGGTTTGATCACCCTTGAAGATGCGCTCGAAGAACTGGTCGGCGAGATCAGGGACGAAACCGATAAGGAAGAGCGCCTGATTACCAAGCGAAAAAACAAAGAGTGGATCGTATTGGGCAAGACCGATATCGAAGAGGTCAACGAGGTGATCGGCATGAACATACCCGAATCCGCCGAGTACGATACCTTTTCAGGCTACGTACTCGAACAGATCGGGCGAATTCCCGCTGAAAACGAGACGTTTACCCTGCGCGGCTATGAAGTGATTGTCAAATCAATGGACGGTAACCGGATCAAAGAGTATATTGTGCGTCAGCTGGAAGAAAACAGCCCTGCCCTGCTGCCGAACGCTTCCGAAGTGCCGAAGTAACGGCACCCTGCTATTCTTTAACCCGTTCTACATACTCACCGGTGCGGGTGTCGATCCGAAGCAGTTCTCCTTCGTTCACAAACGGCGGCACCTGGACGACATGACCGGTCTCGAGAGTAGCCGGTTTGGTGCTCCCGCTGGCTGTGTCTCCTTTGGCCCACGGTTCGGCCTGGATCACCCGGAGTTCGACGAAATTGGGTAGCGTGACCCCGATGGGGCGGCCCTGAAACAGCAGAACGCTACATACGGTGTTGTCCTTTAAAAATGCCTTGCCCTCCCCGACCTGTTCCGCCGTCAGCATTTCCTGCTCATAGGTGGTGTTGTTCATGAAGCAGTAGCTGCTGCCGTCAAAATAGAGATACTCCATCTGGACTTCTTCCAGGTCGGCAGGCGTGAACTTTTCACCCGACCGATAGGTCCTGTCGAATTGGGCTCCGGTCACCATGTTTTTGAGTTTGCATTTGTACAGCGCCTGCCCTTTGCCGGGCTTTACAAATTCAAACTGCACAATGACGTAGGGTTCGCCGTCAATTTCCAATTTTGTGCCTTTGCGCAGATCACCACTTTCTAACATATTGGGGATATCCTCCTTACAGGTTATCTTTTGAATTCAAATCGGTTGTCGAGACGTTACTGAGGTATCGATGCAACATGATTGGCCGTGTCATTCCCTCGGGCGGCCAAGACCATGGATTTCACTTTTTCAAGATCTTTTTGGAACCGAATCGGACGATTCTGCAAATCGAGCGTATTGGTCAACGTACAGCTGTCCACACCGGCGGGTTTTACCTTTCGGATACCATCGGCGACATTATGTGGTCCGATACCGCCAGCCAAAACGACGGGTATTCGACTGCTGCGTACCAGGGCGTTGGCGACGGCCCAGTCGCAAGTCACGCCGGTGATACCGATAAATCCTTGAACCGGCTGCACTTTTTCTTCGTCAGGTGTGTCGGACGACAAAATGGTGTCGGTCAGAAACCAATCGCTGATCGGTTCGAATAGCGCCGCGAGTTTCAGCGTCCCACATTGATCCGCCTTGCCGGATTGTCCAATGGGTATGGAACGCATCAACTCAATTTCTGGGAATCGTTCTCTCAATTTTCTTTGTCGATCCAATGCAGCAAAGACGACATCTCGTTCCTTTTCTACACAGCCGAGCGTTTCACACAGGTGCAACATATCCGGCCTGAGTTCTTCGACCATCCGCGATATGGCATCCACATCGTTGAAAAGCGGAATCAGGCTGCTTTTAAATCCGGCCTGCTGAACGGTCCTTACCGTTTGTTTGAGATCAAACCGGCTCGCGGGAAATGGGTCCAACATCACGCTGCCGATGTGATCCACTCCCAATCGAATCATCTCCTCGGCTTCGCGTGGTGTCTGGATTTCGTAAATTTGTACAATCATTTCAAACCGTCCGGGAGCCTGTTGACCCGATTCAACAATCAAAATTATTGACATTTTTCGCGCTGTCTACCATATTCAGGCTGATTTCGCAAACCGTTTAACTACTTTTCATCATTATATATACTGCGTAAAGGAAGACGATGATTCTGATCATTGATTTCGGTTCCCAATTCAACCAATTAATCGCCCGCCGCGTCCGTGAGTGTGGTGTTTACTGCATCATCGAACCGCCGACACTCCCGATCGAGCGCATCAGGGAGATGGACCTTCAAGGCATTATTCTTTCCGGTGGACCGGCGAGCATATACGAAAAAAACAGTCCCAGGATCGACAAGCGTATTTTCGACCTCGGGCTGCCTGTTCTGGGGATCTGCTATGGTATGCACTTTATGGTCGATACCCTTGGCGGTACCGTCAAACGGGCGCAGAAGCGTGAATATGGATTTGCGGCACTCGATATCTGCAAGTCCGATGCACTATTTTCGTCCATACCCGATCATAGCCAGGTCTGGATGAGCCATGGGGATTCCATTTCTAAGTTGCCTCCTGGGTTCGAGGTGACGGCCAAGACCGACAACACGCCGATTGCGGCCATGTCTGACGCTGCACGAAATTTTTTTGCCCTCCAGTTTCACCCGGAAGTGGCTCACACCAAAAAGGGCAAGCAGATGCTGCACAATTTTCTGTTCGATGTGTGCGGCTGCAAGCGCAATTGGAGCATGAAAGCCTTTGCGCGAAGTGCCGTGGCAGAGATCAAGGAAAAGGTGGGCAACGACAAAGTCATACTGGGCCTCAGTGGCGGCGTGGATTCCACGGTGACCGCCATGCTGATTCAAAAGGCCATTGGCAACCATCTGACCTGCATCTTCGTCGACAACGGCTTGCTGCGCAAAGACGAGGCCAACAAGCTCAAGGTGGTGTTCAAAGAGCATTTGAAGCTCAACATCCGCTATGTGAACGCGGGAAAAAGGTTTCTTGATGGACTTGCCAAGGTGGCGGACCCGGAAAAGAAGCGAAAGATCATCGGCAAAATTTTTATGGAAGTCTTCGAGGCCGAAGCACGCAAGATAGATGGCGCCAACTTCCTGGCCCAGGGAACGCTCTACCCGGACGTGATCGAATCTCGCTCGGCATTCGGCGGCCCCACCGCGGTGATCAAGTCCCATCACAATGTCGGCGGGCTTCCCAAGCGGATGAAACTCAAACTGGTCGAACCGCTCCAGTATCTATTCAAGGATGAGGTTCGCAAACTGGGCGCTCAACTCGGGCTCGGTTCCGATCTGGTCTGGCGCCAGCCCTTCCCGGGTCCTGGATTGGCCATTCGTATCATTGGTGAAGTCACCTCAAAACGCCTGCAGGTGCTCCGGGAAGTGGACGCCGTTCTGCTCGAGGAGATTCGGGCGGCCGGTTTTTATCGCAAGCTCTGGCAATCTTTTGCCGTATTGCTGCCTCTCAAAAGTGTCGGTATCATGGGGGACAGCCGAACCTACGAAAACATTGTGGCCATCCGGGCGGTCACCAGCAAGGATGCCATGACCGCGGACTGGGCAAAACTGCCCCACAGCCTCATGGGCCGCATTTCCAACCGGATCATCAACGAAGTTCGCGGTGTGAACCGTGTGGTCTACGACATCAGCTCAAAGCCGCCCAGCACCATTGAATGGGAATAACCATCAGGAAAAGAAAAGATGAACGATCGCCTCGAAGACAACGAACAGTTCAAGTTGCGTTCGGAAGACCTGGCCGAAACTGCCGAAAAGGCTGAAATCCCGGCCGAGATCAACGAGCTGCGTTTGGAAAAGATCAGCCAGCGGGTCACGCTCATCTCGATCATGATTCCGGTGCTGATCGTGATCGTTCTGGTGATCACCTACCTCGATATCAAGAAGCGCGTGGTTCGCACCGAAGACACCGGCATGATCGAATTTCAAAAGCTGTCCGCCGACCTTGAATCGCGCTTTTCCTCTTTGTCGGTGCGCCAGGCCAAACTCGAAGATGATATGACCCGGATGATCGCGCAAAGCGATCAGAGTGCGGCGGCCGTTCACGTGCGGTTGCAGAAGCTCCAGGAGACGCTGACCCAGGTACAGCAAGGCATCAAGAATAAAATCGATAAAAAGGAACTCGATTCGACACGTGATGACCTTGTCCGCCAGATAAACGGACTGGTTGATGCCTCGAATCAGGCAAGCCAACAGATGGCCGCTATCACCACCGAGCTCAAAAAACAGATGGATCAATTGACGACGAATGTAGGGGCAACAGAGCAGCGTATGGTCGACGTCAATCGGTTGCTGACGGAACTCGAGAAGAACAAGATCGATAAACCTGCCATGGATCTGGCGCTCCGGCTCGAAACGCTAAAGGTGTCCAGTGATGTAAAAGCCAAGCTCGACGAGATACAACAAACGATCGATGCTCTGAAAAAACAGATCGGTCGGGCAGCTCAGCCAGCCGCCGCCCCCCCTGCATCATCGACGCCCAGCACCCAACAGGCCCCTTCCGCTGGCCAGTCTCCCGCCAAACCTCCTGCTTCGGCCATCGAGGAACACACCATTTCCAGATAATTACAGATTCGCAAAAGCCATAGATTGACGGCGCCGTCAGGGTTGACCTTCGCGAGATTTCACCGCACGGATCAACAGAAAGGTCACCTCCTTGATCCACCGCGCCATGTCGATATCCAGGTTCCGCTCGTCGGCGAAGTGCCAACGCAGCATCGTGTTGCTGAAAATGCCGAGAAACATATTTTTGAAAATACGATGGTCGACCCCGCCGGTGATCTGGCCGCTGGCCTTGCCGTCACAGAGGATATCGTCGATGACGGCCAGATAAGTTTCGAAGGCATCATACGCCTTGGAATGGTAGAACCTGGGATTGAAGATGCCGTCGAGTATCAGTGTCTTGGCAAAGGCGGGTTGCTTCAGGTAGATGGTAAAAAAATAGCAGATGAACCGTCCGAGTCTGTCCAGCGGTTTTTCGATGTGGAAAAGCGCATCCACCTTTTCCTGGTGCCCCTTGAAGCGGTGTTCCAGCGTCGTAAACAAAATATCTTCTTTGTTCTGAAAGTGTTCGTAGAGGGTACGTTCGGCCATTCCAGCCATTTTGGCAATTTCCAAGGTGGTGGTTTTTCCATACCCTTTTTGTGCAAAAAGGCTTTCAGCCGCATTAATAATGCCCGAACCGCCGCATTGAGAATCTGCTCCTTCGTGCCCATCACATCCATATTCAGGCCTTTTTCAGAGAGGGTTGCTTTGGATCCAACACATATGATGCAATCAAACAGCCGGTCAATCGATTAGAAAATAACACTAAGAATATCTAAATGACAGTGTGATTCAATGGGGTCTGCACCGCAATGGAGGCAGCCGCCATCGGCGCCTTTGGTGCGTTGATCGTCCTGATCATCAATCGGGGCTTTTCCTGGAGTATCTTTCACGATTCGGTGGTCAATACCTGCCGCATGACCGCCATGATCATGTGGATTTTTTTCGGGGCACTCTTATTTCAGCACATTTACAGCGCCATGGGCGCCGCTGAAATGGTGGATTCGATTTTTACCGGACTGGAAGTCAGTAACAGGACGAGGAGCTCTTGATCGTCCACATCATAAAAGGCGCCTCACCGTTTGGCACCGAGTTGGTCAAAATGGCCGTCGGCGACGATGTGTATAAGCAACTCGAACAAAAACACGCCCAATATGCACGGGAAATCCTCATCGGGAAACGCAGTGAAGCCCTCGTGCTCAGGGAGACCATTCAACACCTTCGCACCGAAGCCGAATTGAAGGTATCCCCGACCAAGCCCCTGAAAATCAATGATCGGGTCATCGAAGCCAGTTCGGTATCGGAAGAGATTTTAAGGCTGGCGGAAACAGAAGGGTGCGACCTGGTCATATTGGGTCACCGGAAACGTCACTTGCTCGCCAGCGGATTGGGGGAGGGAACGCTCAAGAAGGTCCTGAAAAAAACGACCGTTCCTGTTCTGGTCGTGCCACCATTGCAACAATAGAATGAACGACGCGCTAAAACATCATTGACGCATCCGGAGCAGCCTTTCGATACGGGCGATGTCCTCTGGAAGATCGACTTCCGGCGAGTCGAAAGGCGAGATGACGACCTTGATGCGGTGACCGAATTCCAGGGCCCGGAGCTGTTCCAGTTTTTCGATCTGTTCGAGGCGACCTTTGGGCAACGAATTAAAAATATGTAAAAATCTTCTGGTGTAGGCATAGACGCCCAGATGTTTGAACACCGTAAAATCCTCACCGCCATCCCGGGCCCAGGGGATGGGTGCTCTTGAAAAATAGAGCGCGTCGCCGTTGCAATCCATAACGACTTTACAATCTTTTGTATTGGTGTATTCTTGACGGTCCGTGATTTCGAACGCCAGGGTGCTCATGCCAAGCCCCGGGTCGTGCAGCAGCGGCTCGACGACCGCATCGAAACCCTCCGGACGCACCATGGGCTGGTCGCCTTGCACATTGATGGCAATATCGTCTGGATCGAGTCCCATGTGGTCAACCGCTTCGGCGACACGGTCGCTTCCGGAACGATGGTCCGGAGAGGTCATCAATACCTGGCCCCCGAAGCTTTTGACTGCATCGAAGATGCGACGATCGTCGGTGGCCACCGTGACTTCGGAAATCTTGTCGGCACGGCAGGCGCTTTCATAGACATGTTGAATCATGGGTTTGCCGGCGATGCGCGCCAGCGGCTTGCCTTCGAATCGTGAAGAACCATATCTCGATGGAATAACGACGACGATACGCATGGAATCAACCTTTATTGAATCGAGGTGGGAGTGACCCAGGTCACGTTTGGCCTTATCGTTCGTGAGAAAGTGCCCTTGGAAAGGAGCGGATTGACATGAACCATCACCTGTTGACCGATTTGCTCGAGGCCGTTGCCAAGGGCCATGTCTCTGTGGCTCAAGCCAAATCCCGCCTCGAAGATCTGGCCATGGAAGATATCGATTATGCGCATATAGATCATCACCGCAGCCTGCGCAAGGGCTTTCCGGAGGTGATTTTCGGCGAAGGCAAATCGGCGGATCAGATTGCAGGTATCATGGAACGCATGAAGGTTCAGGAGCAGGTCATTCTGGTGACGCGAGTCGACGCCACCAAGGCCGGCGAGATACTGGCGCGCCTGCCGGATGCCGTATATGACCCGGCGGCCCGAATGATCGTGTGGCAAAGGCAAGCCCTTCCCAAGACCGGACTCGGCAAGATTTTGGTGGTGTCTGCGGGGACCTCCGATATCCCCGTGGCGCGCGAAGCGTATTTGACCGCCGATGCCATGGGAAACAGCGTCGAAACCATATTCGATGTGGGCGTGGCCGGAATCCATCGATTGATGGCCCATCGCGATGCGTTGGAGGCAGCGCGCGTACTGATTGTGGTCGCCGGAATGGAGGGCGCTCTGCCCAGCGTCGTTGCGGGCATGGTCCGTCGCCCGGTTATCGCGGTACCGACCAGCATCGGTTATGGCGTCAGTCTCGGCGGCTTGACGGCCCTTTTCGGCATGCTCAGCAGCTGCAGTTCCAATGTTGCCGTGGTCAATATCGACAACGGCTTTGGCGCGGGTTACATGGCCTCGTGCATCAACCAGCCTTGACGGCGCCGCAAGAAGCCCAATATCTGCGTTGCACTCATCCCGTNNTCCTTGCGGCGTACGACAAGTACGCCTCAGGACACGGAATTTCGCGCGCCTTGATCTTGAACTTCTTGCGGCGCCGTCCGCAAACCACTCTTTACGAATTGCTCAGCTTTGATGAAATGGCATTTCAGGGGACGGCATCGGCGTGGGCCTCGGTTGAAACGGGCAGACGAACGGTAAACGCGGTACCTTTGCCCAACTCGCTTCGCACCTCGATGGTGCCTCGATGTTTTTTGACGATGTCGTAAGCGATATGCAATCCCAACCCCGTACCCTTGCCCACCGCCTTGGTCGTAAAAAAGGGTTCGAACAATCTGGGGATGTTTTCCGGGGCTACGCCGCTACCGTCGTCCTGAATCATCACCTCGACCTGATCGTCGGCAACCCGGGTTCTGACAAGAATATGGCCCCTGCCCTCGATGGCCTGGGCCGCATTGATCAGGATGTTCATGAACACCTGGTTGAGCTCCTGAGGATATCCCCAAATCATTGGAATCTTCCCGAACTCTTGTCTCACAACCGCTTTGTATTTCAGCTCTTTCTGAACCACATTCAAGGTGGATGCCAGCCCTTTATTGACATCCGCCATTCGAACACGATCATCGCCAGGATGGGCAAGGGCTTTAAGGTCTGAAACAATCTTCTTGATACGCATGGCCCCTTCGCTGCAATCTTTCACCAGATCGATACTATCTTCCATCAAGTATTGGATATCGTTTTCTCTTTCAAATGACTCCAAATGGCTCAAGGCGTTTTTGATGTCGGGCTCGAGCCGCGCGAAACAGGAGGATTCGCGGAGCTTGCCGACCACATCACGATAGCAGCCAATCAATTCCGTCATCTTGCTCTGGTAATTCTGAAGAGTTTTCAAATTGCTGCCGATAAATCCCGTGGGGTTGTTGATTTCATGGGCCACACCTGCGGCCAGCTGCCCGATGGCCGCCATCTTTTCCGAATGCAGCAATTGCGCATGGTAAGTTGCCAGCCGTTCTGCCGCGGGCTTCGACTGGCAAGCGCCATCGCTCATGGGTTGAGAGTCCGTATGTATCTCAGTCAAGATTGCCTCCAGATAACGGGGAGCTGTTGTTTACCCAATCCGTATCACCCGATCACGATGCTGAAGAAGCCTTCAGGGGATCCGTATGGATGACAGGATTGCCCGATATGGCCGCTATCGCCCCATTTGTCCATCAACTTTAGAACCCTTTCCTTGCGCGCCGAAGTGTCGCTCGGAGTGAATAGAAAGGATTTAAGTTCTAGTCAGTTATGGCCGATAGTGCAAAAAAAAGGAATAGAACAGATGCAGATCCTGATATTGGTCGACCAGGCCGAGAAACAAACCCTGCTGGAGCGGTTGGTCTCGCAGCAGGGACACGCTTTTCGTACGACCCAAAATGGACGGCAGGGACTCGATATCGTCGGTGAAGACCACATCGACATGGTCATATGCACCCCTTCCCTTCAAGATCTGGGCGGATTCGATGTGATTCAAAAAACCCGCCAGATGAACCTCGATCACCATGTGTTCGTGTTGATGCTGATCGACCGGGACGATGTGGCGCAAATGACGACCGCCCTGGCCAAGGGAGCGGACGATGTCGTGGCTTGGCCGTCCCATCCATTGCGTCTGATAACAGCCATGATCAACGCAGGACGCATCATCGACCTGGAAAACGAGATGGACCGAACACGATCGGCCATTCATCAGAACCATGCCCAAACCGTGACAGCTTTTGGCCAGCTCATTGAGTCTTTCAGCGACAAATTGGGCGCACATGGCCGACGCGTCGCCGAGTTGTCCGTAGCGCTGGCGAAAATGCACCCGGATATTGTTCCCGAGAATTACGAAACGGTCGAGATGTGCGCCTTGTTGCACGACATCGGCATGATCGGCCTTCCCCTGACCCTCGTGGACAAACGGCGAACCGAGTTCACCGGTGAAGAAAACGAGCTGTATCGATCCCATCCCCAACGCGGTGCCGCGATCCTGGATCCGATCGAGAGCTTTGGGCCGGCGGCCGGATGGATCCGAATGCATCATGAACAGTTCAACGGCCGCGGATTTCCCGATGAGCTGTCCGGAGACCAAATACCCCTGGCAGCGGCCATTGTGGGGGCCGCCTCCCTATATGACGACCTGCTCATTAAAGAGCATATCGATCGGAAGGAAGCCGCTCATCATCTCCAGCAATTTCGTGGCTACCAACTCTCACCGGTTTTGGTGGACATGCTGCTCGAACTCAACTTGTCCCTCTTGCAGGCCGATGTTCAGAAAAACGACAGCTCCTGTCATGTCATCGATTTAAAAAAAGGCATGGTGCTGTCGCGTACCATTTTGACCAAGTCCGGCGCCAGCGTCATGTCGGCCGGCACGCGTTTAGATCTCCCATTAATAACAAAATTAAAGCGCTACTACGAATCGGGCAATATTATAGAAAGCGTCTTCATCAGGAAGTAAGGAATAGCCATGGATCTAGCAACGATCATCGGTTTAATCGGCGGTTCGATTCTCATTGTCATGGCCATCGTTCTCGGCGGCAGCCCTTTGATGTTCGTCAACATCCCGAGTGTTCTCATCGTCGTGGGCGGTACTTTCGCCGTGACCTTTATTAAATTCAAAATGAGTGATGTGATTGGTTCCATCGCCGTGGCCATGAAGGCCTTTCTGGTCAAGATGTCGGATCCCGAGGCGATGATCGAGGAGATGGTCAATTTCACGCGCATCGCCAAAAAGGAAGGATTGATCGCCCTGGAAAAGGAGGTTGCCTCGGACCCTTTTGCCGCCAAGGCCCTGAGATATCTTTCAGACGGGTACGACGAGGGGCTGATCGAAGATATGCTCAGCAAGGACATTCGGCTGACGGTTCAGCGCCACGCCATCGGGCAGGCGGTGTTCAAGGGGATGGGGGACAGCGCGCCGGCCTTTGGCATGATCGGCACCCTGATCGGCCTGGTGCAAATGCTCTCTTCCATGGATGATCCCGCGAGTATCGGCCCTTCCATGGCCGTGGCACTGCTGACAACCCTTTACGGTGCCGTACTGGCCAATTTCATCTTCCTGCCCTT
This sequence comes from Desulfatitalea sp. UBA4791, assembly GCA_002402905.1. Lineage (GTDB taxonomy): Bacteria > Desulfobacterota > Desulfobacteria > Desulfobacterales > Desulfosarcinaceae > Desulfatitalea. Next base: position 36,272 of record DHGT01000029.1, on the reverse strand, counting down.
GGCCGACAAACTGAGCTTGCGCAGCGATCAGGAGAAACTCAACAAGAGCATCATCGTGGAGGCGGCCGTGGGGATCAACCGTGGCATCTCGCCCATGGTGCTGGAAGAATCCCTTAAAATTTTCCTCTCTCCCAAACAGCGCGACCGTGAACAAATGCCCGAAGCGAAAGCCGGTGTCGAGGCCGAGGCGAACTGATGGGCTTGCCTGCGGAAGAATCGAAAAAAATTGATCCGGGTGCCCCCAGATGGGTGGTCACCTTCGGCGATTTGATGAGCCTGCTGCTCTGTTTTTTCGTTCTGCTGCTCTCCTTTTCCGAAATGGATCGTCAGAAATACAAGCAAGTGGCCGGATCTCTTGAAAAGGCCTTTGGCGTCCAGCGCAAGGTTCGTGTCATGGAGATCCCCAAGGGCATGAAAATTATCGCCCGTGACTTTGACCAGGAGATTATCGAAACACGGATCAGGGAGGATCTGGGCAGGGAGATCGATGACATGCTATCCTCCCAGTTGGAGGAGTATAAAGATCAGATCGCCATGGAGTCCAACGAGAGCGAGGTGATCATCCGCTTGATGGGGGAAAGCACGTTCGACTCCGGCAAGGTGGAAATCCGGGAAAAACTAAAACCCTTGCTCGAGCGCGTGGCCAAGGTCCTGGAAAAAGACAATGGCGACATCGTCGTTGCCGGTCATACGGACAATGTACCCATTCGCAGCGGAGGCCCCTACCCGACCAATTTGCGGCTCTCCATCGCCCGGGCCGCCGTGGTGGCGGAATACATGCTGAGTCATTCGGCCATCGACGCCAAGCGCGTCTCGACCATGGGGTTCGGGGAGTATCGTCCCATCGAGAGCAACCAGACCGAACGCGGTCGCGAAATGAACCGACGCGTCGAAATTATCCTGAGCAACCTGCCGCCGGTGGCACACGACAAGAGATAAAACAGGCTTCAGCTTATCCGATCAGCTGAGGAAATTCATCAGGGTGGGTTGAATGATCCTGGCGGCCGTGGCCAGGGTCGTTTCGTAGGCCGTCTCCTGGAGTTGCAGGTTGATGGCTGCCTCGACGATGTCTGTATCTTCCACCTGGGACAGAAGATCACTGACATTGACGTTAAAGGCTTTGTTGTAATTCTGGGTGGCTTCGAGCCGCTTGCTCTGCCCGGCGTTGACCGCCCGGACGCCGTTGAGCCCTTGGACGATCTCCGAGAGCAGGGGCAGTTGTGCGGTAATGCCATCGGCGTCGTCGGCCCGCAGGGCGGTCTCGAGGTCGTTGAGCACATCGAAGACATCCCCTGCTCCCTGGAAAATCTGGCTGCCGTCGGCGGTAATGCTCACCTGCAGACCTTCTCCGATAATGTGATCCTTGGTGCCGCCGTCCCCCTCGTAGGAATAGACGCCCGTGGCGGTGTCCAATTCAAACGGTTGGGTATCGGTCAGATCTCCGGAAAACAGATAGTTGCCGTTGTTGCGGGAATTGGCGAGCTGAAAAATCTGATCGCGGATGGTGACCACCTGATCGGCCATCATGCTGCGCATCGAAGGGTCCTGGTCGGCCGCGATATCTTTGGTATCCTCCAGCAACTCGGTGACCGCGGCCAGAATGTTTTCCACGGTATCGAGATGCTGCCTCGCCGAGGTGATGTTTTCGTTGAACTGTTCGAGCTTGGAAATGGTCCGGCGATAGCCCAGGGCCTGTCCCATGCCGATGGGGTCATCCGAAAGACGGTTGATGCGTTTGCCGCTGGCAATGCTCTCCTGGGTCTTGAGAAGGGCTTTGGTCTGTTTGTAGAGATAATTCTGGATGTTTTCGGCCATCATGGCATTGCTGACCCGCATATAAACCTCCCTTGAACGTCGGCTATCGCGCGATGGAGATGATCGTCTCCATCATTTCATCGGTCACGGTGATGAGCCTGGCCGCCGCATTGTACGCGTGCTGGAATTTAACCAGGTTCACCATCTCTTCGTCCAGCGAAACACCGGACACCTCCTCCCGGTAATTTTCCAGGTGCTGGATCATGGAGGATTGGTGATCATAATTAAGATTGGCGGTCTGCACATCACTGCCCACATCACCCACCAGCGAGGTATAGTAGTCGTCGAACGATGCGTTGCCGCCCGACATGGTCAAAGCGCTTTGGAGATTGGCAATGGCAATGGCCACGCTTTCGTCGCCCGGGCGGTTGGCCTCGCCGGCCGCCGCGATCCGATTCACATCGTCTACAATGTCGCTGTTGACGGCGATATCACCGGCATTGGTGCCCGTGAAGAAAGCGTATTGGGAATCACCCACCAGGCCAAACCCGCCATTGTGCAGTGCGTTTACCTCCTCTATGATCGCACCGGCCAGGGTATCCAGCCGGGCCATATAATCGCTGATCACCACATCGCGTGTTTCCATCCAGCCCTTGAGCTCCCCCGACTCGATCCGGTCGGTGATGTCGTGCGCCGTGCCGCTGCTGTCTTCCCAATAAACCTTTTGAACACCGCCGTCTTCAGCAGTCGACAAGTTCCATGTGAAAGCCCCTTCGACCAGGGGTTTGCCACCACCGACCATGATCGTCGCATTGCCGTCGCCGTCCTCGAAACTGTTGATATCGATCAGCTTGGACAACTCGAAAATGGCCGAATCGCGTTGGTCGCGATAGTCGTTGGCATTGTGCCCGGTCACCTCCACCTGGGTGATCTTGGTGTTCAACTCGGCAATTTGCGAGGCCAGGCGGTTGACGTCCTCGACGATATTGACCACGTTGGTATCGATGTCGGCCTGGGCATCGGCGATGTTGCCGCTCAACTGATTGAAGGTGCTGGTCAGATACTGGGCCGCAGAAAGCAGGTTGACGCGCTCCACGTGGCCCGACGGATTGTTGGAAAGATCCTGCCACGCCGTCCAATACCCGGACATGGCCTCGCTGAGACCATAGCCGGTCACTTCGTCGAACAGCACTTCGATTTTTCCCAGGGCGGTCTTTTGAGCTTCCCAACGCCCCAGCCCTTCGTTTTCACTGTTGAGTTGATTGGTGGTGAACTGATCGTAGAACCGCTGAATTTTCTGTTGGGCCCGCACACCGGTGCTCATGGTCGTGTTCAGGTCACGGATCGGCGTACTCTGCTCCATGTTCAGGCGCTGCCGGGAATAACCTGGCGTATTGACATTGGCGATGTTGTTGCCGGTAATATCGATCGCCTTTTGCTGTGTGACCAGTGCATTGCGACCGATATAGAGCAGGCCTGCGATGTTTGGCATGATTACTTACCTTCTAAAGTAGTGCCCATCCACAAATGGCCAATTGGCCCGATATCGGTGTTGCACGAAAAATTTAATCCTCGGAATATCATCCATATGCCTGCGGTTAAATTTTTCATGCGCCTTGATCTCGACCCAATTTGCCTATTTGTGGACGGACACTGCGTGGTATTTTGCTCAAACCGTGTCGGAAACCAACCGTCCGCCGCCGCGACGATCGGAACAGATGTTCCCGCTCTGGCCATAAACAGTGGAGAGCCGCGTCCAATGCTGGAAAAACCCGATGGATCGCTTCACCAGCATCAGGCAATGGCTGACCATCATGCACGTCTCCCGATTGGCTTCACGCACCCGGTTAATCAAATCCTGTAAGGCTGATCCCAACTCGGATAGATGCCGTGCCCGGGGACTGTCGATTCTCGAAACGAGTGCGCTGATATTGATTTTTTGAAACGGGATCCCAAGGGTGCCGGCGATCGTCCGCAAAAGATCGTCACGACACTGTTCCGTTTTTTTGAGTTGAGACACCAGGCTCTCTTTTTCCGTGCTGGCCTGGCGGAACCGCTCGAAGTCGGAAGCCGTGGCGGCAGCCAACTCCTCGCCGATGGCGGACAGCATCCGTTCATAAAGCCCCATGGTGTGTTCGAGTACCGCGATCAGCTGATCGAGCTTCTGTTCCATTGTTAGACCCGTGTGTTGATTTTTTGTAAAATCAAATTGTTTTCAAACGTTTCGCGCAGCATGTCGGTGGCTACCTGGGCCCCTACGACCTTATACGTGCCACTGTCCACGTCCAACCTGGTCTGCGCTACCTTTGCCTCCTGAACATCGGGCATACCCTTTAACGCCTGCGATGCCTGCTGAATCTCTCGCGCGCGTTCGGACAGATGCACCGTATCGGTTCCGCCGGACGGACCGACTTTGGATTGCGCCTGCTGATCCGACGCCTGTTGTTGTCGAACTTTGTTCAGGTAGCCACTGTATTCGATTGCGCCTGGATTGCCATCTACCTTCATCGAGGACCTCCCTTTCCATACGCCCGCTGACTTGCAGGTCGCTCCCATTGCGGGAGCCATGAGGTTCAGCTGACGCGTCGATCCAAATCGACTGTCCGTCAACATAAACAATACCACTTGATGTCGATATCGCCCCTCCTGCATAAAACTTTAAAATTTATTTGGGCTCCTCTTCGATTTTATCCAGTGCCTCGGTGGCTAACTGCCGGTACAACATCGCGGCCAATCCCATTCCTCCACGGTTGGAGATGGATTGGGCCATTTCACTGTCCAACATCTCGGTATAAATTTTTTCCGCCCGCCCGCCATTGAACAATCCATCCTGGGGGACCGTTTTGCGCATCTGCTGCATCATCTGGTTGATGAACAACGATTCGAAACCCTTACAAGCCGCCTGCAGTTTGTCCGGATCATCCGGGGATTGACGCGCCGTCTTCCCGGCGGCCGTGGGCCCGGCCTTGACGGAATGGGCCATTCCTATGGCAAACATCAAATCGTCGGACATCAAATCACCTCCAGCTTGGCCTGCAAAGCCCCGGCCGCCTTTATGGCCTGAAATATCGCGATGAGGTCGCGCGGTGAGACCCCCAGAGCATTGAGCGCATTGACCACGTCGCCGATACTGGCACCGGCGGGCATCACAACGAGCTGGTTTTCACCCTCCTGCACCGAGAGATCGCTGTCCGGCACCACCACTGTCTCTCCTTCGGAAAAGGGCGCCGGTTGGGAAACGCCATAATTCTCCTTGACCATGATGCTCAAATTGCCGTGTGCAATGGCAATGGTGGCAATGCGGACGTTCTCGCCCATGACCACGGTGCCGGTGCGTTCGTTGATCACCACCCGAGCCGAGTTGTCCGGCATGACATCCAGCTTTTCGATCATGGCGACCAGTTCCACTAGATTTCCGGAATAGGCAGCAGGCACCTGGACTTGAATGGTGCCGGCGTCCGATGCCAGGGCGATGGGATCGAGAAAAAGCGCATTAATGGCATCGGTGACACGGGTCACTGTCGTAAAATCAGCTTGTTGGAGGCTCAGTGTCAGGGAGCTGCGAGAATTGAAATCGGCATTGACGTCGCGTTCCACGGTGGCGCCGTCGATGAGTCGTCCGACGGTCGGAAAATTTTTTTGAACGCTGGCCGCGTTGCCGGTGGCGGAAAAGCCACCGGTATTGACCGGTCCTTGAGCCACCGCATAAATTTGGCCGTTGGCCGCCTTGAGCGGCGTCAACAGCAAGGTGCCGCCTTGCAGATTCTGGGCATCGCCGATGGAGCTGACCAGTGCATCGATGCGGGCGCCGGCCCTTGCGAACGGCGGTAGTTCGGCCGTCACCATCACCGCCGCCACATTCTTGACCTTGATGTCATCGGTATTGACCGTCACCCCCATCTTCTCCAACATGCTGACCATGGATTGGATGGTGAATGTGGCCTTTTTCCCGTCTCCCGTGCCGTCCAGACCGACCACCAATCCATACCCCACCAGTTGATTGGTCCGTACCCCTTTGATGTTGGCGATATCCTTGATCCTTACCGCCTCGGCCGGCGAAACGATCCATGTCAACAGTGCCACCGTGACCATCATCGCCATCAAACCTTTGTATCTTCCGCAACCGGCCATGTTCATTTGTTTGTCCATCACATTAATGTTTTAATTTTATCTGATTGAATAAAATGGTTTTCCATAACTTAAAACCTAAAACCTTAAACTATCTTTAAAACGGCCATACCTTGTCCAAAGCGCGCGTCAACCATCCCGGTTTTTGACGGTCATTGAGAACGCCCGTGCCGCTGTATGAGATGCGGGCATCGGCGATGTAAGTCGACAAGATGACGTTGTCGGCCGAAATGTCCCTCGGCCTGACGAGACCGGTGAGAGTGATCATCTGGTTTTCGGCATTGACCCGCACCTCACGATTGCCCTCGATGACCATGTTGCCATTGGGCATCACATCCACAATCATGGCCGTCATAAAGGCGTTCAAGGCACCGCTGCGCTCCGTCTCGCCCGTTCCCTCGAAGTCGCTGCTGATATTGCCGTTCACGCCCGAAAACGGGTTGAAAAACGAGCGGGTAGCGGGAAAGTCCTTTTCCAGGTTGAAAAAGCCATCCACCTTGGCGGACATGCCCGACGAGCGATCGGTGGTCGTGCTGGCTTTGTTGGTGGCGCTGGACGATTCTACGATTTTGACGGTCAGTATATCACCGATCCGCCGTGCCTTGGGATTGGTGAACATTTCGACCAACTCACCATTTTCGCTCCACAAAGATCCATCAGTGGGCTTTGCTGGTTCCACCATGGTACGATGTGAAGGCAGTCCCTGGGCGGCCGTCGCTGAGGGGTCGGGCCGCTGCGGCATGGGGCCGGCACAGCCCCATGCCGCAGCGAGCACCAGGATTGCAAGGCTCAGGCCCTTTATGCGGATGCTTCCTTTAGCCGATAAGCGTTGTTGTTGCATTTTTCGGTTTCCTCGATATTTTCAAGGATTGCACAAGATGCCGCGTCATTGTTCAAAGCGGTTTTAAAAATCCACTTTTACGGTCTGGGCATCCACGACCTGTGCGAAAATATTTTTTTTGGACTGCAAATTCATCACCTGGATATTATCCCCAAGCGCACCATTTTCTTTGGCCACGGCCTGGGTAGCGATTCGCAGTGCTTGTGATTCGGCCAACACCTGAACGATATCGCCCTTGCGAACCATCAGCGGATCTTCGATCTGGTCGGTGCGCAGGATGCTGTTGACCGCGATGGATCGATTGGCCCGTTTGCCGATGGCCTGGTCCGATCGTACCACCGCCTTGGCCGGCACGCGCGCCAGGTTCATTTTCTGGGTCTGAATATCTCCGGATGTGATCGGCTGGTTTCGCCCCAGAGGCTTTGCCGTCAGAACCACATCCTGCCACACCTCGATATAGGCCGGGACACTGGTGCGTTGGACCAAATGCCCATCCACCAGCAAGTTGACTTTAAACGGAACGGCACCGAGCCAATCGGTATGTTTGGGTGCCGTTACCTGTAACGCGACATCGCCCGGCGGCAACTGATGGGATTGCTTGTAGAGAATCGGCCTGATTTTCATCTGATCGGCATCCCAGGGCGCATGGCGTTCGATGAATTCGACCACCGCGGAGCGGATTCTTTCAGGGGAAATGGCGGCGTAACTGCGAACGACCTTGACCGGTCCGGAACCGGTAATCGCATACTGATCCTGGGCCCAACCGTGCTGTTTAAGCGCCGATGCGACCTGGCCGGGATGCACCCATGCGGATTGCCCGGGCAGCGGCGATCGGCCCAGCTCGATACCGCCCATGGCATCGGTTTGCTGTGGGTCCGGGCCAAGAATATCGGCCACATTTCCCAGGGTGATGGTTTCGGCGTCCACCTTGGCCTGCTTGGACAGGTGGATCCGAACCGTGGCGTCGCAAGGTGCCAGCGTGGGCAAGAGCAGCGCCACGCCAACGAGCCACCCCAATGAGAGCCAAACGATCCGTTTTTTCCGGGTGTAAGGATTCATGATTCAGTCGGTTAACGCTTCAGGTTGTTGGCTTGCTGCAGCATCTCGTCCGACGTTTGAATGGCCTTGCTGTTGATTTCATAGGCCCGTTGGGCGGTGATCATGTTGACCATCTCGTCGACGACGCTGACATTGGACATTTCCAGAAATCCCTGGGCAAGGGTGCCATATCCCTCTTCGCCCGGCGTGCCGGTAATCGGATCGCCGGAGGCTTCGCTTTGAACAAACAGGTTGCGGCCGATGCTTTTCAGGCCGGCCGGATTGACGAAGCGGGCCAGTTCGATATTACCGATATCGGTGGGTGCCCCATCGCCCGGCTGCAGAATCGATACCGTCCCATCGGTGCTGATCGAGACCGCGAGGGTATCGGTCGGGATGGTGATTTCCGGTTCCATGAGAAACCCGTCGGACGTGACGACTCGGCCATCGCTGTCGATCTTGAAGTTGCCGGCGCGGGAATAGGCCACATCGCCATTGGGTTGGATGATTTGAAAAAAGCCCTGCCCTTCGATGGCGATATCGAGTTCATTCTGGGTGTGTTGAAAATCACCCTGAATGAAAATTTTGTGGGTGGCGGCCGTGCGGGTACCGTGGCCGATCTGGATGCCGGTGGGCACCTGATTGCCGCCGGCCGCATTCACACCTGGGGGCCGCATGGTTTCGTACAACAGATCCTGAAACTCGGCCCGGCTGCGTTTAAAACCGGTGGAGTTGACATTGGCCAGGTTGTTGGAAATGACATCGATATGGGTGGATTGGGCCTGCATACCTGAAGCGGCCGTCCATAGGCTGCGAATCATCGCCGGGTCTCCTTGTTAGATTCTCTGAAAACCGTATCAAACATTTTTACCGACCTCGTTGACCGCCTTGGCCGTGGTTTCGTCCACGGACCGGATGATGCGCTGATAGGCCTCGAAAATGCGCATGGTTTCGATCACCTCGGTCATGGTGCGAACGGCATCCACGTTGGATCCTTCTAAAAAGCCCTGGGCGATCTGGACCTGATCCTCGTCCATGGCATTTCCGGCCACGCCCTGGGGCGCCGCAAAAAAGGTGTTGCCCGTCTTCGTCAGCTGTTCCTGCTGATCGAAGGTCACCACTCGAAGCACATCGACAGCTTCACCGTCCACATATACTTCGCCATGCGAACTGATGTCGACTTTGCTGCCGTCGATGGCGATTTCGCCGCCCTGCCCCATGACCGGCCAGCCCTCGGAGGTGCTTAGAATCCCGCGTTCATTGATGGTCAGGTTGCCTTTGCGCGTGAAACGCGCACCTTCCGGAGCCTGTACCTCCAGAAAGCCGTCTCCCACGACGGCGATATCCAGGGGATTTTCGGTTCGTGTCATCGGCCCAGGTCCAAAATCCGTCAGGGCCTCCATGGGTGGGGCATATGGAGAGAGTCGACCGGGTATTTCGACTGCACCGCCTTCGGGAGCGTCAGGCGCTTCGAGCCGAAAGATGGGTTTGTCTGCCTTGTAGCCCGAGGTGTTGACATTGGCCAGGTTATTGGAAAGCATATCCATGCGCATCTGCTGTAACAAGGCACCGGATGCCGCTTGGTAGATGGCTCCGCTCATGATCGTCCTTTCTCGACTTTCCCCTGGATAATTTGCAACTGCCGTGCCACTTCCAGATTTTTTGAATGTGTCATGATTTCAAAATATTATGGAATTGAAGCACCCTGCCACGTCAACAACCCGGCAATGATTGCCGGGCGGCCGATGATATCTTGCCGCCAGGTGTTCGCGGCCGCTAAGCCACCGCCTCCATTCGCTCCCTGCGGCCCCCGTTTCGGCCGGCATGAATTTTCACCGCCAGTGCCACCTCGCTTTGCGACAGGCCCAGTCGTCGGCTGATCTCGTCCGTCTTCAACCCATTGTTGATCATTTCCGCAACGCTGGGACGCGGCTCCGGGGAACCCGGCTGCGCTTCGGCACCCTGCCCCGGATTGATTTTACACAGCGCCCTGGCCTGCGCATCGGTGGCTTCAATCGTGTTGGGTGCGGTGTGGACTTGCTGCACCAGGGCCTTCAATTTGATCTGTTCGGTTTGGAGAATGGTCAACATCGCATTGAACACCGCATCGATCTGCTGTTGCAGAATCGCCTGATTCATCTGTCGATCGAACCCTTCCACCGAAAAGCCCATTCGGGTTTCCGGCGCTTGCTTCTCCTGCTGCTTGTCTCGATGGCGTTTAAGGCGCATCAGTCGGATGCCCAGGCCAAGCAACAGCAAGGTGGGCAGGCCGGCCACGGAAAACAAGAGCCACACGGGTATGGTGATACTCAGCATATATTTCTCCTTTTTTACGGATTGTCGGCTTGATGTCTTGCCCTTATTCTTCGAGAAAACCATCCTTGCGCAGCTTGCTGCGCAGACGCAGGACCGCCTGGGAATGGATCTGGGAAACCCGCGATTCGGTGATATCCAGGACCATGCCGATTTCCTTCATCGTCATTTCGTCGCTGTAATACATGGAAACGACGAGGCGCTCCTTTTCGGGCAGTTGTTCGATGTGATTGGCCAGCGTCGCCTTGATCTCCTTGATGGTGGTCAATGACAACGCATCGCTGTCTTCATCGTTAAGCAGGTAGCTGATGATGTTTTCTTTTTCGTTTTTCGAGCCTGCGCCGATCTCTTCGAAACTGACAAACGAGATGCTGGACATCCGTTTGACCTGGTAGAGCTGATCCAGGTCCATCTCCATCTCTTCGGCCAGCTCTTCATCCTGAACTTCGCGGCCCAGTTTCTGTTCCAGCCGGATGTAGGCTTTCTCCAGGCTGCGAATTTTCTTACGGGTGGTCCTCCCCAAAAAATCCCTGGACCGCAATTCGCTCAGCACGGCCCCTTTGATCCGGAAAACCGCATAGGTCATGAATTTGTTGTCGCGGTTGGGATCGTATCTCTCGATGGCCTGTATCAAACCGATGATGCCGACATTGACCAGGTCATCGACCTCGACTGTGGGCGGCAGATGGGTCGCAATGCGATTGACGATCCGGTTCACATAAGGCAGATACTCGGCAATGATCTCATTGCGCAGGGTGTGATCCTCTTTATCCAGATTTTTGAGTTGGGTTTCCAGTCCAGCCATTGTTTTCCCCCATCGGCATTGAATTCGAATCAATTCGGCATCTCGGTCAAGCGCCACTCCGGCGTCCGCGTCGTACGGTTCGAGTTGGGTGAGGCGATAATTTTCTTGGCCAGATCGATGAAGTTGCGGCTCGCCTTGGCCAGGGGCGCCATCTCGGTCACCGCCTTTTGCTGACGGACCCCTTTGCGCACATTCTCGTCGAGCAGGATGCATCCGAAATATTCCATGGAAATATTGAGGAAACGATCCGCCACCAGGCTCAATTGACGGAACACGTCCTCGGCTTCCTGGACGCTGGCGGCGGCATTGACCACCAGATGGAATCGGTCGGTGCCATGCTTGACCGACAGCACCTTCATCATGGCATAGGCGTCGGTAATCGACGTGGGTTCGGGCGTCGCAACGACCAGAATTTCGTCGGAGTTGATATTGAAGTAGAGCACATTGGCCGAAATGCCGGCAGCCGTATCGATGAGCATGACATCGAAGTCTTTCATGAACGCATCCAGTTGGCTGAAGACCAGATAGCGTTCCTGCTGGGTCAGTGCCGTCAGATCCTGGATGCCGGAGGCGGCCGGAAGGATCTGCATGCCGCCGGGGCCGGTGACCACCACCTCGGACAACTGCTTTTCCCCGCGAATCACGTGGGAAAGGTTGTATTGCGGCGTCAAGCCCAGCAGGACATCCAGATTGCCAAGCCCCAGATCCGCATCCAGAATGAGAACTTTCTTGCCGAACCGCCTCAGGGTATATCCCAGATTGGCCACGATGTTGGTCTTGCCGACGCCTCCTTTGCCGCTGGTGATCGAGATGATTTTGGGAAAGCGATGCTCATCCTGGCTTTTGGCGGATGCCGTGTTTTTACGGTCCCTGAGGCGAATGATCTTCGATGTCGTTTCTTTATCTATCATTGCGTCAATTCCTGCTGCCGGCATAGCGGGTGCGTGCCAGGCGATCGATGGGTTTATGAACGATGTGCTCACTGCAACACATGCGGCAAGGTTTGAATCCTTGCGCCAAGGCTTCGTTTGAATCCTTGAACATCAAAGCATTCGCTTCGCTGATGCGTTGGACCGATTTGCAGTCGGTCTGGTGGAAAATGTCGGAGTTTCGATTGGCCACATATTTCGGTCCATCCTCACCGAGTGCCATTCGACGTCGGACCACGGTCACCTCGGGATCCGGATCGGATACCTGTGCTTCTTCGGGAACCAGCCCCAGCAGCCGCATGGCCAGATTCCGGCAGGTGGCCGTATGAAGATCTTCAGGAACCCGGATGCCGGATCCAAGATAGGTCATGGGGAACGTGCAACGTGACATCTGGTTGACAAAAGGGCCGATCTGCTCGCTCCAATCCAGATGCGTCGGCAGGACCCGGTCGACCCCCAGCGCCTTGTAGAAACGGACGGCTTTGGAAATGACCCCCTCCTGGCAACATGCGTTGATCAGCAGATGCACCTCCGGATCCGGCAGGGCGGCGATCATCTGCTCGAGCCGTGCCCGTCCCGCCGTATCATCGGGGACCAGTCCCGGCGTATCGACCACGATGAGCTGGGCTTGAGCCATGCGTTCCATGGCGGCCGACACCTCGCCCGGATCCATGGCCACCTCCAGATCGAGACCCATGACGGCGGCAAAACGGGCCAGTTCATCCGTACCGCCGACCCGCTGGTTGTCGAGACTGAGAAGAGCTACGGTCTGTTCCAGGGTCAGGATCGCATGGGCGGCCAGTTTGGCGGCGGTCGCCGTCTTGCCTGCGCCGCCCGGGCCGACCAGAACGACGACGCGCCGGTTTTTGACGCGAAGTTGGGTGGTCGGAGCGACCCACGCCCTGGCTTCGATTACCTGGGTAAGCGCTTCGATCTGCTCGCTTTCCGTGCTTTCGGATGGCAACATCTCTTCGGCTAAGGCCGCCAGTTCCGATGCCAGCTCATCATCGAGGCCCTGGCCCGACAGGAAGGGATAAAGTGTCATGTCCACACTCTTTTTCGATGGTTCGGTTACGTTTTTGGATTCGGACATCAACCGCACCAGCTTGGGCCCGAGTTTCTGTTTTCCGGTGCGCGTGATGGGGGTAAAGCGTTCGAGAATCGTGCGGTTGGACTCCAAAGGCTTCTGGGATGCTTCCTGTAAGAGATCGGAGAGGTCCGGCAGCTGCCATTGACCCGACGTTTCGCTGCTTTTCGTTTCGGTTTGGGGCAATGCCTCGTCGATGGCGGCCGTGACGATCACCTTGCCGCCCGAACATTTGCCAAAAATTCGGTTCGATTTGCCTAAGGTTTTTGCCGACAGGATCACCGCCTCTTCACCGAAATCCTTTTTGACCATGCGCAGGGCATCGGACATGCTGGAGGCCTCGAAACGCTTAATTTTCATCTTTCAGCTCCGCCACTCCAATGGATTGAATTCTGATATGGGGTAAAATCTCTTCATAGGCCAGCACCACGAGGTTGGGGATGAAACGATCGACCAGCTTTTTGAAGTGGGATCGAATCTGACCGGAACACAAAACCAACGGCTGCAGGTTGCGCTGGGCGAACTGGTCCAACTGTCCAGCCAGATGATGGATCAAACGCTGGGCGGCCTGGGGGTCGATCGCCAGGTAATCTCCCTGGTCGGTGCGTTGGATCGACTCGGCGATACGCCGTTCGGCGGTTTGACCGAGGGAGATGGCCACCAGATCGCCTTCGGGCGAGAGATATTGTTGGGTGATCGCCCGCGCCAGAGCCTGGCGGACATGTTCCGTCAACACATCGAGTTGCTTGACCGATGGTGCCCAGTCGGCCATGGCCTCGATGATGGTCAGCAGGTCACGAATCGATACCTGTTCGCTCAGCAGATTCTGAAGCACCCGCACCACCCCACCTAAAGACAAATGCCCCGGCACCAGCTCGTCGACCACTTTGGGATGGGTCTGTTTGAGGGCATCGAGCAACTGTTGGGTCTCCTGGCGGCCGAGCAACTCCTGGGCATGGCGACGGATAATGTCGGAAAGATGGGTCGTGATCACCGTGGACAAATCGACCACCGTGAATCCCTTGGCGATGGCCTCTTCACGCACCGTCTCTTTGATCCACATGGCGTCGATGCCATAGGTGGGTTCCTTGGTGGGAATGCCATGGATGGAATCGTCCGCATTGCCGGGGTTCATGGCCAGGTACTGGTTCAGCATCAACTCACCCCGGCCGATGTCATTGCCCTTGAGCTTGATGACATACTCGCCCGGTCTGAGTTGCATATTGTCCTGAATATGGATCGAAGGCACGACGATGCCAATTTCCTGGGCGATTTGGCGACGAATCGACTTGATACGATCGAGCAATTCTCCGTCTTGCTGGCTGTCGACCAGCGGGATCAACCCGTAGCCGATTTCCAATGCGAGAATATCCAGGGGGGGCAATGGCCTGAAGATTTGCGCGGTCTCACCGCCGTCTTCGGGTTCGGTCTTATCCCTCTCCTCGACCTTCTGGGCCGCCTTCTGACGCCCGGCTTTGAACAACAGATAGGCGACGCCGCCCACAAAAAGCGCCAGGATGAAAAATGGAACCGTCGGCAGGCCCGGGATCGCGCCAAAGGCAAAGAGGATGAACGCCGCCACGGCCAGGGCGCGCGGCTTGACGAAGAGCTGGGAGCCGATCTCGAGGCCCAGGTTGTTTTCCGAACCGGCCCGACTGACCACGATGCCGGCCGCGGTGGAGATGATCAGGGCCGGCACCTGGCTGACCAGACCGTCGCCGACGGTGAGCAATGTATAATTCTGGGCCGCATCGGCAAAGGACATGCCGTTTTGAAACACCCCGATGGCAAACCCGGCGACGATATTGATCAGGGTGATGATGATACCTGCGATGGCGTCACCACGCACGAATTTATTGGCACCATCCATGGCCCCATAATATTCCGACTCACGGGCCACCTGCTGACGGCGATTCCGGGCCTCCTGGTCGTCGATCAGACCGGCATTGAGATCGGCATCGATACTCATCTGCTTGCCCGGCATGGCATCCAGGGTAAAGCGGGCCGCGACCTCGGCGATGCGCCCGGCGCCCTTGGTGATGACCACGAAGTTGACCACCACCAGGATAACGAAGACGATCAATCCGACCAGGTAGTTGCCGCCGACCACAAAGCTGCCGAAGGCACTGATCACTTTGCCGGCCGCCTGGGTGCCCCCTTCGCCATGCAGCAGGATCAAGCGGGTGGAGGCGATATTGAGCGCCAGGCGGAAAAGGGTGGACAACAGCAAAACGGTTGGGAAGGAGGAAAAATCGATCGGCTTGATCACATACATGCCGACCAGCAGAATCATCAGGGCAAAGGTGATGTTGAAGGTCAAAAACAGATCGAGGAGCATGGGCGGAATCGGTATGATCATAACCATGAGAATGCACATGATACCGAACCCCATCATCACATCCGTGTTTTTGGAAATGATGGAGAGTCGATTGTTCAGCGTGCTGGTTCCGGCGATTTCCGTCATATTGTTTTTTTGAACTCCGTGGGGGTTGCGCGTAACGATGGCTGGATTTGCATTTTCCATGCCTGATGCCGGAGAACTTATTTATGGCTTTGGGAATTTTATATCGTATTGTAATTCAAAAGATTATGTTCTGAGGGAAGCTTCAGGCACCCCAATCTCTGCGTACATTCAACCAACGCTTCGCCGGAGCGTCAAAATCTCGCCGGCACCATCTGAGAAGCGGTATTACGCGGTGGGGGCCAAACCTTTCAAGCGATACACATAGGCCAGTATCTCGGCGACGGCCTGGTAGAGATCCACCGGAATCTGCTGTCCGATCTCCACATCCTTATAAATAGCCCTGGCCAATGGTTTTTGTTCGATGATGGGAACGTCATGGGCGATCGCCAGTTCCCGGATCTTGGCGGCGATGTGATCGGCGCCCTTGGCCACAACCACCGGCGCCGGCATGTCACGATCGAATTTGAGGGCAATGGCCAGGTGGGTGGGGTTGGTAATGACCACGGTGGCCCCGGGAACGGCCTCCATCATGCGTTTCATAGCCATTTCGCGCTGGGCCGCTCGGATGCGGGCGCGCACCGCCGGATCACCTTCACGCTGTTTGTACTCGTCCTTGACCTCCTGTTTGGTCATGCGCAGATCCCGCTCATGCTTCCAGGTCTGAAAGAAAAGGTCCAATGCGGCCAGAATAATCAATACGAGGCAGGTATAGAACCCCAGCTTCAAGGCCACCCTTCCGAAAAAGGCGAGGATGGCCGGAATCTCCAATTCCACCAATGCCGGGATGCTCTCCATCTCTCCGCGCAGCATGCTGTAGGAGACGCCGGCGATAATGATCACTTTAAGAACCGATTTGACCAACTCCACAAGGGAGGTGATGGAAAAGAGGCGCTTCATCCCCTTGAGCGGATTGAGCTTGGAGAGTTTGGGCGTCATGGTTTCGCCGGTCAACATAAAGCCCGTCTGGGCGATGTTTCCCAAAATACCGGCCACCGCCACCGTCGCCACCAGGGGTGCCAGCACCACGATGATTTTGAGAAACAGTTGCCAAAGCAGCGCATGGGTGCTTTCTCCGCCCAGTTGGAAATGAACTGTCTGGTCAAACACCCATCGCATGATTTCGGTGAGCTGATTGAACATCCAGCTGCCCGCAAAATAAAAGACCGACAACGAGCCGAGGAGCACCAGCACCGACGGAATTTCACGACTCTTGGCGACTTGTCCCTTGCGCCGCGCGTCTTCGCGCTTCTTAGGGGTTGCCTTCTCTGATTTTTCCTGGTCGTTTTCTTCCGCCATGCGAGGTCCTGTCTATCCAAAAAAGCGGATCAGAGCGATGATATTGACGCCCAATTGTTTGAAGATTTTTTCGAAAAAAACCATGCAAAAAGGCAACGAAATCCCTAAAAAAAGAAGCCCCAGAAGGATTTGCAGCGGCATGGCGACGACAAATATCTGCATCTGGGGAACGGTGCGTGCCGTGAGACCCAGAGCGGTTTGGGTCAACAGAAGCGCAACCATGACCGGCGCACCAACCTTTACGGCGATGGTAAATAGATTGGCTGCCATCATCATGATGAAATTCAATATCTGGCCGTCCATGTGAACGCCGAAAGGCGGAATCAGCGTGAACGAGTCGACCAGGGCCTTGATAAAATAGTAGTGGCCGTTGACCGCAAAGAAGATCATCAGGGCGAACAGGTTGAGAAATTGGGAAAGGATGGGAATTTGCAGGCTGGAAGCCGGATCCACCACATTGGCGATGGCAAACCCCATCTGAAAGCCGGCCAGTTGCCCCGCCAGTTGGACGCCTGCGAAAATGAGCTGCACCGTCAATCCGATGATCAATCCGACGGCGATCTCTCCCGCAATCCCCAGGACCAGTTGAACCGGGTCGCCCACGAGCGAAACGCCGGAAACAGGAAGCATAGGGATGAGCATGAGGCTCACCGCCATGGTCAGGCTGGCCTTGACCAGCACGGGGACATTGCGCGCCTCGAGGAAAGGGATCGAGAAGAGTATGGCCCCCACGCGCACCAGCACAAACATGAAAAGCTGAATCTGATCGAGCGGTAAATTGAGCAGCAGCATGGGGAATGGCCCTAAATAATGAAAATTTGACCTTCACTTAAAACTTACCACTTAAAACTTTAAACTATTTTAATTCAAATACATGGGGATATTCGTAAACAACCGGGTGGCGAATTCCGTAACGATGCGCAGCATCCAGGGGAAAAATACCAGCAGGGCCAGGGCCACGCCCAGCATCTTGGGCACAAAGACCAAGGTCATTTCATTGATCTGGG
Organism: Desulfatitalea sp. UBA4791; assembly: GCA_002402905.1. Classification (GTDB taxonomy): domain Bacteria; phylum Desulfobacterota; class Desulfobacteria; order Desulfobacterales; family Desulfosarcinaceae; genus Desulfatitalea. Next base: position 18,609 of record DHGT01000029.1, on the reverse strand, counting down.
TGGCGGCCTGAAACATGCTCACCAGGATGCCCACCACCAGACCCACCGCTAACATGGGGCCGGCCAGCATGATCGCCGTTTTAATGGCTTGCAGGAAAAAGCCGGTGATAAATTCGGGGGTCATTCGTTACGCCTCCTGGATGCCGTCCGGTAAAAGGGTTGAAGGTTAAAACTTAAAGCTTTTGATCAACGATCCCACGATCAGGTACCACCCATCGGTCAAGACGAAGATCATCAGTTTGAACGGCAGGGAGACCATGACCGGCGGGAGCATCATCATGCCCATGGAGAGCAGCACGCTGGCCACCACCATATCGATGATCAAAAATGGGATATAGAGCATGAAACCGATCTGAAACGCCGTTTTCAATTCGCTGATCATGAAGGCCGGAATCAGCACCGTGGTCGGCACATCATCGATGTTTTTGGGGCGTTCCATCTTGGCGATACCGACCAGCAGCGCCAGGTCTTTTTCGCGGGTCTGCTTGATCATGAAGCCGCGAATGGGGGTCGTCGCCCGTTCGAGCGCCTCGGCCGAGGACAACTGGTTGTCCAGGTAGGGCTTTAAGGCGTTCTGGTGCACGTTTTGCCAGACGGGTGTCATGACGAAAAAAGTCAAAAAGAGCGACAGCCCGATGATGACCTGATTGGGCGGCAGTTGCGCCGCCCCGATGGCCTGGCGCAACAGGGAAAGCACGATGGCGATGCGGGTAAAGCAGGTGACCATGATGAGGATCGACGGTACCAGGCTCAAGACGGTCAGCAACAAGAAGATCTGCAACACCACGCCCATCCTGCCCGGATTTTCCCCCTGGGCCACATCGATCTGAAGCAGGCCGGGTCCCGGCTCGGCGGCATGGGCCACACCGTAAAAGAGCCATCCGATCAGAAGGGTCGCCACAATCCAGCGCACATGTCTCATGCGAAACACCATCACCGGGATACCTCGGATGGGGCGTCGTTTACCGCTACCCGTTCGCAACGCGTTTGCATGGGACGCAACATGCGCTGGAGTTGATCCTTGAACCCGCCGCTCCCCTTGCCGTCCCGCTCCGATTCCGAGGTGAAAGCAGCCATCACCTCCGGATCATCGATCTTCGTCAGCAAATTGATCTGCTCGTTTCCGATGCCCAGAACCAGGATGTTGCCCGGCACCCGGACCACGGCTATGGATTTTTTGACCCCCAGGTATTGGCTGCCCAACACCTGGATCAAACGGCCTCTTCCGCCGACGGTGACGGCCGGCAATGCACGGCGCGTCCAGCGATAGGCCAGGTACAGGATGGCCAGCACCAGGCATAGGGAGAGCACCATCTTGATGGCCGCCAGGGTCAGATCGGGGGCTCCATTCATTTCAGCTTCTCCAATCGCTCCACCGGGCTGATCACCTCGGTCAGCCGGATGCCATATTTGTCATTCATCACGACCACATCGCCCTTGGCAATCAGGCGATTGTTCGCCAGAATTTCCAAGGTGTCGCCGGCAGGCTTGGTCAACTCGATCACCGAGCCCTGCCCCAGCCTGAGCAGATCGTGAATCAGCATGCGGGTGCGTCCCAGCTCCACCGTGATCTCAAGGGGAATATCGAGGATAAAATCCAAATTGGCCGGTTTGCCGCCTTCGGCCTGGCCCTTCAATCCGGAGAAGGCATGCGGGGATTGACCGGCCTGGGCGCCGGAATTCACAGGCGGATGAGCGGATCCGCCAGCTGTGCCGGTGTTGGGTTGCGTGCCGCCTTTGGCCTGGGGTTTATCAGCTGCCATGGTACCCTATACTCCTTCTTCCTTCTTGATGAGCGTGGAAATCTGCACGGCCCGGTTTCCTTTCAAGGTGCCGGGCATCCCCAGGTACTTGGGAGTGCCTTCGACCTTGAGAACGACCGGGTCCTGCGGTCCGGAATTGATTTTCACCACATCCCCCTTTTCGAGTTTGAGGATGTTGCCGATGGTGTAGACCGTTTTGCCCAGCTCGGCCACCATCTTCACTTTTGTATCCTGCAGCAGGAACGATAACTGGCCGCGAAATGCGTGGGCGCGATCCTTTTCGCGAAGATACCGGGAGGAGAGCTTGTCTTTTACCGGTTCGAGCATGAGAAACGGGGTGCAGATATGAATGTTACCAACGAACTCCTCGCCGGCGATGGAAAAGACGAAGATCAGCACCAGGTCCGCCGGGCTGACCAGGTTGACGAACTCGGGCTTGGTTTCCGTCTTCTTTTGCACCACCTTGATGTTGTATGCCACCTGCCAGGCCCGTTCCAGTTCGGTCAGCACATCCGAGTAAAACCGGGTGAGCATGCGCTGTTCGATCTGGGTGAATTCGCGCACCTTGGCCAGGGGACGCCCCACGCCGCCGAACATGCTGTCGATCAGGGCGAAGCAGAGGTTGGGTTCGGCAGCCAGCAGCGCCGAACCGATCAGGGGCTCCATAGTGTAGATGCTGAACCCGGTCGGGTTGGAAAAAGCCCGCAGGAATTCACCGAATTTGACGATCTCCTTTGATATCTGCTTCACTTCGATGGCCCGCTGCAGCGAGCTGGTGAGGGCCACGTTGAGCAGGTTGACGAATTTGTCGTAGACCTCGTCAAGGGCATCGAACTGGTCCCGCAACATCAGGCTTTGAGAGGTCAGGTCATAAGCGCGTGCCTCGGCTCTGGCCTTGGGTTGCACCTCTTCTTCGACCTCCACTTCGCCGCTGTCCATGGCGTTGAGCAGGGCATCGATCTCTTCCTGGGATAGTATCTGTTCTGCCATGATCGCTCCTGTTACTGGACAACGAATTCCGTGAAGTAGATGGTGGTGACCGTACCTTTTTTCAATATGCCGTTGATCTTGGCGATCAGCTCGTCGCGCAGGGCGATTTTGCCTTCGGTGCTGCCGATATCCGAATATTGCTTGCTGGGCAGGACCATGAGGATGGCATCGCGCAGTTGCGGCATTCTGTTGTTGATCTCCTCCATCACCTCGGGTGCGCTCAGCTCCAGTTCCATGGTGATCCTCAGGTAGCGTTTGCCGCCCTGATCGGCAAGGTTGACGATCAGGGTTTCCATTTTATAGATGGGGCCGATGGTGATCACCTCCTCTTCGGGGGTCTCCTCGGCTTCGTTTTCGGCCGCATTCTGCATCTGCATCTGGGTGAGGGTGGTGTTCATTTTGGTCCACATGAGAAAAAAGCCGCCGCCCATCATCGCGATTACCAAAACGACTGCCGCCAGAACGATCACCAACGTTTTTGTGGACATGCTGATTTCCTCCAGTCCGTCGTGTCCCTATGATTATTCTTTTGTTTCGGGGCCTTCGAGTGCTTCCCGGCCCAGTATGATTTCCACGCGCCGGTTCACAGCACGTCCCGCCTCGGTGTCATTGGCGGTCTTGGGTTTGAATGATCCGTATCCGGCGGCCGACAGCAGGGTCGGATCGATACCGGTGCTATCGACCAAAAGTTTGACCACATTGACCGCCCTGGCCGCCGACAATTCCCAATTGGAGGGGTAGCGAATGTTGAAAATGGGCCGATCGTCCGTGTGGCCCTCCACTCGCACCTGTCGGCGTGCGGGTTTGATGACCCGGCCTACCGTTTCGAGCAGTTCGACGCCCTTGCCGGTGATATCGGCGCTGCCCGAATCAAAAAGCAGGTCGTCATTGAGGGTGAGCTTGATACCCTTGGGGGTATATTCCGCCTCCAGACCGGTGGTGTCGGGCAACCCCTCGAGCGGCTGCCCGGCCGTTTCTGCTTCGGCCTGGAACGATGAGCCCGCATCGCCCATCGGCCCCTGATCGCCAAAACGCCCGGCATTCAATACGCCCATGGCGCTCTGCATGCCATTTTGAAAGGAACTGAAACGGTCGACATCCATATGTCCCATAGAGAACAGCAGCACGAAAAACACCATTAATAACGTGATCAGATCGTTGAAGGTGGTCAACCAACGATTGTGGGCCGGGGCCTGTTCCAGGATATGTGCATACGCCCGTCGTCGGCTCATCTCGGCCCCTATTCCATTTCCATTTGGAACACGACATCCACCCGCCGGTTCGTTGCACGGCCCGCTTCGGTGGAATTGTCCGCCAGCGGATTGAATTCCGCATACCCCACGGCGGACAGCAACCGCCGGTCCACCCCGGCCGACGCACTTAAAAAACGAAGCACGCTGATGGCACGCGCGGTGGACAGCTCCCAGTTGGAGGGGAATCGACCGCTGCGAATCGGCCGATCGTCGGTATGTCCCTGAATCTCCACAGCAGCGCCGATGCGCTGAATGATCCGGCCGACCGGTTCCAACTGCTCCCTGGCCGCTTCCGTCAGAATCGCCTCGCCGCTATCGAACAACAGCTTCTCCTTCAGGCGGAGTACGACACCAGTGGGTACTTGCGAGATATCGATATGCGTCATGCCCTCGTCACTGGCAGCCTGATGCACGCTCTCGAACAACTTGGCGCGCAGGTCCTCTCTGGCCAGCAGGTTGACCTGCTCATCGACGATGGCCTCTCCTTCTTCGATGTTCTGTCCTGCGTTCAGCACGTTGACCGCATGGTTGAAAGAGTTCACGAAGCGGGTAATGCGCGATGGGTCCAGGGAAGCAAAGGAGGTGAGCATGATAAAAAAGCAGAGCATGATCAGGATAAATCCGGTATAGACAATCTGCCAGCCGTCCCGGGTTTGCCCAGCCGCCGGGTGTTGAAGGCCTGCTTTTCGAAAACGCGCCGCCATGCGTTCAAACCCCCTTCTCTTCGGCCAGGCGCGCCGTGGGCGACAAGAATGCCTTGAGCTTTTCGGAAACGATCCGATGATTGTCTCCGGCCTGAATGGCGAGGATACCCTGCACGACCATCTGTTTGGCCAGGATCTCCTGCCGGCTGCGCACCTTGAGCTTGCCCGAGATCGGCAAGAAGAGAAAATTGGCCAGCAACGTACCATAGAAGGTGGTCAACAAGGCCACGGCCATGGGGGCGCCGATGGCGGAGGGGTCTTTCATCTGCATCAGCATCTGGACCAGTCCGATGATCGTTCCCAGCATCCCCACCGCAGGTGCGAAGGTGCCCATGGTGGCATAGATCTCGGCCCCCAGGCGATGGCGCTCTTCCAGCCACAGGATCTCCGTGTTGAGCACCTCCTCGATGGCATCGTTGCCCAGGCCGTCGACCGCCATCTGCATGGCCTTTGACAAAAACGGATCGTCGATCTCCCTGATATACTTCTCGAAGGCCAGAACCCCTTCCTTTCTGGCGCGCTTCGCAAAATCGACCATGACCGGGATAATGCCCAGCGGATTGGGCGTACTCTGACGAAAGGCGTTTTTTGTGACCCTGAACATGCTGACCACGTCGGAAATCGGATAGTTGATCAGCGTTGCCCCCATGGTGCCGCCCAGGACGATCATCAGGGAAGGATAATTGATGAACCACGCGGCAGATCCGTCCATGACAATGGAGAAGAAAACCAGCCCGACGGCGACGACAATTCCGAGTAATGTGGCTAAATCCAACGCTTCCTCCAAAATGGTACCGGTACGACGAAAATCCAACCGGTTTCAGAGGTTAGCATGGAGTGTGCCACACGGCAGAGCGTTGGCGTACACGGTCCACCAGTGACGAGCATGCCAGTATCTATCTAAATTATTTGTGCTTTTCGTTTTTCATCGGGGAGTCAAGGAGAAATGAGAGGAGGGCCGCCCACGACCATCGCAGTTGGATAGAAAGCTTCTCGTCAAATTTCATCGCTGCGAGTCAAGGCTTTGACAGGGGAGATTTAAAACGGGTGCCCCCATTTGCAATGATCTGGGGCACCCGCAAAATGACATCATTTACAGATGGAGTTTAATGTATCGAACCCTAAGGGACCAACGTAAATATCCATCTAATCGACAGAATTCCTTCACTTAAAACTTTACACTTCACACTTTACACTTCCCTTTTAACTACCGTCGAAGCCGGCCTACTATCGTTTGATATTGATCAATTCGGAAAGCACCTCGTCGCTGGTGGTGATCACCTTGGAGTTGGCCTGAAAGGCGCGCTGGGTGGTGATCAGGGAGACGAACTCCTGGGCCAGGTCCACGTTGGACATCTCCAGGCTGCTCGGTGCGATGGCCCCCACGCCTGCGGTGTTGGGCACCGATATGACCGGCTGGCCGGAAGCCAGGGATGAGGTGAACAGGTTGGAACCCTGCTTGGAAAGCCCGGCATAACTGGCGAAATCGGCCACGGCGATCTGGGCGAAGGGCGACATGGTGCCATTGGAATAGAGGGCCGTGAAAATGCCGTCCTCATCCACGGCAATGCCCTGCAGCATCCCGCTCGGGTAGCCATCCTGGGTTTGGGAGGTCTTGACGGAGGTGCCGGCATAACCTGTGAGAGAACCATTGCTTGCGCCGACAGCGTTTAGAATGGTCCATGCCACGTCGATATCTCCCCCACCGAGGCCTGTACCGGTCACGGTGATATTGGGATCCGAACTTGCCGGAACGCAATTGGTCACGTCCAAATCTCCATTAGTATCGAATGCCAGAGTGTACGGCGAAGCTAATGAGGGTGCGGCCGTTCCGGCTGAAGGCAATACATAATAATCCCACACGCCGGGGCTCTGGTTTACGAAATTGAAATTGAGCTCGATTGAATTTCCTAATGTATCGTAGACAGAAATGGTTGTATCGAATGTGTCACCAGCTATCGCGGCCGAATCAAGATTGATGCCCATGGTGATTTCGGAGGTTTCTTGGGGCGTACTGATGCCGTTAGGCAGTGTGATGGTGCCCAGGGCACCTGCGTTCCCGGCCGCATCGATGGCATACCCTTGCACCTCCAGTCCATCGGCGTTGACCAGCAGGTTGTCGGCATTGAATTCGAATTGTCCGGCCCGGGTGTAGTACTGACCGTTGTTGGCCGAATTGCGCACGATGAACATGCCCGGACCGTTGAGGGCCAGATCGGTGGCCGTGTTGGTCGTCTCCATGGTGCCCGAATTCCAGTTGGAGGAGACGCCGCTCATGGTGACGCCCCGTCCGATCTGGGTTTTGCTCTGACCCAGGGTGGCGTTGAAGATGTTGGCAAATTCCACGCGGGATGTCTTGAAGCCCGTGGTATTGACGTTGGCGATGTTGTCGCCGATGACCGCCATGGCGCTGGTGTTGGCTTTTAAGCCCGAAATTCCTGAATAAAGCGATCCGATCATGATGATGCTCCCTCTTTAAGTGAGTTATTTTATCTCGTACAAATCGTCTGTTTATCAATGTGCGATAGGTGTTTCCCGATGATCTTCCCTACCGCTAACCTTCTTGGTTCTCCGGGACTCCCACATCGATCACGTTGCCCATGGGAATCTCCCGGCTGCCGCATTGCAAATAGGCAACGCCGTCTTTATAGCTGACGCCCGTGACGGTGCCGGATGCAAATGTGGTGGCGCCGACCGAGTTGCCGAGTTCATCGATAGCCGCGATCTCATAAGTATACGCGCCGTCTGGGACCCTGCCCCCCAGATAGTCCAAACCATCCCATTCCACCTGGTTTTCTCCGGCCTCCATTGCCCCGCCCTCGATTTGGCGGATGAAGTTGCCGGATGAGTCGTAGAGCCGCACATAGAGTCCGGCCGCCGGCTCATTGAGCGTAAATTGGACATCCTGGCTTTGACCCGACTGAACCTCCAGCGTATCGCCGAGGGCCGTGATGGTTTTGCCTATAAACCCAACGGCCTGGCTGTTGGTCATCACCGATTGGGAGGTGCCGATGTTGCCCAGTGCGAGGTTGACATTCTGAAGTTGTTCCAACGAGCTGAACTGGGCCAATTGCGCGGTGAAATCCGTACTCTCCATGGGATTGAGCGGGTCCTGGGCCTCGAGCTGGGCCACCAGCAGGCGCAGGAAGTCATCCTTTCCCATGATATCGTTTTTGGATGTCGTCGTCGTGGTCTGGGAACCAGCCGATGAAACGTTTTCCAATCCATAAGTGGTCATCGAGCAATCCTCCGGGATCTATTCGCTATGCGAAGAAATCGACTTCGCTGGTTGTTGCATGCGCCGTTGTCGCGGATTGACCGCTGTCGACAGCGTTGACGCTGCCCTGCTCCATGCCTTGTTTGCCGGCACGCCGTCCGTTATGTCCCTGCCAATTGCGCTGTCGGGCTTGGTCGAAAGCCGCCTGCTGCTGCCCGTTCTGCCATGGGTTGTTGTCCGTAGAGACCGTCACATCGATTTTTTGAATCTGAAGACCGTGCTGCTGAAGCTCGGTTTTGAGCAAACCGATGTTCTGTTCGATCATCTCCTTGACCGCCTGGCTCTCTGCGGTCATGCGGACCAGGACGAGACGGTTTTCGGTAATGACATCCATGCGCAGATTGCCCAGAAATTCCGGTTTGAGCCGGATCTGCATCTGGGACTGGCGGCCATCCGAGCGCAATGTCATGCGCTGAACGATCTGACGAATGACATCGGTTTGCATCTCCTTGGCATCACTCGGCGCCTCCGAGGTTTGATGACTGGAATGAACCGCGGTGTCGATTTTAGTTTCAGGTGCGGGTGTGGCCGTGGAGATGTTGGCGGCGACCATCTCCTGCGGAGCCGCCTGCTGTTGAGCCGGGTTGTTCCCCTGAGACGCAGGATTCGGGAGCTGTGCGCCGGCCTGATGATCGTGCTGAGGCCGAATCTGCTCTTTCAACGAGACGTCGCCCAGTTTAGGTGCGACCATTCCCTTATCCAGAAGCTCGGATTTTTGTCTGGCAGCCGAGGATACCATTTCACCAAAGTTTCCGGATGCTTGCGAATCGACCGATTTTACGGCGGGACCGGCGATACCATTCTTTTTGGGGGCGCCTTCATCGATCATCGATGCAACGGCATCGGCCTCGACGGCCTCATCGCCGAGATCCGCGGACGCGCCTGCAACAGCGTTGGCCTGAACTTTTTCGGCGCGTTCCGAGGGCATCTGCCAAGCATTCTTGTCGCGGCGCTGAACCGCGGCCAAAAGCTGGGCCAATGTCACGGCGCCCGGCTGGGACAATTTGGACGTTTCGTCATACCGCGCTGCCCCATCGACCGGTTGTGACGCCGTGTCGAGGAGTTGCTCGATCACCGTCGTTGCGGTGAGGCCACCGCCATCGGCCGCGGGTGAAAGGCCAACACCTTCCAGTACGGAAGCCAACCCCTTGGCGCTCTCTCCCGACACCACACCCGCGGCGATCCACTCGTCGAGGCGCCGCGAGATTTCGGTGGCATCCATGATACCTCCCGGATCGACGCGGGTCGTATCGTCTTTTCCAGCGAAAGATGAGACCCTGGCGCCCATCAGCTGTGTCAGGTCGATGACCGGCACCTGCTCCTCGGCGGCATCCGTCGCGGAGATCGTTTCCAAATGGGCCAGCGAGTCTTCCAACTGCTCCGAAGGCATGCCGAAAAATGCCGCCATGATGTCGGCAAAACGCGCTTCGGCGTCCGTGCCCCCGCAGGTGCCTTGGGCCGGCATTTTCACCGCCACTTTTTGAGTGGTGCCCGCGCCGTTGGCGAGCCCCTGTGGCGCAATTTCAAATAGTTTCATCGCAAACTGCATGGGTGACTTCCTTTATCCACGTTTGAGCTGGAATCGATTGATGGCCATTTCGTCGATGAACTTGCCTTCGTCCTGATCCTGTTTATGGCGATAGGCCTGTTCGTCCTTCTCCTTCAGTCGGTCCAGGGTCTTTCGATTTTTAACGGCCGCCAAAAGCGCCTGTCGTTTTTTTTCACAATCTCTTTCGGCGACCCTCAATCGTTGCCGCAGCAATTCGATCTCTTCGGCCAATCGCTGCAAAAAGCCCCGATACATGGCACATTGCGAGGCTGTACCCGATTCTTGATGCGCGGCAAAATCGGTTTCGGTTTTGTCCCGCAAAGCAATCTGCTCCGCCAGCTTCGATGCAGCCGCATCGCAAACGCGCTGGGCCTGGGAAAATTCCCGTTGCACCCGCTCTTCTTCAAATTCACGGAACTGACGCAGCGCTTCCAATTTGAAGGTGTAGGGCATGTCGGCCTCATCACTTGCTGTTGATCAGATGTTCCAGTTGTTGCAGGCTATCTTCCAAACCCACGCTTTCGCCGATATCCTGCCGCAAGTACGCATTGATCTGACCGATCTTTGCGATGGCGCGATCGATGGACGGATTACTGCCGCTCACGTATGCGCCGATATTGATCAAGTCTTCGGATTTGCGATAGGTCGCCAGCAACTCCTTGAGGCGCTTGGCATGATGCTTGTGCTGAAGCGACGCGATATCCTCCATCACCCGGCTGATGCTCTTCAACACATCGATGGCCGGATAGTGGTTCTGGTGCGCCAGGTCCCGGCTCAAGACGATATGGCCGTCCAGGATGGAACGGGCCGCATCGGCAATGGGTTCATTCATGTCGTCGCCTTCCACCAACACCGTGTAGAGACCGGTGATACTGCCCTCATGATCCGAAGTGCCGGCGCGTTCGAGCAGCTTGGGCAGCATGGTGAACACAGATGGCGTGTAGCCCTTGGTCGTCGGCGGTTCCCCCAGGGCCAGCCCGATCTCTCTCTGGGCCATGGCGAAGCGGGTCAGGGAATCCATCATCAGGTTGACCGTCTTGCCCTGATCGCGGAAATACTCGGCGATGGCTGTGGCCACGAAGGCGCCGCGGACGCGCACCAATGGCAGGTGGTCGGAGGTGGCAACGACCACCACGGATTTGCCAAGCCCCTCTTCCCCCAGCTCCTTTTCGATGAAATCGTTCAATTCCCGGCCGCGTTCACCGATCAGCGCGATCACGTTGACGTCGGCGCTGCTATCCCGGGCAATCATGCCCATGAGAACACTCTTGCCGACCCCCGAACCGGCAAAAATCCCCATGCGCTGGCCGCATCCGACAGTCAGCAGGCCATTGATGGCGCGGACTCCCAGATCCAAGGGATTTTTAATTCTTTGGCGCAACAGCGGATTGATCGGTTGGGCGTAGATCGGATAATCGACATCGGTGCGCACCGCCCCTTTTCCATCGATGGGATTTCCCAGGCCGTCGATAATGCGGCCCAGAAGCTCGGGCCCGACGGCAATGGCAGCCTTTTGGCCTCTGGCCACCACCTTGCTGCCCGGACCGATGCTCCGGATCTCTTCGAGCGGCATCATCAAGACGGTCCGATCCCTGAACCCCAGCACTTCCGCTGACACGGGCGGATCATTGGGACTGGCCTGGATATCGCAGACCGCACCCAACTTGACGGCCGGCCCATTGGCTTCCACGACCAATCCCACCACCTGGGTGACGTGGCCGTAGGTTTTGACGGGCACCGTACTTTTGATGCGTTGGCGGTAGTTTTCCACAGTTGAATGGCCGTCATTGGACCGACGCATGACGGCCTTGCTTTCTGAGACCACCGGACGCAGATGCTCGGCAATGGTTGCCAGTTGCTGTTCGATACGGGCGTCGACCACACCGAAATCGGTTTCGATCGTGCAACCTCCCCTGCTGATCGAGGGATCTCCGCTGATCTGAATGCGTCCATAGGTTTCGGGATCCGGCACCTTTTCCTTTAAAAAGTTTTGAATAGGACGGCAGTCCGCGGGATTGGCCTTGATTTTCAATTTTTCCTGGCCGATTCCCATTTCAATGGCCCGTTCCAGAATGTTCCCGGTCAAGTCGGGCTGTCGTTCGATCTCATGGTCAATCACCTGTCCGGCCAACGTGAGGGCAATCCGTACGATATCGTCTTCACAATTGTCCCTGATGGCTGCCGTTCGTTCATGGATGGAGGCGGCGGCCGCAACGAGCATCTCCTTCAAGGGGTTGAGCTTCTCTTTTTCAGGGCCAAGCGATTGACTGCATCCCTGTTTGTAGCCATCTTCGAATGCCTGCGCTTCGACAGCGGCGATTTTCTGGGCAAGGGCATCCTCGCCGGTTTCGGATCGCCCATCGAGCTCTTCACCCTTGCTGCCGGCGGCCCCCTTGATCTTTGGAAAACAATAAAGGTCCATATGGTCCTTTCGTGCCATTATCCGACGAACTCTTCCCCACCGCGACCGGTGATGATCAACTCGCCCTTGCGCTCCATATCCTGGATGATGCGCGTGATCTTCTGCTGGGCATCGGTGACGTCTTTCATCCTCACCGACCCGAGGACCTCCATCTCCTCTTTGAGAATTTCCGCGGCACGCTGGGACATGTTGCGGTAAATCTTGTTCTTGACATCTTCCGAAGCCGCTTTCAGTGCCACCGCCAACTCCTGGGACTCCACACTGCGCAGCACTTTTTGCAATCCCTTGTCGTCTACCAGGACAACGTCTTCGAAGACGAACATCTTCTGTTTGATCTCTTCGGCCAGATCAGGGTCGTTTTCTTCTATCTCTTCGATGATCTGCTCTACGATGGTCCCGTCGATCTGGTTGAGAATCTCGGCCAGCCGACCCACGCCGCCCGCCTCCTGCGTGGAGACATGATCCTTGTTCTTTAGGATCTCCTCGAAAACCTTGTCCACCTCTTTGACCATACCGGCCAACACATTGTTTAAATTGGCGATACGATAGGCGACATCGGGAATAATCTCTTCGGGCAAGCGTCCCAGGATCGCGCTGGCCACCGATGGGTCCAGGTGAACCAGGATCAATGCGATGGTCTGGGGGTGTTCATCCTTGATCAGTTGAATCAACTGGTTGGGGTCGATGCTTTGAACGGCCTCCAGGGTCGTCTTGGGAATTTTTTTACTCTCCTTGTCGCCCTCTTCATCTCCTTTGTCGCCACCGGCCGTATTATCGAGTTGTATGGGCAATCCCGACTTTTCGATGAACTCCTGGGCCACGTGGTTGATCAGGGATTGGGGCACCGAACCCAGGCGTGATTGCAGCCTCGAAATCAAGGCCCGTTCATCCTGGGAAAACCGGCCGACGACCGCCTCGGCCGCCTCGCGACCGATCGCCATCGTCAAGATGGCCACTTTTACAGAACCTTTGAGTTGTGTGGGGTCCATGGGTGACTGTATTCGCTCGTCTCGTTCGAAAAAATGTCCTGTACCGTCGCGTTGTCCGGTTGCTCTGAAAATCGATTATTGGCTTAAGTTTCCTTCAACCACTGCTGCATCACCCGGCCAGTATCGTTCTGGTTGGATTTGATCATGTTGGCCGCTTGCTGGACATAGTCGATGCCGCCCTTGCTGGCATACTGCCCTTCGATCTCCGAAAGCGTTCGCGGCAGATGCTCGAGCAGATCGACGTCTTCCCAGGCGGTTTCCGTCAACCAATTGATCAGGGGACGAATCACGTAAACGAAGGTAATCAGGACGAAAATGCCCACGATAAGATATTTGAGAATGCCGCCATACGCCCGGACCCCATCGACCCATCGAGCCGCAGTGTCCGCCGTATCGGCCATCAGCGGTTCACTGTTGAAAGCGATATTGGCCACCTCGATTTTATCTCCCCGGTCCGCATCGAAATTGACCGCGCTTTTGATGATGTTTTCAAATGCGGCCATCTCTTCGGCCGTACGCGGCACATACTGACTCTCCTCGCGCTGCTTGTCGCCCTTGCCGACCGTCACCGTCTTGTAGGTGCCATCGACCACCACGGCCACGGAAAGCCGCTGCAGATCGCCAACCGGCATCACCTTGCGGCTGACCGTCTTGCCGATTTCGTAGTTGCGGGTGGCATCATTTTTTTCGAATCCCGATTTCTGCAACGTTTGGCCGGGCTCATTCTGCGGCTGGGTGATGTTGCTGGCCAGTCCGGGAACGCCGATGGCACCGGCATCTGCCCTGGAGGATGCCTCGCTGGATATCTGCTCGCTGCGCACCACCTGGTTGTCGGGCAAGTACATCTCCTCGGTTCGTTCCTGTTGGATAAAATCCAGATCGCAGGCCACCCGCACGATCGCTTTGTCCTTGCCCAGCACTTTTTCCAGCATGGTCAGAACGCGCTTTTCGAGCGACCGTTCCTTGCGTTGTTGAAGTTCCAGGTGATCGGCACTGATTTTGGCCATGGAGGGTTCGTCTTCCAAGCCGGCCAGCATCTTGCCGTTCTGGTCTACGATGGTGACCTGCCCGGGCTGCAGCCGGGGTACGCTCGAAGAGACCAGGTGAACGATGCCTTGAATCTGATCTTCGCTCAGATAGCGGCCATGGCGCAGCTTGAGGATCACCGATGCGCTGGCCGGTTCTTCCTCCTCGATGAAAAGGGAACGATCGGGCATCACGATATGAACCCGCGAACTCTCCACTTCCGACAAGCCGTTGATGGTCCGGCTCAGTTCCCCCTGGAGGGCGCGCTGGTAGTTGATGTTCTGAACAAATTCCGTGACGCCCAACTTGGTATTGTCGAACACCTCGAAGCCGGTTCCGCCGCGGGGAAGCCCCTGGGAGGCCAGGTCGAGGCGCAAATCGTAGATGTTTTCGCGGGGCACCTGGATCGTGCCGCCATCATGGGACAACTGGTACGCGATTTTCTTTTCACGCAGGAGCGAAACGACCTCGCCGGCATCTTCGGGCGACATATGGCTGTAGAGGGGCACATAATCCGGCCGTCCCGACCAACTGATCAGGACCACCAAACCGGCGATGGTTGTTCCGACGAGAAGAAACAGGGCCATCATCTTACCGGCCGACATGGTTTGCAGGATGGCTCTTAACTGCTTGAGAATTTCAACAATGGAGTTGGGCATGGTACCGTCTCGTTTGTCGTATCGTTGATGCGTTCAGTTAGTGATCCGCCATCGGGGTTTTTAGTTCCGGCCGGTTTTCGGCTGGGCGACCATTTACAATTTAAAATTGCATGCGCTTGATCTCTTCATAAGCGCTGATGATCTTGTTGCGCACTTCAACGGTCAACTCCATGGCGATGCTCGATTTCTGCATGGCGATCATCGTGCCGTGGATATCCTGGGTTTCACCGGCGACAAGCTTTTGCATGGCATCGTTGGATGCCTGCTGGAGTTGGTTCACTTCGCCGAGGGATTGCTCGAGCCACTGACCGAAGGTCGCCTTCGAATCATTCTTCTCCTGGGCCGCCGATGCGATGCCGTTTTGGGATGGCGGCAGCACGTTGGTATGGATGGAATTTATCAAGGTCATCGTTTACCTTCCTATATCCATGGCGTCCGAAGCCATGTCCTTGGAGGCTTTGATCGCCGTCACGTTGGCCTCATAACTGCGGGTGGCCGAAATCATATTCACCATCTCCTCGACCACATTGATATTGGGCAAGGAAATATAGCCCTGCTCATCGGCGTCCGGATGACTGGGGTCGAACTTGAGGATCGGCGGGCGATAGTCATCCCTGATCTCTGTCACCTCCACACCGACATTGGCCTCTTCCAGCCGATTTCCTGCCAACTTGCTGTTCAATTGATCCCCGAACGCGGCCTGGGGTTCGGTGGCTTTAAAAACAGCGTCTTTTCTTCGATAGGGACCACCGTCTTCGGTGCGCGTGGTATTGACATTGGCGAGGTTGCTCGAAATCAGGTTCATTCGCAGGCGCTGGGCGCTAAGGCCGCTGGCACTGGTTTGAAGGGCATCCAGAAAACTCATATCTACTGCCTATCCCCCTTGATGATATTGTGTAGCGACTGGAATTTCTTTGCGATCAACTGGGTGGACATCCGGTATTGGAGTTGATTGGCTGCAAGGGCAGACATCTCGCGATCCATGTCCACGGTATTGCCATCGCCCCTCAAGGTCACTTGGGGAGTGAGAGCCACCTTACGGGGAACCGCTGTTGACGCGTCATCACCGCCGGCCGGCAGGTGACCTTCATCTGTGCGACGCATCTGTAGCTGATCCTCTTTGGGGGCTTGCCTGGAGAGCGCCTCTTCCACCATCAGGTCAAACGCCTTGTAGCCTGGTGTATCGGCGTTGGCGATGTTGGAAAGGAGCACTTCATGACGCCGGGAACGTAGGTCAAGCGCTCGCTGAGCCAGGTCAATGGTCTTGTCGAAAAGCGTATGGGTATCCATATTTGCCGTGTCTCCAATCGTTCCTCCAACTTGAGCAATTTATGTACCAATCGCAAGGACATCTTCGCGCAGGTTCATATCTAATTGATTTGTTATCATTATTTAAACTTTGAAGAGATTCATCGACAGGACTGCCGGTGTCATTCAGCCGACAGGGGCGGCAAAGCTTGCCTATCGGCCGTCAATGTCTGCCGTCTTCGGCCAAGGCTTCGCCTTCTGCCCGGTACTCCTTGAGTTTGTTGCGCAGGGTGCGGATACTGATGCCCAACATTTCCGCCGCATGGGTGCGGTTTTGATTGACATGTTTCAACGTTTGACAAATGAGTCGCTCTTCGAGTTCCCTGACGGTCATGCCGACCAGGCGCGCTGTCGATTCGCTCGGGCCATCGGTGATATCCGTATCGAGCAGCAACAATTCCGGCCCCATGACATCATCGCAGCGAAGCAGCAGCGCCCGTTCCACGGCGTTTTCCAACTCGCGGACATTGCCCGGCCAGGGCCACTTCAGCAGGATCTCCATCGCCGAGTCGCTGAAACTCGGTATGTCCCCTGAGCGGCCGGATTGATATTTTTTAATGAAATGATCGATGAGCAGGGGGATATCGTCGCGCCGTTCCCTCAGCGAAGGAAGGGTCAAGGGAACGATTCGGAGGCGGTAAAACAGGTCCTGGCGGAACGCGCCTTCCCTGACCATTTGGGCAAGATCCCGGTTGGTGGTGGCAATCACGCGCACATCGATGGAGATCACGCCACTGCCGCCGATCCGCTCCACCTCTTTTTCCTGCAGCACGCGCAACAGCTTGGCCTGCAGGGGCAACGGCATCTCGCTGATCTCGTCGAGCAGCAAGGTCCCGCCGTTGGCCCGCTCGAATCGGCCGCACCGTTGGGATACGGCGCCGGTAAAGGCCCCTTTTTCATAACCGAACAGTTCGCTCTCGGCCAGGTTCTC
>DHGT01000029.1:0-1647 GCA_002402905.1 Desulfatitalea sp. UBA4791 | reverse complement strand
TCGAGCAGGCGTCGCATGCCTTCTGCGCTGGCAATCATATTGCCGCAAGATTCACTCATGATCGTTGGCTGATATCCATTTATGTCCAACCCATTTTAAGGGCTTCATATTCATCTGATTCGACGTTTTATGAATTTTGGCAATAAACATGCCAGCTACAAACGGGATATGGAATGGGTCAAAATGGGGGGAATGTGGACCTTTAAAAGGCTGAGGTGGCTTGTAAGGTTGTCACTTTGTTGACGCATGACAGGTTTGTGCTAAAGGGTCGGATCGGTCGATGGGTCATGCTGGATTGGTGTTTAGGCCTTGTGAAGAAGTAAAGTGCCGGGCGACATGCCTATCGAGTGTTTCGCGCTCGTCGCCCGTGTCCTGAATCTCAACATCCCCTTTTTCAATCTCGGCATCTGCCTGAAAAACGACACAGGGATGCTCGGGCCAGGCCAGTCGTTCGTTTTCCGACAACTCTTTCAGGTAGGCCCAATCCTCTGAGTTCAATCGGATTTGAAATCGATTGGCTTTCAATACGGCTTGACCTAAATCGTTTTGCAATCCCTCGAAATCATACGAACCAGATGAGACCCCGATCACGCGCTCAACGATGTCGCCTGCCAGGGAGACCGCGTGGGCGCTGGTGCGAGATTCTGCATTTTTGATCTGGTGGATTAAGCCGCTCAGGCTCTGGATCATGGATTTGAGGTGGGGCAAAACAGAAGCCTGGGCCATGCGGCAGGCTTCTTCCCGGCCGCTGTCCAGGCCGCGCTGGAATGCCAACTGCTGAACCTCCTCGAGGTGCACCGCCAGGTCTTTTCCATTGAGTGGATCGGCCTTACTCTCATCGCGGTTGTCAGACCAACAGGACGGCCGGAAGCAAACGGATCCATCTCCATCTCCGCTCGCAGCACTGTCAAACGACGCATCTCGGGCTGGAGTTGATAAAGTGCGAAACACGCACGGGCCACCCGAATCCTGATGAGGGTCTGCTTTATCCATGCTGCGTCTATTCCGCCTTTCGTTGTCGATGCGACGGCGCGATCCGGGTTAGGCGCATTTTTGCAAGTCGTAGCGCTTTATCTTCTCGACCAGGGTGGTTCGCTTGACCTGCAAAAGCTTGGCCGCCTTGTTCTTCACCCAGTCGGTCTGCTCCAGCGATTGATAAATCAGGTTTTTTTCGAATTCGCTCACTGCAGTGTTCAAACAAATCCCTTCCCGGCATAGGTCCGGCATTGCCATATCCATGGCCGGCGTCGGCTGGAACTCTCCTGATGGCTTGATTTTGGAGGGCAAGTCTTCAACGTCCAGCGTGCCCTCGCCCTTCAACACCACCAAACGTTCGAGCATGTTGGCCAATTCCCGAACATTACCCGGCCAGGCATGTCGCATGAGCGCTTCCATGGCGCGCGGCGTGATGTTCTCAACCTGCGTTCTCTTTTCGCGGTTGAGCTTGTTCATGAAAAAATTGGTCAGCAGGGGAATATCCATCTGGCGATCTTTCAGGGAGGGCAGCTGGATGGGGATGACATATAATCGGTAGAACAGGTCTTCGCGGAAATTGTTCTTTTGAACCGCCTCTTCCAGGTCGCGATGGGTGGCGGCGATGATACGCACATCCACCTTCACCGTCTTGCACCCGCCGACCGGTTCGAA
>DHGT01000075.1:659-8205 GCA_002402905.1 Desulfatitalea sp. UBA4791 | reverse complement strand
ATTCGATTTCAGCTTCAGCGGTCTCAAGACGGCGGTCAACCGCTATATCCAGACGCATCCCCAGGCCGCAGAGGAACGGTGCGCCGACATCGCCGCCGCGTTTCAGGAGGCGGTCATGGATGTGCTGGTGCACAAGCTGCTTTACGCAGCCGAGGTCAAAGGGTGTTCGCGGGTGGCCGTGGTGGGCGGTGTGGCGGCCAATCGGCGTTTGAGAGAACGTCTTGCGACAGATGGCGCCGCCCGTTCGCTTGCGGTGCACATGCCACCCATGGCCTTGTGTGGGGACAATGCCGCCATGATCGCGGCGGTGGGATATTATCACCTGGGCAGGGGCGAGCGCACCGATCTCGACGCGGATGTCTATTCGCGCAAGCCCCGGTGTTGAGACATTTGTCGAGTTGTTGTGACTTGTAGGGGGTTTCGACTTTATCGGGCCTGTCGTTTTCCTTTATGGATGGACACTCGGAAGAAATATGACAGAGGCACATCCTAAAAAGAGCGCCCGCAAAACCGGCATGCAGATTTCGCCCTGGGTTATCCTGGGATCGACGGCGATCCTGATCGTCGTGGTAATCGTGCTTGCGATCCAGAAGGCCAATCGGGAGCAGCGCCACATGTCGGAGATCCTCAGCGCCAAGGGCGCGGTGCTCATCCGGGCCGTGGAGGCCGGCACGCGAACCGGAATGATGGGGATGTCCTGGGGCGGGGCCCAGATCCAGCGATTGCTCGAAGAGACCGGCCGGTTGCCGGACGTGCGCTACATGGCTGTCGTGGATCCGGACGGAAAGGCGGTGGCCCACAGCGATCCGGAGATGATCGGCAAACCTTTCGATCAGGGACGCAAGCTGTTGCACCTGGGGTCCGACCTGCAGGAGAATTGGGAGTTGGTCGATCTGGGTGAGGAGGGCCGAGTCTTTGAAGTGCATCGCCCGTTTCGACCCATGTTGGCGGGAAGAGGGCCGGGAAGCACCCGCATGTACGGTATGATGCGGCGTCATGGGACGGTGCCGCCCCAGAATGACGACTGGTTTTCAGCCTCCGATCAGAAACAATTATTGATCGTGGCCGGTCTGGACGTCGAACCCTTCGAAGCGGCCATTCGCGAAGATTTAAATACCACCCTGGTGCTTTCGGTCGTGCTGGTTCTGCTGGGATTTGCGGGTTTCGTCTCTCTATTCTGGATGTACAGCTATCGCGCCACCAAACGCTCCCTTCAGGATGCCAGCGCCTTTGCCGACAAGGTGGTGGCCAGCCTGCCGGTCGGCCTGATCGCCACCGATCAGCAGGGGCGCATCACCTTTTTCAATGCAGCGGCCGAACGCATCACCGGTTTGAAAAGGGAAGAAACGGGCGGCCAACCGGCCGATATGCTGCTGCCTTCGACCCTTTGCGGTTTGAAAGAGTTGCTCGACAGCGGCCAAACGATTGCCGAGCAGGAGATGGAATGCCGTTTTATCAGCGGCCGGACCGTGCCGGTGAGCGTCAGTGCCGCTCGCATCGTCAACGAGCTCGACGCTTATGTCGGGCAGATTCTCATTCTAAGGGACCTGGGCGAGGTGCGCCGCTTGCAGGACGAGGTGCGCCGGCAGGAAAAATTGGCTGCGCTCGGGGGCTTGGCCGCCGGCGTGGCCCATGAAATCCGCAATCCCCTCAGCTCGATCAAGGGGCTGGCCACTTTCTTTTCCGGTCAGTTCGAAGCGGGCAGCGAGGGCCGGGAGGCGGCCGAGGTGATGGTCCAGGAGGTGGATCGCCTGAACCGGGTGATCACCGAGCTGCTCTCCTTCGCCCGTCCGTCGGACATCAAACGGCGGCGGATCGATATCGCGCCCATCGTGACCCGGGCGGTCGGTTTGATTCAGCAGGACGCGGCCAATCAGCGCGTCCAGGTCGAATTGAAAATGGACGATGGGTTGTGCCCGGTCCTCATCGACCCGGACCGCATGGCCCAGTGCTTGCTCAATCTGCTGATCAACGCCATCGAGGCCATGGTCGATGGCGGACAATTGACCGTGCGCTGCGAGCGGGTCGATCCGGGCGAGGTGCGGGTCGCGATCAGCGATACGGGCCAGGGCATGGCACCCGATGAAATGGCTAAAATTTTCGATCCCTACTACACCACCAAGAGCCAGGGCACGGGATTGGGGTTGGCCATCGTGCATAAAATCGTCGAGGCCCACGGAGCGCGGCTCAACGTGGAGAGCGCGCCGGGACGTGGCACGACCTTTCTGCTGCATCTGCCCTGTGCGGATGAGGACAGAACAGCACAGGGAGGGCGTCGCGATGAATAGACGCAACCGGTTACTGATCGTCGACGACGATGCCGGGCACTTGACTACTTTGAAGACCATTTGCCGCAGTTGGAAGTATGAGGTCCTCACGGCCACGGATGGCGGCGAAGCCGTGGCGGCCGTGCGTGCCGAGCCGGTGGATCTGGTACTCATGGACGTGCGTATGGCCCATGTGAGCGGCATCGAGGCGCTCGGGCAGATCAAGGCCTACAATCCAGCCATCCCCGTGATTATCATGACCGCCTATTCTTCGGTCGAATCGGCGGTGGAGGCGCTCAAGGCCGGCGCTTACGACTATCTGATCAAACCCCTCGATTTCGAAGAGCTCAAGATCACCATCGAGCGGGCCTGCGAACATGCCGGCCTCAAGGTCGAAAACGAACGGCTGCGGGCGCAGCTGGCCCTCGATTGGGGGACGAGCCGCATCATCGGCAACAGCCAGGCCATGAAGGATCTCATGGAGATGATCGCCATGGTGGCGCCGTCCGATGCCACGGTGTTGATCACTGGCGAGAGCGGCACCGGCAAGGAACTGGTCGCTCGTTCCCTGCACCTCAACAGTCCGCGCAAGGATCATCCCCTGGTGGTGGTCAACTGTGCGGCCATGGCCGAATCGTTGCTCGAGTCGGAGTTGTTCGGCCACGAAAAGGGCGCCTTCACCGGGGCGGACCGACGCCGTGAGGGCCGTTTCAAACAGGCGGACCGTGGCACCCTGTTTTTGGACGAGATCGGCGAGACATCGCCGGCCATGCAGGCCAAGCTGTTGCGCGTGCTTCAGGAGAAGGAGATTGTGCGCGTGGGCGGCGAAGAGACGCTGCCGGTGGATGTGCGCATTGTGGCCGCCACCAACCGCGACCTGGAAAAAGAGGTGAGCGAAGACCGCTTTCGGGAGGATCTATTCTACCGCCTGAACGTCATCACCCTGAAGGTGCCGCCGCTGCGGGAGCGAAGAGAAGACATCCCGTTGCTGGCCAACCATTTTCTCCACGGATTTGCCGAAAAGAATCGCAAGACGGCCAAAGGTTTCGCTCCGTTGGCCATGGACATGCTGCTCCATTACGATTGGCCCGGCAACGTGCGCGAACTGGAAAATGCGGTGGAGCGCGCCGTGGTCCTGATGACCGGCGAGCACATCACCGAAAAACAACTGCCGCTCAACATCGCCAAAGACTATGCGCAGTCCAAGGAGATCGATCCGACCCCTGCCGTTGCGCCGCCGACCGACGGCACCCGCTCCCTCGAAGAGATCGAGAAAGAGGCAATTCTGGCGACCCTGGCGGCCACCGATGGCAACAAAAGCGAAACCGCCCGGCGCCTGGGCATCACCCGCAAGACCCTGCATAACAAGCTGAAAAATTACGGTATCGGCTAATGCCCGTTCAATCCAACAGAAATTTTTCCTTGGCGGCCAGGATGCGCGCCAGGGAGGCGTGGCTTAGCTGTGCCAAATCGTCGTCGGTCTGTATGGCGTGCCGGATCGCGTGGAAAGCGGCCTCGATGTTCGGTCCCGTGTGGCAGATGAGCAGAAGGTCCACGGTGCCGCTGAGACATTGGGTGACGATATCGGGTAGGGCGTAGTATTTGGCGATGGCGCCCATGTCCAGGTCATCGGTGAGCACCAGCCCTTCATATCCTATCTCATCGCGCAGCAGGTCGCCGGCCATAGTGGTGGAAATGCTGGCCGGCCATATGGGGTCGATGCGGGTGTAGCGGATATGAGAAAGCATGAGGCCGCTCACCTCCGATTGAATGGCCGCTTCGAAGGGGATGAGGTCGCGGGACCGCAGCGTCTCCAGGTCGATCTCCAGGTCAGGCAGATCCTTATGGGAATCGAGGACCGTGCGACCGATGCCCGGGAAATGCTTGCCCACGGCCATGATGCCGTTATTCTGCAATGCTTCGATCACCAGGCGGCCCATGCGCGCGACCCATTGTGGATCCCGGCCAAAAGCGCGTTCGAGCATGACGCTGGGGCCTTCGGGGGGTGGCACGTCGAGAACCGGTGCCATGTTCATGTTGACCCCGATCCGGTTCAACTCGTCGGCCGTGGTCCGGGCAAAGGCGATGGCATCCGCCGGCGATGTCATGGCCGGGTTACCGGCAAATTGGGTGAAAGGCGGCTTGAGACGCGCCACCACCCCGCCTTCCTGGTCGATAGCGACAAAGAGGGGCGGCTGCCCGCAACGGACCGCATAATCCTGGGCATCGCCGCACAGGTCGCGGATCTGCTCGGGAGAAAGAATATTGCGCGAAAAGAGGATGATGCCGCCCACCTGGAGGGTGTCGATGGCATACCTCAACTCGTCGTTGAGATCTGTGCCGGTGAAGCCGACCATCAGACGCTGTCCGGCTTTTTGACTGTCGGTGAGATCGCGAGCCTGCATCATTGTGTTGTCCTGATCTTCCAGTGGGAAGATCCAAGAAGGTCTAAAGAGTTCAGTGCCTAATGGCGTTTCCGGCGCAGCTGATACTTTCGCACCGCCTCCGTATGTTCCGCGATGGTTTTCGAGAAGTAGTGCGTCCCGTCCTTTTTCGATACAAAAAAGAGGTAATCGGTTTCCGCGGGATAAAGTGCCGCTTCCAAAGCGGCCCGACCCGGATTGGCGATGGGGCCCGGCGGCAGCCCGCGGATCACGTAGGTGTTGTAGGGCGTCGCGCTACTCAGATGGCGACGGGTAATGTTTCCGTCGAACGACTCGATACCGTAGATCACCGTGGGATCGCTTTCCAGGCGCATGCGCTTTTTCAGTCGGTTATGAAAGACCGAAGCGATAATGGGACGCTCACTGGGAGCGCCGGTCTCTTTTTCGATGATCGAAGCGAGGGTGACGATGTCGTGTATCGAGAGATCGAGCTCATGGGCGCGGTTTCGCCACTCATCGGTGACGAGGGATTGGTAAGCGTTCACCATCGTCGTGATGATGCCCCTGGCCGACACCTCCCTGGGAAAATGATAGGTGTCGGGGAAGAGATACCCTTCGAGGCTGGGGCCGTCGAGTTGCAGCTCCGACACCAGCGACGGATCGCGGGCCAGCCGGCTGAATTCCTCTGCCGATGCCAGACCGGCCTTTTCGACTTCGGTCGCGACCTGGTCGATGGTGTAACCTTCCGGTATGGTGAGGCGATGCAGCAGTACCTTGCCGCTGGCCAGGATGTCGATGATTTCCATCGGTGTCATCGCCGTGGATAGCGCATATTCGCCGGCCCTGAGCCGTTTGTCGTCTCCGCTGAGCCTGGCTATGATCTTGAACCGAATGTCGCTGGTGATGACCCCTGCTTTTTCCAGCCTGGCAGAGAGCATCCCGAAGCTCTCTCCCGGGGCCACCGAGACGATGTGCGAGTGTTCCTCACCATCCGCCGGGCGATTGGCGAAGCGGTGCAGGTCGACGGCAATCCAGCCCGCAGCCCCTGCCACGGCGATCAGCAGCGCAATGATGAGCAGTAAGAGGTATTTTAATTTAAACAAGATTCCCCTGATGATGTTCTTTTATAGGGTTCGGTGATTCCGTTGGGCCTTGATCTCGATCCAATTTGCCTATTTATGGACGGCCCCCAACTTATGCCAAGCATTTTGATTTTGTCAATATTTCGAGGCGCAAGGCTGTTCGCAATGGTTGCCTAATGACCCGAAAGGCCTTATGCTGATGATCATATCGACAAGGCGCTGGAATGACCGCGCTTGCCTCAAGGAGCAAGGGGACGTGCGATGACCCGACCTAAATTGAAAGAACTGCAGATCAATCGTGACTGGTGCAAGGGATGCGGCATTTGTGTCGCCTTTTGCCCGACGCAGGTCCTTGAGATGGACCCACTCGACAAAGCGGTCGTGGCCCGCAAGGAAGATTGCATCGTCTGCCGGGCCTGCGAATTGAGATGTCCGGACTTGGCCATAACGGTGGTTGAGCAAACGTCCGGGACCGACGAGGCCGGCAGATAATTCGCTGTCAAAAGATGACGCCAGAAAAGGACGACGCTATTATGCATCCCACCATCCGATTCGTTCAAGGCAATGAAGCTTGCGTGGAAGGTGCGTTATATGCCGGGCTGCAATTTTTCGCCGGGTATCCGATTACCCCCTCCACCGAGATTGCCGAGCACCTGGCCGTCCGGTTACCCCGGTATGGCGGCAAGTTTATCCAGATGGAGGATGAAATTTCTTCCATGTGCGCCATCATCGGCGCCTCCCTCACGGGACACAAGGTGCTTACGGCCACCAGCGGCCCCGGTTTTTCCTTGATGCAGGAGGCCCTGGGCTACGCCGTCATGGCGGAAATACCCTGTGTGATCGTCAACGTGCAACGCGGCGGTCCTTCCACGGGAATTCCCACGCACATCAGCCAGGGCGATGTGAACCAGGCCCGCTGGGGGACCCATGGCGATCATGCCATTATTGCCTTGACCGCCTCCAACCACCAGGACGTATTCACCACGACGGTGGAGGCCTTCAACATGGCCGAAACTTACCGAACCCCGGTCATCCTGCTTTACGACGAGGTGGTGGGCCACATGCGCGAGCGGCTCGATATCCCTGAAGCGGGTCAGATCCCGCTGGTCGAGCGACTGCGTACGTCGGTGCGCGAAGGAGTCGATTATCACCCCTACCTGCCCCGTGAGGACGGCCGCCTGCCCATGTCCGACTTCGGCGGCGTACACCGTTACAACGTCACCGGCCTTTACCACGACATGTGGGGATTTCCGTCGGACGATCCCAAGGTCGTGCACGGCCTCATTCGTCACCTGGTGGATAAGATCGAAAGCAATGTGGAGGCCATTGCCCGCTACAAGACCTATTACCTGGACGATGCGCGGACCGTCCTGGTCTCCTATGGGGCGACGGCCCGTTCGGCCCTGCACGTGGTCCAGAGCATGCGCAACAAAGGCCAGAAGTTCGGTCTTTTCGAGTTGCAGACCCTTTGGCCGTTTCCCTACGACATCATCGGCGAAGCCATCGGCCGCGCTAAGCAGGTCATCGTCGTCGAGATGAATATGGGCCATATCTGCAGCGAGGTAAAGAGGGCGTTGAACAACCCGCGCAACGTCTTTTTGATCAATCGGATCGATGGGGTCTTCATCACGCCGACCGATATTCGGCAGGGGTTGCGTTTGATCGAAGGCAAAGGTGTATAGCAGGCTGCTGGCAAGCGACACCTCGGCCTCCCATGCGGCGTTCTCGCATTTTTGAAATCCTCGACGTAGCTCGGCTACGCCTGCGGTTTCAAAAATGCTGCGGCCTTGCCTGAAAGGCCGATGCACCACTT
>DHGT01000075.1:0-649 GCA_002402905.1 Desulfatitalea sp. UBA4791 | reverse complement strand
TCCCCCCGCCCAGCGGGGCCAAGGATATCGCCATGGCGGTCAAAGATTATCTTCGCGAACGTTTTTTCCCCCACATGTGGTGTGCGGGGTGCGGTCATGGAATCGTGCTGAACAACATGATCCGCGCCATCGAAAAACTGGGTATGAGCAAAAACGAAATCGTGATGGTGTCGGGCATCGGTTGCTCGTCGCGAATTACCGGATACGTCGATTTTCACACCCTGCACACGTTGCATGGGCGCGCCCTGGCCTTTGCCACCGGTGTGAAACTGAGCAAGCCCGAGCTCAACGTGATTGTGGCCATGGGCGACGGGGATGCATTGGCCATCGGCGGCAACCATTTTATTCATGCCGCCCGTCGCAACATCGCCATGACGGCTCTGGTGATGAACAACCGCATTTACGGGATGACCGGCGGGCAGTATTCGCCGCTTTCCGGGTACGGTACCCTGGCCACCACGGCGCCGTATACCAACATCGACCAGGGATTTGACACGGTCCAACTCTCCATTGCCGCCGGGGCGACCTTCGTCGCCCGCACCACCACCTATCATGTCAAGGAGATGACCGATATCATCCGGCAGGCCATCTTGCACGACGGCTTTTCGGTGGTCGAGATCCTTTCGCAATGTCCGACCTACTTCGGCCG
>DHGT01000148.1 GCA_002402905.1 Desulfatitalea sp. UBA4791 | reverse complement strand
CTGGCGCCCAACATCCCCGAGGCGCCGACGGCCGCCGATGCGGCCCTGCTCCTGGACGTGATCCATTTTCTGGACGATGGCGATCTCCGCCTGACCTTCGAGCGTCTGCGCGGCGCCCTGGGCGCCGAGGCCCTGGTCGTCATCCGCGCCGTGGTGCCGCCGCCCGACGGTCGCACCTCCCTGCTATGGAAAATCGATGCCCTGCGCATGAAGATCAACGGTATTCCAGTCTTCCACCGTCCGGTGGATGCCATCACCGGCATGCTGGCCGAATGCGGTTTCAGCGTCCGGCATACGGCGCTTTCCGGCGGCAATCGGGAGTCGGTCTGGATCGTCGCGGCCCGCGGCGATGCATGAGGTGAAAGAATTCGATTGATTCAAACGGCTGACAATAAACGGCCCCGCCTGTCGCCGGCCGAAAAAGCCGGTATCGGCGCGGTCCTCTTTGCATTGCTGCTGCTGCCGCTCGATGCGCGCATCGCCGCCGTGCCCCTGGTTCTATTTTTCCTCCTGTGCATGGTCGCCCCCTTTATGCCCGGCTTCGGCTTTTTTCTGCCCGTCATCAGTCGGGGACGCACCGACCGGGCCATCGTGGCCCTCACCTTCGACGACGGTCCGAACCCGGACTCCACCCCATTCCTGCTCGACCTGCTCGACCGTCACCAGGCCGTGGCGACCTTTTTCGTCAATGGCCGCACGGCCCGCCGCCATCCCCATCTCATTCGGGAGATCGTGGCGCGCGGGCACACCATCGGCAACCACTCCTACAGCCACGATAACTTCGTGATGTTCAAGCGCCCGCGCACCCTGATCCGCGAAATCGAAGCCACCCAGCGGGTCTTGCGCCGTTGCGGCGTCGTGCCGCTGCTGTTCCGGCCGCCGGTGGGCGTCACCAGCCCGCGGCTGTGCAACGCCATGGAGGCCACCGGAATGGTCGTCGTCAATTTCAGCCGACGCGCGGGCGACATGGGCAATCGGCGGGTGCACCACCTGGCCGAGCGCATCCTCAAACGCCTGCGCCCGGGCGACATCATCATGCTGCACGACATCCCGCCGGCCACCGAGACGCTCGACGAGGAGTGGCGCCGCCAGGTCGAAGCGGTCATGGCCGGCATTCGCCAGAGTGGCCTGGTCGTCGTGCCGCTGGAGCAGGTCATCGACCGTCCGGTGATGGAGACGGTTTGAACCGAAGTGTAAAGTTTAAAGTGGAGGAATGGTGCCGATTTTATAGTTGATGAACTCGTAGAAGTCGCAAAGGCGTCATGCCGGACTCGATCAGGCATCCAGAACTAGTTGGAAATACTGGATTCCGGCTTTCGCCGGAATGACAGTAAAACCTGATTCCGGACTTCTAAGGAAGCGGCGTCATGCTTGTGGGCCGTTTCCTGGGACGAAATGTTTCAGCGCGAAGCGGGGTAAGTCGCTTTTTACGGTGTCGTCAATATGGGGTATAGACCCATATTGCCCCCCTGATTATCCAATCTTGTGTTTAACTCGAGCTGTAGTAACATACTTTTTAACGATACCAAGCGGAGTCTTGTCACCATTGCCTCTCCATTCTAACTGCGCCGCCACGTTTTTTTATGTTCGAGAAAAGATTCTTTATCCAGGCGCGACATTTTCGCGGGTCACGTTTACCTCGGAAAAAACAACTTAATTCTTAAAGTCCGCCTGCGCCCTAAAGCTGTTGAAGATCTTCTATTAATAGAGAATGAAAGCTGAATGTTCCGGAATTACCCATTGCCACCGGCCGTGGGTATCCATGAACGAAGAAAAACTCGAAGCACGGTTCAAGGCAATGATACATCGCCGCAATCATGCAGCGATCAGAAGGAGGCACACATGAGACATCTAAAATTGGCCGTCATGGCCGTAAGTTTTCTGCTGGTCGTGACGATCGCGGGCTGCGCAAGCGGCCCTTCATTCAGCAAGAGTTCCTCGGAATCCAAGTCGGCGATCCGCGCCGCCGAAGAGGCCGGGTCGATTAACACCCCCAGCGCCGCTTATCATTTGCAGCTCGCCAAGGAGGAACTGGCGCGTGCCGAGGCGCTGGCCGCGGGAGGCGAAAAAGAACAGGCCGCATCGCTGCTGACGCGGGCAGAAGCCGACGCTGAACTGGCGATCGCGCTCTCTCACGAACAAGACGAAAAGATGGACGCCGCGAAGGCTATGGAGCGGGTACGCAAGCTCCGGGAGGAGAACCAATTGCCCATAGAAAGGAGCAACCCATGAGATTTTTAAAATATCTGGTACTCGGTGCGTGCGCAGTATTCCTATCCAGTTGCGCAGCCACCATCCCAACAGAGCTATCCAAGGCACGCCAAGCTTACCAGCAAACAAGCCAGGGACCGGCGGCGCAACTGGTGCCGGCGGAGTTGCACAAGGCTAAGCAGGCCCTCGACCGGGCGGAGGCGTCCTTCTCCAATGATCCCCAATCGTATCAGACGAAAGACCTCGCGTATGTCGCCGAGCGAAAAGCCATGAGGGCGGAGGCGCTCGCCTCCATCGCTTCCCAGAAACGGGACGCCGCACAGGCGAACAAGGCATATCAGACGTCCCAGAGCGAAGTTATAGAGAAGACGAAAGAGGACTTAGCCACGCAGAAGACTGAGGCGACAGCCGCAGGGGCGGCAGCCGCACTTGAGGCAGAGCAACTGGCCCGGCGCGAAGCAGAAAAGCGGGCGGCCGATGCGCAGGCAGAACTGGCAAAGATCGCCATGTTAAAGGAGGAGGCCCGCGGGTTGGTTATCACCCTTTCGGGTAGCGTCGTCTTTGCTACGAACCAAGCGACCATCTTGCCAGCGGCGCAGTCCCGGTTGAACCAGGTCGCCGAGGCACTCATGTCGACCGACAAAAACCGTCAGTTGATCGTGGAGGGCCATACAGACTCGCGGGGTTCTTCCGACTACAACTTGGATTTGTCGCGGCGGCGAGCTGAATCGGTGCGCGCTTATCTCATTTCGCGTGGATACCCGGGCGAGTTGATAGAAACACGTGGAATCGGCGAGGCTCGGCCAATAGCCGACAATGCGAGCCCCGAAGGCCGATCGAACAATCGGCGAGTAGAGATCGTTGTCCGGCAAGGGGCCAAACAGTGACCTGCTGCGGAAATCGTACGTTCTTTCATTCTCATTCCAATTTTCATAAGGAGATAGATATGGGGTCCCTCAAAAGACTTGTCGATAAAAGAAGAGAGATCGACCCATCTTCAGATACGGTGAACGAGGTTTTAAAAGCGTCCGAGGCACGCTACCGCCGACTGTTCGAAGCCGCCAAAGACGGCATTCTGATCATCGATGCGGATACCGGACGCATCACCGATGCCAATCCGTTCCTGGTCGACTTGTTAGGGTATGAGCTCAAGGATTTTATCGGCAAGGCGCTTTGGGACTTCGGCCCTTTCAAGGATATCCAGGCCAGCGAGTCGGCTTTCCGGGATTTGATGAGCAGCGGCTACATCCGCTACGAGCATTTACCGCTGGAAACGCGGGATGGGCGCCGCATCGAGGTCGAGTTCGTCAGCAACATCTACCGGGTCGGCCCAAAGCGGACGATCCAGTGCAATATCCGCGACAATTCGGAGCGCAAACAAGTGGAAAAGGACAGGCTCGAATCGGAATCCCGGCTCAAACAGGCTCAAAAAATGGCCGCCATTGCCACCCTGGCCGGCGGGATTGCCCATCAATTCAACAATGCGCTTTTCGTGATTACCGCCAGTCTCGAACTGCTCGAGATGAAGGTCCCTGAAGCTGCGAACTGCGAAACCCACATCGAAACCGCGAAAACATCCGCATTCAAGATGGCGCAGCTTACGAGCCAGTTGCTCGATTATGCGCGAGGCGGGAGTTATCAAGTCAAACTTGTTTCGCTGAGCGCTCTAATCCGGGAAAAACTTCCCTTGCTCAAACGCAACCTCAAATCCGCAATACAGGTAGAGACCCATCTGGAGGGTGACGCCTGGAAAATAAAAGCGGATTGGACCCAAATGCAAGCGGTGCTCTCCGCGCTGGTGACCAATGCCATCGAGGCGATGGATGGAAAGGGTCGCATTAAGATCGTCTGCCGAAACGAAGTTCTGGCGGCAACCGAAACCAAAAGCTTTCCGGTTATGGTGCCCGGGCCATACGTCAGCCTGGTCGTCGAAGACAACGGCAAAGGTATGGATGAGGAGGCACGCAAACGCGCCTTCGAGCCATTCTTCACGACCAAATTTGTCGGGCGTGGGCTTGGGCTGGCCGCGGTGTATGGCATCGTCAAGAACCATGACGGCTGGATTGCGCTTGAGTCGCAGGCGGGCCGGGGAACAACGGTGCGTATTCACTTCCCGGCCGTTCTCGAGGCCAGGAAAAAGAAATCGAGCGCGTCAAAAGCAGCCAAACCGGCGCGCGCGAGTCGCCTGGAGCGTCCTTTTGAGGCGCCCGCTTATGCGCAAGCGCGGTAGAGGATCCTCACGAGGGATCACACAGCGGGCATGGGTTGGGTGGCAGACGGCCGTCTCAGAAGGAGGAACACCATGAAATCGAAAGCATCCTTGGCTATCCTGATTTTTTTAACGGTATCACTTCTGCTGGGGGCATCGAACGCCCTGGCAGGACCCTTCGGTGAAATCGTCATCTTCGGTGACAGCTTGTCGGACAATGGAAATTACGGGCTGTTCGACGGCCAGCCGCTTCCTGATCCGGAATTGTACTGGGAATACCGTTTTTCCAACGGACCGGTGTGGGTCGAATATTTAACCGACTCAGACCACTTTGACACCAATTTAACCGACCGAGCGCTTGGTGGCGCCCAATCCGATGGATTGATGCCGCCGGGGCTGATCGAACAGGTGAGGCTGTATATCCTGACAACGGGCTCTTCGCTTTCGCCGACGAACTTGTATATGATCTGGATCGGCGGAAACGATTATTTTAACGGGGATGGGGATTTTCAGGAAGCTGTTGACAATATCGAAAGCGCCATGAGCGACTTGGCCGACAACGGGGCCATGTTCATGCTGATTCTGAATTTGCCCGATCTGGGCGCTATACCGCACAGGATAGGATCGGACCTCGCACCCGAGGCCACCACATTCTCCGTCAACTTCAATGTGGCCTTGGCAAGCATGATCGACACATTCAGCACCGCTCATCCAGGTATCGGTATCTACGAATTCGACGTCGATGCGCTCTTCTTGGAAATCCTCGCTGATCCGGACGCCTTGGGTTTCGACAACGTGACGGAAGAGGCGCCCAATTTCAGTGTCCCGAATAATTTCGATGGCGAAGGTTCCCTTTTTTGGGATGACAAGCACCCGACAACCCGCATGCACGCCCTGATTGCAGACCGGGTGTACACCGAATTAAACGCACAACTCCCCGCCGACATGCCCGATACCTCCGCGCAAGAGAATGAGAGCTCTTCATCTTCATGCTTTATACAGGCCATGGCTTGGGAGTAACCCGTTACTGATCGGTTACCCACAACAGGAACGGTTCTTGGGACAGAGAGGTGCCGCTTGCTCATGCTCGGGCGGAAAACATGAAAGTCGAAAACCAAAAATCCAAGGCCCCATATGGTGAAGGTGGCGCAGGATTGAAGGGACGTTTATGAAAAATTGGATGTATCTCTTCGCATTGGTAGTAGCCATGGCCACTTTGATTTTAGTCAACGTCAGTTTGTTCGCGTCCATGACGGATGATCGTATCGAAGCATCCGCCAGGCAGTCTTATGTGTTCAAGACCTATCTCAAGGGCGATGACGTTGAAGTTCGGTCCAATGATGGCGCTGTCTCCCTGACAGGGACGGTTCTCAAAGAATCCCACAAAACATTGGCCCAAGGCACGGTTGCACACCTGGCCGGCGTTAAAAGCGTGGATAACAAATTAGAAGTAAAAGAAGATGACCCGGCCGAGCGCTCGGATGCGTGGCTCATTACCAAAGTGAAAAACACCCTGGTGCTCCATCAGAACGTCAGCGCGACAGGAACCGAGGTCTTGGCGAAAGATGGGACCATCATCTTGCGTGGCGCGGCCACCAGCGCGGCCCAAAAGGACCTGGCCACGAAACTCGTGAACGACGTTCAAGGCGTAAAGGGCGTAAAGAACCAGATGACGATCGAAGCATCCAACCGGCCAAGGCTTTGAATTTCTCGGATATCATTTTGAGAATGGTACTCGCTGGCCCCGCAAGAAGAGCTTGAACAAATTCAAGGAGACCATCCGGCGCAAGACCCCACGGAGCAATGGACGCAGCATCGCTGAGATCATCGACGACGTCAACAAAACGAGCGAAGGATGGTTCCAATACTTCAAGCACAGCCATTGGAAAACCTTTAAACCGCTGAACGGGTGGATACGGCGCAGGTTCAGAAGCATCTTGCGTCGCTACAGCAAGGACAAGGGTATCAGCCGGGACAGGGACAATGTCCGCTGGCCGAACAAGTTCTTTCAGGATCTTGGGTATTTTAGCCTTTACGATGCCCATCAAACCTTGCTCCAGTCCTCGCGAGGATAACCACTGACCGGAGAGCCGGATGCGGGAGACCCGCACGTCCGGTTCGGAGGGGGGAGAGTCCGGGTAACCGGATTTTCCCACCCCTATAGAACCTATTGAAAATATTGGATCCCGGCGTTCGTCGGCATGACGGGAAAAGCGAATTCCGGACTTTTTACGGTGCTGTCAATATATAATACGCGGTCTTAGCGCCTGGCCATTACAGTCGCGCCATTCGGCGTACCAGCTCCATGACCCGGCCGGCGCTGCCGTTTTCGGTGTAGGATCGGAAAATCTGCAGCTTTTCGGCCTCCAGCGAACCTTCCGCGTGAATCGCCAGGACTTCCTGGTAGGCACCGTAGTCCGATGCCGAAAGATCGCGGATGAAATTGAGCATGCGCATTCTCTTTTCGGCGGGTACACCTTGGCGGCCGACCAGGTACTTCTCAAGGTAGGGGCGCGTCGCCTCCGAGGCCCAGTCTTCATCCCCCGGGCCGGTCACCAGGATTCCCCCGGCAAGCTCCTGCAGGTGTTGTACGGCCGTGTGATAACCATGGGCAAAGTGGCTCTTGGCCATATTGACCATCAGGGGATCGGGTGCGACCTGGCCGTCGGCCTTTTTTGTACAGCGTTCGGCGGCTTTTTCGGTCAAAGCGCGCAGGGTTTCGGCGTAGCCGATCAGGGCGGTCAGCTTTTCACGGACGTGCGTCGCGCCCAGGATGCCGTTGTAGTCGGCGATGGTCGCAGCCGCGCCCACGATGGCGTCCACGAGGGGGAGTTTATAAGAGACCGCCGTGAAACGGTGATACTCGACGAAGGTCAGGGCCAGGGCACCGGCCTGCCGGGTGTCGCCGTCGAGAAATATGCGGTCGTTGGGTACGAAGACGTCATCGAAGACGGTCAGGGTTTCCATCATTTTGTGGCGCACACTGATCGGCCGCTCTCCGGCGCGAATGTCGCCATCCCCGAAGGGGCTGGTCAGCAGTTTCAGGCCGGGGGTGCTCACCGGCAACGCAAAGGCGATGCTCCAGTCCGCCTCCCGCTCACCCATGGCGCGCGTGGGCAGCACGATCACCTCGTTGGCATTGGGGGCCACGGAGGTATGGATCTTGGCGCCGCGCACCACCACGCCGTCGTTGCGGCGCTTTACCACGCGCAGGTAAAGGTCCGGGTCCGCCTGCTCGGAGGGCCGCTTCACCCGGTCGCCCTTCACGTCCGTCTGGGCCGTGGCCAGCGCCAGGTCGTTGTCGCGGCAATATTCATAGAAGGCGCGGACGCGCCGGTGGTATTTCGGGTCTTCCATCCGCGCGGTGACGGCCAAAAGGGCAAACAGGGCATCCGTTCCGATCTCCTTGATCAGCAGGACCAGGGTGTCGCCCTGGGCGGTGGCCGCCTCGATGAGGCGGGAGCGCAACAGCAGATCCTCGGTGCTGGTGGGAATTTTGTAGTAGCGGCTGTAGGTTTGGTTATTTTCCGAAACGACGGCGATCTCTTTGAAAGCATCACTTTCTGCCATTTCGTAGTCGATGGCGGCGTGCTTGATCGCTTTTCCGATGACGGGGTGGACGGTGACATCCGGGACCTGCTCACCCCGGAACCAGACATCGCGGCCGTCGCGGAGCGATGCGATATATTGGGCAGGGGTTCTCAAGGGCATGTCATTCTCCTTTATATTTTAGGAAGAACATATGGCAGGAGGCCATCGGGTCAAGCGCCGGTAAAGAGACAGCGTCGTCGGACGGACATTAAAATTTCAAATTAGAATTGTCACGCGCGCGCATCGTTGCTATAGTATCATCAGTTTTTGAACATGGTTCGGCATTTATGAATCATTCAGTAGCGCCGGGCCATGCGTCATTGTTTTTTGCCGCTGCATTTGCCGCAGATTGTTGACCATCACGTAAATTTCCATGCGCTTTCAACGGCGCGACATGTTGCGGTGATTTTCACCCGGGATGGGCCTTAATCCCTTATTAATGAGTGTCCGTCCACAAATAGGCAAATTGGATCGAGATCAAGGCGCACGAAAAATTTAACCGCAGGCATATGGCTGATATTCCGAGGATTAAATTTTTCGCGCAACGCAGATATCGGGACAATTGGACATTTGTGGATGGGCACTAATGAGTTGGACGCTCAATCAGGGGGAGGTTTGCCATGGCAAAGAAGGGATGGACACGCAGACGTTTCATTCAGGCAGGACTTTTGACCACCGGGGCGGCAGCCCTTGGTGGATTCGCCAAACCCACCGGGCTCTGGGCGGCGACGCCCAAGATCAAAGGCCCCATCAAGGTGGGGTACCAGGCGGTGATGTCAGGCACTTTGGCGGGTTACGGGGATTTCCACAAGATGGGCGCCACCCTGGCCATGGAGGAGATCAATGCGGCCGGCGGCATCGCCGGTAACAAACTGGAGATCGAGTTCCGGGATTCCACCCTGAAAACACCCGAAGCGATCCAGAATGCGCGCTATTTTGTCGATAGCTGGGGTGCCGATTTCCTGGCCGGCGTGGATTCTTCGGGCCAGGCCCTGGCCCTGGCGCCGGTGATGGCCGAACTGGACAAGGTGCTCATGGTCACCCATGCGGCCACCGAGAAGCTCACCGAGGAGCAGGTGTTCAAAAACGGCGTCCGCCAGATCTTCCGCATCTGCAACGCGACCTATCAGGACGGCAATGCGGCAGCCTTCGTGGCCAGGGACCTGCCGGCCAAGACCTGGGCCACGGTCAGCCCCAAATATGAATATGGCTACACCTGCTGGGAGATGTTCAAAAGCACCCTCGGAAAGCTCAAAAAGGATGTCACTTTTACCGCGGAGTCGTGGGCGCCATTCGGGACCACGGATTTCCGGCCCCACATCAACACGATTATGGACGCCAAACCCGACGGCCTCTATTCCACCGAATGGGCGGGGGAGCTGATCACTTTCGTCAAACAGGCCAACCAGGC
>DHGT01000013.1:2185-5004 GCA_002402905.1 Desulfatitalea sp. UBA4791 | reverse complement strand
TCGCCATCGCTATCTTCAACGCCTGATGCCCAGGCTGAAGGACGCCTACCGACATATTGCCAACGGTCTCGAAACGGCGGATCTCATCTATCCGATCGAAGGCCATTCTCAGGAATCCTACGAGGATGGACTACGCCGGGACATGCAGCAACTTCGCACCCGTGAAACCCAGTACGGCGTATCCTTGGCAGGTCCCCACCGCGATGATCCGATTTTTCTGGTCAACGAGCGGCCGCTGGCGCAATATGGGTCCCAAGGTCAACAGCGCTCCTTCATGCTGGCCTTCAAAACCGCCCAAGTTCTGGATCTTGAAGCCGCTTGCGGCAGAAGTCCTCTGCTGTTACTGGACGATATGACTAGTGAACTGGACCAGCATCGCCAGGCTTTTTTCTTTCAATTTCTCCAAGACAGAACCAGCCAGGTTTTTGTCACTGCGACGGAAATCGGGTTGCTGCGCCTTGAAGGATTGAAGGAGTTGCGCATCTTCCATGTTGAGAATGGCGTGCTGCGTAATAATTAATGTGATTTTAGAAGGATAACGACATGGGAAGCAGTGAAAAGGAATATGGTGCGGACAGCATCAAAGTTTTGGAAGGTCTATCGGCAGTAAGAAAAAGACCGGCCATGTATATCGGCTCTACGGGCAGCCTGGGTTTGCATCATCTCGTTTATGAAGTGGTGGACAATTCCATCGATGAGGCGCTGGGGGGCTATTGTGACGAAATTAATATCGTCATCCATTTGGATGGTTCCGTGACCGTAGAGGACAATGGCCGCGGCATACCGGTTGATATGCACCCCACTCAGAATGTGTCCGCCGCGGAAGTTGTCATGACGGTCCTGCATGCCGGCGGCAAGTTCGATGGGGCCTCCTACAAGGTGTCCGGCGGCTTGCACGGGGTCGGGGTCTCGGTGGTGAATGCTCTTTCGCACCGACTGGAACTGGAAATACGCCGGAAAGGACATATCTATCGGCAAAGTTATCAGCGCGGCGTACCGGACGCACCGCTTCATGAAGATGGCACCACGGCCAAAAAAGGGACCCGCATCACCTTCTGGCCGGATCCCGAGATATTTGAAACCACGGAATTTTCCTTCGAGATCCTGTCACGCCGCCTACGTGAGTTGGCATTTTTAAATGGCGGCGTCCAGATTCATATTCTGGATGAACGCAGCGAAAAAAGACATGATTTTCATTACGAAGGCGGTATTGTCTCCTTTGTTCAGTACCTGAACCGGGCCAAGACCCCTTTGCATCCGGAACCCATCTTCATCAGCGGTGAGCGGGAAGGTGTCGGAATCGAAATCGCCGTGCAGTACAACGATGGGTACGATGAGCAGTTATTTTCCTTTGCCAACAATATCAATACCCACGAGGGTGGGACCCATCTGATTGGCTTCAAGGCAGCGTTGACACGGACCATGAACAGCTATGCGACCGCCAATAATCTGCTGAAGAACATCAAGACCACCATCTCCGGAGAAGATCTGCGCGAAGGCATGGCGGCGGTGATTTCCGTCAAGGTGCCCGAACCGCAGTTCGAAGGCCAGACCAAAACCAAACTGGGAAATTCGGAAATCAAGGGCTATGTCGAAACCTTGGTCAACGAAAAACTGGCGACTTATCTGGAAGAAAATCCTCAGGTGGCGAAACGCATTCTGGAAAAAGGCATCGATGCGGCCCGCGCCCGGGAGGCGGCCCGCAAGGCCCGCGATCTGACGCGTCGCAAGGGGGCGCTGGATGGCCTTGCCCTGCCCGGCAAATTGGCCGATTGCCAGGAAAAGGATCCGGCCCTGTGCGAAATCTACCTGGTCGAGGGCGACAGCGCCGGTGGTAGCGCCAAGCAGGGACGTGATCGCCGCTTTCAGGCCATCCTGCCTCTGAAGGGCAAGATCCTGAATGTCGAAAAAGCCCGTTTCGACAAGATGCTGACCTCCAACGAGGTGCGGACCCTGATTACCGCCATGGGTACCGGCATCGGCAAGGGCGATTTTGATGTCAGCAAACTGCGCTATCATCGCGTCATCATCATGACCGATGCCGACGTCGACGGATCCCATATCCGAACCCTGTTGTTGACTTTCTTTTTCCGGCAAATGCCTGAGTTGATCGAACGGGGTCACCTCTACATTGCCCAGCCGCCGCTGTACAAAGCCAAGAAGGGCAAGCAGGAACGGTATCTCAAGGATGAAAACGCCCTGACGGAATATCTGCTCAACGAGGGGGTTGACGGCTGTGTCGTGCAACTGGAACACAGCGGCAAGGTTTTGCGGGGTAACCAAATTATTCCGACCCTCAACCGGGTTGTAGAATACAATCAACTGTTTGCGAAGATGGTTCATAAAGGCGTCAATCGGGAGGTCCTGAAGGTATTTGTCCAAGGCAAGGTGCGCAACGGCTTCGAGGACATGCTCGATCTCTCGCCCTTGTTGGAAAGGCTGCAGGCCTCGGAACCCCGCGCCACCTATCAACTGTTGAGTGATCCGGACCGTATCCTGTTTACCTTCGGTAATGTGCGGGCGCGCATCGATCGTGCGGTGCTGGAGGTCTTGTCGTCCCACGAGTATCAGTTGCTGTTGCAGGCCTATGGCAAGGTCGAGGAGGTGTTCGGCGGTCAGAGCGCAACCATCAGCGTCGAGGGGCAACCTGACAACATTGCGTCCGATTACCAGGAAATGCTGATGTTCTTCCAGGAGCGGGCCCGCAAGGGGCAGTATGTTCAGCGCTACAAAGGCTTGGGCGAGATGAATCCGGATCAGCTCTGGGAAACCACCATGGATCCGGAAAAACGCGTCCTGCTACAGGTCAAGGTCGATGA
>DHGT01000013.1:0-2161 GCA_002402905.1 Desulfatitalea sp. UBA4791 | reverse complement strand
TTGAACGTATCCAACCTGGATATTTAACCCTGCCCTTTGGGCCGCTGGTGGAAAATATAGCGGGACCGCGGACCCGCGGAGGATTTATTCATGCTTTCGGAACAGAACAAAATTCCTGTCAACATCGAGGACGAACTGCGCAAATCCTATATGGACTACGCCATGAGCGTAATCATCGGCCGCGCCTTGCCGGATGTCCGGGACGGGCTCAAGCCGGTGCATCGCCGGGTTCTCTATCGCCATGCACGAATTGAGTAACGATTACAACAAACCCTACAAAAAATCGGCGCGCGTCGTCGGCGATGTCATCGGTAAGTTTCATCCCCATGGCGATACCGCCGTGTACGACACCATCGTCCGTCTGGCCCAGGATTTTTCCATGCGCTATCCATTGGTGGACGGCCAGGGCAATTTCGGTTCGCTGGATGGAGACAGTGCCGCCGCCATGCGTTATACCGAAATCCGAATGGCGCGCCTGGCCCATGAATTGCTGGCGGATCTGGATAAGGAAACGGTGGATTTCGGGCCCAATTATGACGATTCCTTGCAGGAACCCCTGGTTCTGCCCGCCAAGTTTCCAAATTTGCTGGTCAACGGCTCGGAGGGGATTGCCGTCGGCATGGCCACCAAGATCCCGCCGCACAACCTTGGCGAAGTCATCGATGCGCTGGTTGCCATCATCGATGACCCGACCATTCATATCGATGAACTGATGGCTCTCATTCCGGGTCCTGATTTTCCCACTGCAGGCTTTATTCTCGGCCGGGAAGGCATTCGCCAGGCTTATGAAACCGGGCGCGGCATCATCCAGATGCGGGCCCGGGTATTGGTCGAAAAGGATCGCCGGACCGGACGGGAACGCATCGTGGTGACGGAAATTCCCTACCAGGTCAACAAGGCCCGCCTCATCGAAAAAATCGCCGAGTTGGTCAAGGATCGGAAGTTGGAAGGGATCTCCGATCTGCGCGACGAGTCGGACCGCGACGGTATCCGCGTGGTGGTGGAACTGAAAAAGGAAACCATTCCTCAGGTGACCATCAACCAGCTTTACAAGATGACACCGATGCAGAGTTCCTTCGGCATCATCATGCTGGCCATCGTCAATGGTCAACCCCGGGTATTGACCCTGCGTGAGGTATTGGACCGCTTTCTGGATCACCGCAAGGACGTGGTCATCCGGCGCTGTATCTTCGAACTGCGCAAGGCCGAGGAGCGGGCCCATATCCTGGAAGGATTCAAGATCGCCCTGGATAACCTCGACGAGGTCATTGCCATCATCAAAGGGGCCGCCAATCCGCGCGAGGCCAAGGAGGCGCTCATTGCCCGCTTCGGTTTTTCCGAGCGACAGGCCCAGGCAATCCTGGAGTTGCGCCTCCACCGCCTGACCGGCATGGAGCGTGAGAAGATCCTGGCCGAATACCGGGACATCCTGGCCCTCATCGAGCGCCTCAAGGAAATCCTGGCCAGCGAGGTCGAGATTTTCAACATCATCAAGCAGGAGTTGCTGGATATCCGGGAGCGGTTCGCCAATCCGCGGCGCACGGAAATCATCGGTCAGGTCGGCGAATTGTCCCTCGAAGACCTCATCGTGGATGAGGACATGGTGGTGACCGTCTCCCATGCCGGCTATATCAAGCGCAACGCGGTTTCCCTCTACCGGGCCCAACGCCGCGGCGGCAAGGGGGTCACCGGCATGCGGCCGAAGGAGGAGGATTTCGTCGAACAGCTGTTCGTGGCCTCGACCCATGCCTATATCCTGGTGTTTACCGATGCCGGCAAGGTGTATTGGCTCAAGGTCCACGAAATCCCCCAGGGCGGACGGGCTGCGCGCGGCAAGGCGATTGTCAACCTGCTGCAACTGGCCAGCGGCGAAACGGTCACCAGCATCCTGGCAGTGAAGGATTTCAGCGAGGGAAAATTCATTGTTACCGCCACCAAGAACGGCATCGTCAAGAAAACCGATCTCATGGCTTATGCCAATCCTCGGGCCGGCGGCATCATCGCCCTGACCATCGACGAGGGTGATCGGCTGGTATCCACCCGACTCACCGACGGCAGCATGGATCTGCTGCTGGCCAGCCGCAACGGCCAGGCCATCCGCTTCTCCGAGGCCGAAGCGCGGCCCATGGGCCGCACTTCGCGCGGTGTGCGCGGCATGCAG
>DHGT01000004.1:43750-43871 GCA_002402905.1 Desulfatitalea sp. UBA4791 | reverse complement strand
GGGATTTCACCCTGCTCAAGCGGGTCCGTCTCGCGGAGCTGAAAAAGGGGCTCTACACCAAGACGCCATGGGGCAATGTGCAGCCTTCATGGCCGCTGCAATGTGCGACCCTGGCCATGAA
>DHGT01000004.1:43427-43598 GCA_002402905.1 Desulfatitalea sp. UBA4791 | reverse complement strand
TCCGCTTCTGGCTCCTGTCCACCCACTACCATAAACCGGTCATCTTTTCCCAGGAGCGTTTACAGTACACCCGCCGGGCGCTGCAACGACTGGACGGTTGCCTGACCGCCCTGCAACAGATCGAACGCGGCGAGACGTTCAAGGAGCTGGATCAATTGCTGTATGATCTGA
>DHGT01000004.1:43121-43408 GCA_002402905.1 Desulfatitalea sp. UBA4791 | reverse complement strand
TCAAGGTGGTCAAACAGCTCAATCGCCTCTCGGCCGCGCGGTCCATTGACTCAGGGCAGGTGCCGGCGGTGGTTTCCGCCTTCCGGAGCATCGATGCCGTGCTGGGCATTTTCTGCTTCGAGCAAGCTTGCGAGGACCCCCGGATCCAGAGGTTGCTCGACCAACGGGCGGCTGCGCGCAGGGCCCGCGACTGGCCGTTGGCCGATCGGCTTCGACAGGAGCTGGCGGCGCTGGGTGTGACCGTAAGAGACGAAAAGTTATCATAGTGCCCATCCACAAATGGCCAA
>DHGT01000004.1:31492-43097 GCA_002402905.1 Desulfatitalea sp. UBA4791 | reverse complement strand
AAATTTTTCGTGCGCCTTGATCTCGACCCAATTTGCCTATTTGTGGACGGACACTATCCCCATCACTTTAACGAGACCTGACATGATTTTTTATTTTCCGTTTACCTTTTTATCCGAAACTTTGATCAGACCCTTGACTGCGATCCTGGGCTCGGTCAACCTTCTGGCGCCGCTTCCCAAGCGGATGTCGCCAGCCGTGAGCGAACTGGTGGCGGCAGGCACCGTGCACTTGTGTACGCCGGACGGTGCCGATGCGGCCCGCATCGAGCAGGCCTTGAAGCAGTTTACCGCATGGGCGGCGTTGCAGGGCGGCAAGCCCGGGGACCTCAAGCGTTTTTTCCAATCCGCCCAAGGCTTGGGCGCGTGGCACCAAGGGCCGCCGACGGCCGAAATACGTGCCCAACTGCGCCGCGCTGCTGACGCCCCCGAATCACCTCCCCCAATCGATCCTTTACTCAACGCCGGCGTTTTTCTGGCACTGGCCCACGATTACGATGAGCAGCAGGAAGCCCTGGGTCGGGACCTGGGATCGGTGCACACCCTGGAGAAGCGCTTCGGAGAGATCCTGGGCGGAGCGAGCGACGGTGACACGGTTCTTGGCCCGAGCTTGAAATTCGCTGCGGCAGACCGCGCCACAGACCCCGGCGCCTTCATGACGGCTCAGCGGATGCAGGCCTGGGCGGAACTGGCCATCGCCTGCGGTGTGCCGGCCACTCTGTTGGTCACCACCAGTCGGGCCGTATGGGAGCTGTTTCGTGACGATTTTTCGGAATCGACCCACCTGCTCGAAGCGAACTTGAATTTGACAGCGGATCCCGATGCAGGCCGGCCGCCTTCTTCCGAGGCATGGCGCAGCGCTTTCAACGTCCTTGCCCGGGCCGACGATCCCCATGGGGTCTCTTTGGATCACCTCGCCGTGGCGCAAAACGTCCATGGGGATGGCGTGAGGTTCGATCTGTGTGTCCTTGCAGGAGTGTCGCCCCATGAGATGCTGGGGCGCTATTCCAACCGGGCCTGCGCATCGCCGGAGGAGCCGACGAACCGCCCCATAAGAAATACATTGGTCGCCCATCTGGATGTGGCTGCGTTGTCGTTGGGATAGCTGTATATGACTGGATTTAAAAGTAAATATTATTGCGGTGG
This sequence comes from Desulfatitalea sp. UBA4791, assembly GCA_002402905.1. Lineage (GTDB taxonomy): Bacteria > Desulfobacterota > Desulfobacteria > Desulfobacterales > Desulfosarcinaceae > Desulfatitalea. Next base: position 41,954 of record DHGT01000004.1, on the reverse strand, counting down.
ATGGCCGCTAAAAAAGGCGTGAACAATGCTTGACTGGCCCCACTAATTGGTATAAGCGGTTTCCTCGGTGTTGCTTGAAAGGTTGATTTGTTCAACTCAGAGCCAATTCTATATGAAAGGAGAGGTATCAAAATGGCTTTCAATCCCGTTGTGGACGAAGAAAAATGCGTAGGTTGTGAAGAGTGTGTGGATGTTTGTCCGGTAGAAGTTTTTGAAATGGTCGATGGTAAATCCAAACCGGTAAACGCCGAGGAGTGTCTTGGCTGTGAAAGTTGCGTTGAAGTTTGCGAAGCAGGCGCAATCACCGTCGAAGAGATCTAATCGGTTAATTTCATACTTTGCCCCGGCACCTCCAGACAGAGGGCCGGGGCAATCGTATTTCGCTCCCTGCCTCATAATTTTTTTCAACCCCGCCCTCATTCAGCGCCAACCTATTGTTGTTGTTTGTCTTTTGATTTCTTATCGGTTGCCTATTGCTCTAATTTATGCTAGTGAGAACATGCTATGAAACAATACGTTATAGACCAACTTCGTCCTGAGGATTACGATCGGCTTAAACGCTATCTCGACGATCGTTTTGCGGTATCTTGTTTTGATGGTCTCTACTGGGTCATGCTGAGCGACGATCTGCTGGATGAACGGCAAAAAGCCCACAAAGAGTGCCAGCCCCACTATTTTGCACTCGAACTGTTGCCCGATCGGTTGTCCTGCGAGCTCTTGGTTCGTACCCGGGAGCGAATCCGATGCGACTGCATCCAGTATGCCACCGAGGCGCAACGCAATTGGCTCATTCAATTCATCGATGCGGTTTTGGAAAAGCTGGCCATCATGGTATAGCTGAGCTGTAAACGGGATGCTGACGATGGCCCACGGTTCGATTCCGCCGTGCATCGCCGTATCAACATCCGGCCGCCCCATTTGTGAGCGAGAACATCGAAGACAAATGCAATGACCGATAAGAGCAACCCCATCATAGTCAGCCGCGCGATCGCATTTTTACACACCCTGGTCATTTACTTGTGGGTCATCATTGCCACGCTGATCGTCGGATTGACCGTCATTCTCGTCTCTTTCATACCCAACAGCGAGAATTTCATTCACTCCCTTGCCCGGGCATGGGGCCGGTCGATCATATGGGTCAGCCGCATCAAGGTCCAGGTTTTCGGAAGTGCCCATCTCCCCTCAAAGGGGGCGGTCATATACATGTCCAATCATCAGAGCAACTTCGATATTCCGGTGTTTTACAGCGCTCTGCCGGTTCAGTTCCGCTGGCTGGCAAAGGCCGAATTGTTCAAGATTTTCATTTTCGGACGGGCCATGAGCGGTGCCGGCTATATCAGCATCGATCGCTCCGATCCACGATCCGCCTTGCGCAGCCTGAAAAATGCGGCGGCCAAGATCCGCAACGGAACTTCTGTCTTGATTTTCCCCGAAGGCACCCGCAGCAGGGATGGCAACCTGTTGCCGTTCAAAACGGGCGGCTTTACCCTGGCCATCGACGCCGGGGTGCCGATCATTCCCCTGGCGATTCAGGGGACCCGGCAGGTCATGGCCAAGGGTGACAAGGTCATCCACAGTGGCAAGGTTCGCATTACGCTCATGCCGGCAGTGGAAACCGCCGGCCACACCCGCAAAAACAAGAAGGCACTCATGGATCAGGTGCACGCCTCCATCACGGCGGCCATGGATGCCGACCGCGGCGGGAGGGCGCATGATTAAGATTGTTCCTCTGGGAGGCCTGGGCGAGATCGGTCTCAACATGATGGCGGTGGAGTGCCAGGGCACCATGTTCGTCATCGACGTGGGGTTGATGTTCCCCGAAGATTACATGTTGGGGGTCGATTATGTGATTCCCGACATGAGCTATGTCAAACAGAATGTGAAAAAGATGGCGGGCGTGGTGCTCACCCACGCCCATGAAGACCACATCGGTGCCTTGCCCTATCTGCTCAAAGATATGAGCACGCGGGTGTTCGGCACGCCGTTTACGCTGGGGCTGGCACGCCATAAACTGGAAGAGCATGACTTGTTGTCCCATGCCGAACTGCACGTGATTCATCCCCGCGAAACCCTCAAGATCGGCCCGTTTGCCCTGGAGTTTATCCGTGTCAACCACAGCGTCGTGGACGGCGTCGGCATCGCCATTCGAACGCCCTATGGCACGATCGTTCACACCGGGGATTTTAAATTCAGCCACACCTGTGTCGACAACATGGAGACCGATGTGAGCGAGTTCGCCCGTTGCGGCGAAGAAGGGGTTCTGGCGCTTCTTTCCGATTCGACCAACGTGGAAAAGAGCGGCTACACGGTGTCGGATTGTGAAATCGGTGATTCCCTGGCCAGAATCTGTCAAAGATGCACAGGCCGGATTATCATCGCCCTCTTTGCTTCCAATATCGGACGGATTCAACAGATCGTGGAGATCGCCAGACAGAACAACCGTAAGATCCTGTTCAACGGCCGCAGCATCGAGGTGTCGGTCAATATCGCCCGTGAACTCGGTTACCTGAACATTCCCAAGGGGATGGAGATCGACATCGATCAACTCAACCAATTCCCCGACGACGAGACGGTCGTGGTCACGACCGGCAGCCAGGGGGAGCCCATGTCCGCCCTGGCCCGCATGGCCGCGGGCAGTCACCGCCAAATCAGGATCAAACCCGACGACACGGTGATCCTCTCCTCCAAGTTCATTCCCGGCAACGAAAAGGCCATCACCAATATCATCAACGAACTCTTCCGCTGCGGAGCCAACGTCATCTATGAGAAGATCGCCCATGTGCATGTGTCCGGCCACGCATTCCAGGAGGAGCTGAAAATGATGTTGCGCCTGACCCGTCCCCGATATTTTATTCCCATCCACGGGGAGTTTCGTCATCTGGTGCAGCATGCCCGCCTTGCCGAGGAACAGGGCGTGGCCAGGGAAAATATCCTGCTGGCCCAAAACGGGCAGGCCATCATATTCGATGCCAGCGGAGGGAGGCTGGCGGACCAGGTGATTACCGGGCGATTGCTAATCGACGGAAAAGGCATCGGCGATGTGGGGCGCAGTGTGCTCAAGGAGCGGCGCATGCTCTCCGAAGAGGGCATGGTGGTGGTCAATATGGCCTTTGACGAGGAGACGGGTGTTATCATTTATGGCCCGGATGTGGTATCCAAAGGATTCGTTTTCGAAACCGAGACCGGACATCTCCTCGACGATGCGCAGTGCGTCATCCTGGAGATTGTCGAGGATGTGCCGCCGGAAGTGCCCAACCGGGTCGAGATTATTCGCAACAGGCTTCAATCTGCCCTTCGCCAATATTTCTTCTTTACCATCGGAAGAAGACCGGTGATCATGCCGTTTATAATTCAAGTGTAAAGTTTTAAGTGTAAAGTGTTAAGAGAAGGTATTCTGTCTATTGAAAGCAAAGTTTAAAGATTAAAGTGTAAAGTGTTGACAGTCTGGTAAAAAGTCTGGAATTCGCTTTTCCAGTCATCCCGGCGTTCGCCGGCATGACGCCTCTGCGACTTTTTACAGTTTTATCAAGTATTGGTCTGCTGTCGATGAATAGAGGTTCGGTATCATTTTCCGAGGCATCAGGCCGCCCAAAAAATAAATAGACAGAATACCTTCACTTTAAACTTTAAACTTTACACTTAAAACTTTTTTAGGTCTTTTGGTTCGCGTATGAGAAAGGAAATCATCGGCATCCTGCTGTTCTTTCTGGTGGTCTTCAGTTTGATCAGCCTGCTTTCCTACCACCACGAAGATCCGTCCATCCACAACACGGGCGGCGGTGCGGTGGTGCATAATCTGTTCGGTACGTTGGGGGCCCAGGTGGCCGGCCTGCTGGTCGGCCTGTTCGGATTGGGGGCCTTCTGGGTGCCGGTGTTGCTGTTGCTGGCCAGCATCCATTTCTTCAGTGCCCAATCTCGAAAAACCGTGGTGCATATCGTGGTCGGCGGGGTGTTGCTCCTGTTGACTACCGGATGCCTGCTGGCGTTCAAACAGAACGCGTATGAACTTTTCGACCGCCACTTTTCGGCCGGCGGCATTATCGGGCTTCCGTTGAAGGATTTTCTCGTTCACTACGCCAACATGACCGGCGGCCTGATCATCATCGGCATCGCCTGGCTGATCGGTTTCATTCTAACGACCGGTTTTTCGTTGGTGGCGTTTTACCATCGCACCTGTTCCGCGATGGCCCGGCTGTCCGGCCGCATCAAAGAGCTGCGCCTCAAACGGCAGGAACGGCGCACCAAGGCCAAGAAGCGGGATCGGGTGCTCAAGGCCAAGGCCGACACAACCGTGTCGGACATTGAGATCAAGGCGCCCGTGATACCCAAACCGGTCAAGAAGGTCGAGCCGCCCAAGCAGAAGATGTTCGATTTCATGCAGGAAGAGGGGGAGTTTCAACTGCCGCCCATCTCTTTGCTGGATGATCCTGAAGAGCGGCCGCACTCCGTCAACAGCGATAACCTGCGCATGCAGTCCAAGCTGCTGGAGAAGAAACTGGAGGATTTCGGGGTCCACGGCCAGGTGGTGGCCGTAACGCCCGGGCCGGTGATCACCACGTTCGAGTATGCCCCGGCGCCAGGGGTCAAGATCAACAAGATCGTGAACCTCTCCGATGACCTGGCGTTGGCCTTGCGGGCGATCAGCGTGCGGATCGTGGCGCCCATCCCCGGGAAGGCGGCCATCGGCATCGAGGTGCCCAATACCGACCGTGAGACCGTGCGCTTCAAGGAGATCGTGGCTTCCGATGCCTTCGAGAAGTCCAAATCCAAGCTGACGCTCTGCCTGGGCAAAGACATCGTCGGCCATCCCGTGGCCGCTGCCATGGACAAGATGCCCCATCTGCTGATCGCCGGTGCCACCGGGGCCGGCAAGAGTGTCGCCCTCAACACCATGATCTGCAGCTTTCTCTATAAAGCCAGACCCGACGAGGTCAAACTGATCATGGTCGACCCCAAGCGCATCGAGCTTTCGGCCTACGACGGCATCCCGCATCTGATCGTACCGGTGGTCACGGATGCCAAGAAGGCCACCAACGCACTGTTCTGGGCGGTCAAGGAGATGGAGCGGCGTTACGAATTGCTCTCCGAGAAAAAGGCGCGCCATATCAGCCAGTACAATCAGAAAATCGAGAAGCCGGCGGCCGGCAAAAAGGGCGACAAGTCCGAAGAGGGTGCAGAGGCGCAGCCCCAGCCATTGCCTTACATCGTGATCATCATCGACGAGCTGGCCGACCTGATGATGGTGGCCTCCCGGGATGTGGAGGTGGCCCTGACCCGCCTGGCCCAGATGGCCCGGGCCGCCGGTATCCATCTGATACTGGCCACCCAACGCCCCTCGGTGGATGTACTCACCGGCATCATCAAGGCCAACTTTCCCACCCGGTTGACCTTTCAGGTTTCGTCCAAGACCGATTCGCGCACCATCATCGATGCCAATGGCGCGGAAAACCTGCTCGGTATGGGCGACATGCTGTTTTTGCCACCCGGTACGGGACGCCTCCAGCGGATCCACGGCGCCTATATCTCCGAAGCTGAGTTTAGCCGCATCATCGAGCATGTCAAAAAGCAGCAGGCGCCCGATTACGACCATGCCATCGTGGAGGCCCCTACTGAAGAAAAAGCCGACGGCGAGGATCAGGAGTATGACGAGCGCTATGACGAGGCGTTGGCCCTGGTGACTCGCACCCGCCAGGCCAGCATCTCGATGATCCAGCGCCATCTGCGCATCGGTTACAATCGTGCCGCCCGCATCGTGGAAACCATGGAACGGGAAGGTGTGGTGGGACCGTCTGACGGGGTCAAGCAGAGAGAAGTGCTGGCTCGCAATCTCGATGACATGCCTTGACGGCCATGGGGATGGTTCGACCGTCCAATCCGATTTGCGATCCGTTCCTTGTCATGCCCAACCCCCAAAAGTATATGGGCCCGCTTGAATCACGTTCCGTCCGATCGCAGCTCTTGATGGTCAGCAGGCCTATCCTCCGGCAGGTAGATATGCACGCGGGTGCCTCGGCCCGTCGCAGAATCGACGGTGATCGATCCACCGTGATTTTGGACAATGCCGTAAGCGGCGGCCATCCCCAGTCCCCGCCCGAAGAATTTGGTCGTGAAAAAGGGTTCAAAAATGCGTTGGCGGGTCTGTTCGTCCATTCCCGCACCGTTGTCCTGGATGTCGATTTGCGCGTAGTGGCCAGGCGGCAATCCGGTGGAGGTCGCTGGATCGGGGAGCGGAATGTATAGATTGCAGGTGCGAATCTTCAATTCCCCGTCTGTGTCCATGGATTCCAGGGCATTGGATAACACCGCTTCGATGACGATACCGATCTGGGTGATGTCGCCCCTGGTCGTAAAAATATCCGGGGCCAGGTCCAGATGCACGCTTATAGACGGTTCGAGTTGGATGCGATCTGAATCGAGCACTTCACGAACCAGGTCATTGATCAAAAAGGTTCTGGGCAGGTATTTCCCGCCCCGGGCATAAGCCAGCAGCTGTTCGGTCAGCGTGCGCATCCGATCGGCCGATTTGAGCATCGATTCGGTGAATTTGACGGTTGTGTCGGCATGGGGCTCCATTTCGATCAGTTTTACATTGCCGTAAATGGCCGACAGCGCATTGTTGAACTGGTGGGCGATGCCGCCCGCCAGGGTGGCGATCGCCTGCATTTGCCTGGCTTGGCGTTGCCGCTCCTCGGACCGCTTGTAATTCTCCTGGGCAGTCAACAGGTCGTTTTGAACGCGAATACGAAATTTTTCACCGATCAGAGAAATGGCGGTAATCGTCAGCAGGGAGAATAGTGCATTGAGACGGAACATCTTGACCGCCGACGGGTCCCAGGGCGGCAAATCCATGCAAATAAAGGCGATGAATGCTATCGCGGTGAAGGAAATAGCCGAATAGATACCGATGCGTTTGCCGAAAAACAGGGTGACGGCCACCGGATAGCTGAAAATCCAGGGTATGAAAATGTAGATATCGTCGCTCAGGATGCCGGCCCAGAGGCTGACGGCCAGCAGCGCGAAGCCGGCCATGCCGGTGCTGCGTTTCAGGATGACCAGTCTGTCCAGATCTGTAATTTTGCGCCCGATGATCAAGGAGGCGGTGATATTGATGAACAATAGCGAAAAAATGGTGGCCTGGAAGAGGTTCTGGCGGCAGCCGTAAAAGATCGCAAAAAAGATAAAGATGATCGCACCCAGAGATCCCACCCAACGGTTCATCTCCTGGTGGTAGGCGATTTCGGTGAGGCGTGCCTTGTCGGCAGTCCGGACGCCTTCCTTTGGTTCACCGGGTTCTTTTTTCATATCCCTTCACCTTTGGAGCGGTTGCGTGCCTGGTTTGCACGTTGATCCCCTCGTCTTGCAAACCACAAGGAATTATGCAAAAACCGAACCGGTTTCCAACTGATCCTGATGTCAGATGAAAGTGACCCCTACCATGAATCGATTGTTTTCTCAGGTGCTTGCGCAGGCCGAGCAGGTCAAAGGTTTTCTCGCCCCGAACGAGGGAGAACGGTTGTATCGGATGGCATCGGAGGCTTGTCGCCTGGGGCCTTGCCTGGAAATCGGCAGCTATTGCGGCAAATCGGCGCTCTACCTCGGACGGGCCTGCAAGGAGAATAGCCAGGTGCTTTTTTCCATCGACCACCATCGGGGCTCCGAGGAGCAACAACCCGGTGAGGAGTATTTCGACATCGCCTTGTTCGATGCACGCCATTACCGGATCGACACCTTTCCCCATTTCCTGCGAACGCTCGAACTGGCCGACCTGGAAGACAGTGTCATTCCCATCGTGGCAACATCGACTCTCGTTGCCCGATCCTGGGCAACCCCCCTGGCCCTGGTGTTTATCGACGGCGGTCACGCCCTCGAGACGGTTCAGGGCGATTATGACGGATGGGCCCGGCATGTCATGCCCGGGGGTTATCTGCTCTTTCACGACATTTTTTCCGACCCCGCACAAGGGGGGCAGGCACCCTATCTAGTTTACCAGGCGGCCATCGCATCGGGTCGATATCATGAGCTTCCCATGACCGGTGCGCTGGGGGTGCTGCAAAGGAAATAAACCTCCTGCCAATGGGCCGCGGCCAACACTCCAGATTGTCGGCAGCGGGTCATTGTTTCACTATCGGACATTATCGGTCGATAGCGAACAAACCTTTATTCAAAGGCCGGTTTTTTGCGGAAATAGAGCACCACGCTTTTACCGACCAACGGGTTCAGCCACTGCTCCAGCGTCCTGGTCAGGCGGGGCCGTTGCATGATGTCCCAGTTGAGCAGACGGTGGTAGAGCTGTACGGGCAGGCTTTGGGTGTTTTCCAGACCCAGAAGGCATTTGAGCCACCAGTAGGGGCTGTGCAGACCGTGGGCGAAATGGGTGCGCCAGTGGCTGGCGCCGAGTGATTCTATTTTTTCAATGAGTTGACAGGCGCGATAGATTCGCACATGCCCGCCGGGCATGTGGCGGTAGGGGCGGGACAACCACCAGCAGATGCTTTCGGGCCAGCGTCTCGGCACGCTGACCACCAGTGGATGGCCGGGTTTCAGGACCCGCATGATTTCGGTCATGGCGCGGTGATCGTCCGGGATATGTTCAAGGACCTCCGAGCAGATGACCAGATCGAACCTTTCATTCCCAAAGGGCAACCGGGTGATATCGGCGGCACTCAACAGCCAGCGGCCGTTTCCATGCTCGCCCAGGTAGTCGTGAAATTTGAGCCTTTCCCGGGCCGCCTGCAGGTCCCTGGTATTGGCGTCGGCCCCCACCACTACGGCACGTTCGAGGGCATAGGCGGCCGCGACGTGGCGGCCCGATCCGCAGCCAATGTCGAGAATCTGGCTACCGGCCGGTATGTTGAGGCATTGAAAGTCGACGGTAATCATGGATGGTCCGACGGTAGGCGGCGACGGTCTTTTCGGCGGCCGCCCGCCATGTGAAGTGGGCCATCACCCGTTCGTAACCGGCGTCGCCCAAAGTTGTGGCAAGATCGGGTTGCTCGCAAACTTTCGCGATGGCCCTGGCCAATGCCTGGTGATTTCCCGGTGGCACCAGCAGACCGGCATTGCCCACCACTTCGGGCAGGGCACCTCCGGTGGTGCTGATCACCGGTACACCGCAGGCCATGGCTTCCCCGGCCGGCAGGCCGAACCCCTCGTAGAGCGAGGGGACCACAGCGGCCCAGGCCCGGGCGTATTGGCGGACGAACTCATCCTGATCGATGCGGCCGGTGAAATGGACGCGCTGCCTCAGATTCAGGTCGGCAATGAGTTTGTAGATGGGGCTCTTTTTCTTGGGCATGCCCACGACGACCAGTTTGATCCTCGGCAGGCTTGGCACCAGCTCGGCCATTGCCCGCAGCAGCACATGCAGTCCTTTCAAAGCGATATCCGAGCTGTTGGTGACGATCAACCTGCACGGTTCGCGCTCGATGCCGGGCAGCGGATAGAACCGATCCGTATCGATACCGTTGGGCACCACGCTGAAGCGCTCGCTGGGAATGCGGAATTCACGGCAAATGTCATCCCGTGCATGTGACGAAACGGTAATGATGCGCTTCAGGGTCGGCGCTACCCGTTTTTGCATGCCGATGAAACTGTACCAGCGGACGTGCTTGGCTTTTTTCCATAGAACGGTTTCGGCCCGGATGGCCAGATCGCGGTCCACGGTGATGGGGTGGTGGATGGTGGCCACAGTGGGGATATGCCGTGCAAGGGCCCACACACCGTAGGAAAGGCTCTGGTTGTCGTGCAGGATATCGTATCCGTTATGCGTTTTGAGCCGTCGATAAGCACGCAGGCCGAAGGACAAGGGTTCGGTAAAACCCATGGTCGAAATGCCGACCCATTCGAGCATGTTGATCGGATTGCACAATTCGCGGATCGTCGGCGTTCGGAACAGCGCCTCGGGATTGTACAGGTCCAGGCTGGGCATGCGGTGCAGCCGGGCGCCGTTGTCCAGGTGGGGATAGGGTTGGCCGGACAACACATCCACACAATGCCCCAACTGGCACAGGGCGTGGCTCAAATGTCGCACGTAGACGCCTTGCCCCCCGCAATGGGGATTGCCGCGGTAACTTAACAGGCAGATACGCAGTGGGCGGTCTTCATCGGGAGTAGCGGTTCGTTGCAAAGTCAGGTCAGACAAACGCATCACCTGCAAAAGATGGATCGGATCTTTTTTCAGTCATGATACCCATATCAAACGGACTCAAATAGCCGCTGCCTGGATCAGCGTCAAGCATTTTGTTCGGCGGGCGGCGGCGCTGTGACTTGACAAGGCGGCAATAAATGTTGTGGATGTAGGGGAACGAATCTTACGGCCAGAAGTTCCAACTGAATGTGGTCCACTTTGAAGGGCATGCATTACAAAAGGAGTTTGATAATAAAATTCGCATGGCAACGGAGATGGCAGGCGTGGGTGGAGCAGGTGGCCAGGGCCACGTACGCCTGCGGTCTTAGTGCCGCT
>DHGT01000004.1:0-31459 GCA_002402905.1 Desulfatitalea sp. UBA4791 | reverse complement strand
TGGCATCGGCCACCTGCTCCACCCACGCCGGGTATAATGGATAGCATTGAGTTGGAATAGCTGTGATACCGCCTATGGATTCGAAGGGGAGGGACCATCAGGATGAACTTGCCGAATCGGGTAACGATCACTGAGGTCGGGCCGCGCGACGGCCTTCAAATGGAGACCCGGATACTTTCCATCGAGCAGCGGCTCGATCTGATCGCCGGTTTGGTCGAGGCGGGGCTGTCGGCCATACAGGTGGCCTCCTTTGTTCATCCCGGGCGAGTTCCCCAAATGGCCGATGCCGAAGCACTCATCCAGCGCCTGCCGCCGTCGGACACGGTGCAGTTCAGCGCCTTGACACTCAACCTGAAGGGAGTTGAAAGGGCCTGCCGCACATCCATCCCATGGATCGAAGCCTCCTTCTCGGTGAGCGAAAACCATTGTATGGAAAATAGCGGCATGACGGTTGCGCAGGCCTGCCAGGAGACCATTCACATGATTGCGGCCGGCCAGCGGGCCGGCCGCAAGATTCGCGGCAGCCTTCAATGTGCCTTCGGATGCACCGATCCGATGGATACCCCGCTCGAACAGGTGGTTCAGGCCGCTAAGGTGGTCGTCGACCAAGGCGCGGATCGACTGGTCCTGGCCGATACCGCCGGTCTGGCGACACCGCCGTCTGTCCAGCGAATGCTGGCGGCCGTGCTGCCGTTGGCTGGTGGGGTCCCGGTGGCCTTGCACCTTCATGACACCCGTGGTCTGGGACTGGTCAATGTCATGGCGGCCATGGAAATGGGGATCACCTATTTCGACACCGCATTGGGAGGTTTGGGGGGGTGCCCGTTCATACGAGGTGCCGCCGGAAACATTGCCACCGAGGACACGCTTCATCTCATGGATGCCTTGGGTATCGAAACCGGTGTCCGGATCGGCCCCATCGCGCGATGGAGTCGCCGTTTGAGCCGTCTTTTCGGTCACGATTTGCCGGGTAAGGTATATCGATTGGGCCGGGATGACCCTCCTGAATTTTAATTTTTCCTGCCCATAAATCCCATTTAAAAATCAAGTTCCCCTGAAACGGGTCGATACACAGGTTTGATGACGAACCTACCGCGGATGAACGCCATCGATGGTTGATTTGCACGCGATCAGGAAAAATAAAAAATAATATCAAAAGCTTGCTATCGATACTAGGACACGGCATGCATAGCGATCAGAAAGAAACCATCCTGTTTGTCGACGACGAGGAGAGCATTATCGACATCGCCAACACCTATTTTTCCGCCAAAGGGTACGAGGTGCTCACGGCCAACAATGGTCGGGAGGCGGTCGGCCTGCTCGCCGAAAAACACGTGGACTGCTGTTTCACCGACATCAACATGCCGGAAATGGATGGCCTGGCCCTCGCGGAGCACATCCACAAGCACGACAACACCATCCCGGTCATCGTCATGACCGGTTACCCTTCTTTGGACAACACCATTCAAACGTTGAAAAACGGCGTGGTCGATTTTCTGGTCAAACCGGTGAATCTGCATCAGATGGAGTTGTGCGTACAACGTGTGCTGCGGGAACGCCAGCTGTTTATCGAAAACGTGATGCTGCACAAGGAGGTGGCCGGAAAGGCTAAAATCGAAAAACTCAACGCCGAGCTGGTCTACAAAGTCGACGAACTCAATATTCTGAATCGCATATTGACCGATTTTTCCAACTTGCGCGAAAGCACCGATGTGTTCAAGCAGTTGGTGGAGATGGCGGTCGAAATTGTTCAGGCCGATGCCGCCTGCTTTTACCTCCTCAACGAGCCATCCGGTAAACCGATGCCCATAGCGGCCGCGGCCTCCCCCTGGGCGAAAAAAACCTCCGGGATGGTGGCATCACAGACGAGCGGTTTCGGCCATCTGCTCTCACCGAGCGACCCCAAGATATACGGGTTGATTCAGGAGGTGCTTCACGACGACCAGCCATTTATCATTGCCGCCAATGGCGGCCATCGGCGCTTGCCCCGGCAGGTGCTTTCGTTCATGCTGGTGCCGTTAAAGATCCGTTCCAAACCACTGGGCGTGCTCATGGCCACCATTTACCAGGGCGACCGCCGGTTTAATGAAAAAGATCTGTATTACCTTGATTTCATGTCCAAGAAGGCCTCGACCGGGATCGAAAACCTGGCGCTTTACGAAAACATTTACAACAATCTGCTGTCGACCCTCTATGCCTTTGTAAAGGCCATCGAGGCGCGCGATCCATACACCAAGCAGCATTCCAATCGGGTCACCCTGGTGGCCATTTCCCTGGCGAAGGCCATGGGATGCTCGGAGGAGGAGCAGGAGATCCTCAATGTGGCGGGGTTGCTGCACGACATCGGCAAAATCGGTATCCGCGACGACATCCTGCTCAAGCCGGGTCGGCTGGACGAGGAGGAGTATCGCATCATCCAGCAGCATCCGGTGATCGGATACGAAATCATGGGACACCTCGGACTGTGGACCCGGGAAAAGCAGATCGTCCGCTGCCACCACGAGCGGTTTGACGGCAAAGGTTATCCGGACCGGCTGGCCAGCGATCAGATACCGCTGCTGGGGCGTATCCTCAGCGTGGCCGACGTCTACGATGCCATCGCCTCGGACCGCGCCTATCGTGGCCGCATGCCCGAGTCGAAAATTCTCGAGATCATGTACGGCGGCGCGGGTACCCAGTTTGACCCCGATATCATCGATGTCTTCCGTGGACTTTATGAGTCCGGTGAATTGGCGCGTGCCATCGGTGGAGAACAAGAGGCGCCTTCGAACGTGTAGCGTCCGCCACCTGCTCTATCCCGGCGTGCTTGGCTCACGTGGCCCCACCCATGCCTGCCGTCTCCATTGCCATGCGATTTTTTCTATCAAAAAACTTTTGGAAGGCGCCCCCTTCAAGATGAATCACATTCAGTGAGAATCGCTGCATCGGCCAACTTCATTTTGACCTCCCTTTCGATTTGGACTATACCGGTAGGCATCGAACCGGGCCCGCATTCGAATCCAGCGCACGGCCCAACCGCATGAGGCCGGCGGTCGACGACCGCTTGTGTTGACATGCAAAACAACGTCAGTTTTCAAACGGGTTAGTGTTGTTCCCTATGGTCCCCTGGTTTGCCCCCGCCGACATGCACACCTGGCGCATGCGCTTGATAGCGCCGCGGACCATCGTGCTGTTGTTCACATTGGCGCTGGTCGTCATCACCGAATTTCGATTGGATTGGATCGAGCGGCTGGTGGGCGACTATCTTCTCACCACCAACGCCTATCGCCCCCGTTCCGGCGCCATCTGGGAAAAGGGCCGCGAGGCCGATTCGGCACGCCAGGCCCTGGCTCAACACGCCGATCAGCGAGCGCATATGCAGCGCGAGATGCGCCGCGCGGTGTCGCTGGGACAAGTCGTCGCCGGCATCGTCGATGACAAAGGCGCCATGATTTCGGCCGAGCACTTTGTCGAACTTTATCTGAAGTTGCCGCCGGTACTGGCCAACGAAATCGCATCGCCCTATACCTTGTTGAGCCATTTGAGCAGCGGCCGCTGGCAGCGAACCTTTTTCGAGCGGCAGGATGAGCAGTTGCAGGTTTTCATGCTCGATGCCGGAAACCAGGTCACCCATCGGTTGCGCCTCAGCCCGGACCTGCTCGCCCACATCGAACGCGGCGAGGTGGCAATCCGCACTGGACTGGATCAATTGTCCGATTTCGCGGATCATATCTATTCGGCCAATCGGTTTTTCACGGCGCTGGACGATCTGCCCGAGGCGACCCGCCGGCGCATCGTGGCCCATCCCCAGGACTTGTTGAGAGCCCAGGGCCGCATCGAACGCGTCGGCATCTCCAATCGCATGCTGGGCGATGCCGTGGATCTGGGATTCGAGGTTATCGGTTTCGATGGCCCCCGGGTGATTTTGATGCAGGGCGTCAGCGATGACGTGCGCCGGATACAGCGCACCCTCGAGGAGGGTGGCACGCCCGGCTGGCCGTGGAGCGGAGGGAGCCGGCCATGACCCCCATGGTGCGCTTGATCCGTTGGCTCACCGGCGGCCTTTCCCTGCTGCTCGCCGGAAGCGGCTTGGCGGCAATCGCCGGTGTGTTGCTGTTTTTCTGGGCCATCAGCGACTTGCCCAGCGTGCCGGAACCTTTGCGGCGCATCATCGATACCCCGCCCACCGAGATTTACGCTGCCAACGGAGAGCGTGTGCTGCAGATCGGCGGCCATGATTACGTGCCCCTCGATCAGGTCTCGACGGTTTTCCTGCAAGCCATCCTGGCTACCGAGGACCATCGCTTCTGGGAACACCACGGCGTGAACAAATACAGGACCTTGAAGGCCCTTTGGCGCACCTTTGTCAACGATCAGGTCCAAGGAGCCTCGACGATCACCCAGCAGCTCGCCAAGAATCTCTTTTTCAGCTTCGAGCAGACCTATCGCCGCAAATTCAGGGAGCTTCTGGTGGCGCTGCAAATCGAGTCCCAATTCAGCAAACGCGAGATCCTCGAAGCCTATGTCAACCAGATCTATTTCGGCCCCCGTGCCCAGGGCGTCTCTGCCGCGGCCCGGCTCTTTTTCGGCAAGACGGCCGGCCAACTCAATGTGGCGGAGGCGGCATTATTGGCGGGCTTGCCCAAATCGCCCACCCGTTACAACCCCCTGCGTCACCCGGAGCGCGCCAAGGCCCGGCAGCAGGTGGTCCTCGGACGAATGGTGGCCGCCGGATTCATTACGGCGGAGCAATCTGCCGACGCCACGGCCCAGGAATTGGCCTTTGCCGGACAGGGTCCAGCCGGTCCGATCGGCGGTTATTTCGTGGATTGGGTGTTGAAAAATCTCGAGGAGCGTTACGGCCCCCAAGTCATCTATCATGGCGGCTTGAAGATCACCACGACCATGGATCCCCAATTGCAGCAGGCGGCTCAGGATACGCTGACCCAGGGCCTGGCCGACCTGGCCCGGGACCTTGCACCGCCAGCGGGCAATTCCGATGAACTTCCCCAGGGCGCCCTGGTGGCCATTCAGGTCAACTCGGGGGCCATCAAGGCCATGGCCGGCGGACGCAATTACGGTGAAAGCGAATACAACCGGGCCGTGCAGAACAACCGTCAGCCCGGTTCGGTCTTCAAGCCGTTTCTCTACTATGCGGCCTTTGAAAAGCTGGGTGTGACACCGGCCACGGTTTTCGTCGACCGTCCGATTCATATCCCGGTGGCCGGTGCGCCGGATTGGCGGCCGCAGAATTTCAAACGCGCCTACCAGGGACCGGTGATTCTCAAGAAGTCGTTTACCGAGTCTATTAACAGTATCGCCGCCCAACTGGTGGCCCGCGTCGGCCCCGAAGCGGTGATCGATACGGCCCGGCGATGCGGGATTCGGAGTCCGCTGTCTCCGGTCTATTCGGTGGCCTTGGGTACATCGGGTGTGAGCCCGCTGGAGATGGCCTCGAGTTTCACCACATTTGCAGCCGAGGGCATCTATTACGAACCTTTTTGCATCTGGCGGGTGGAAGATGCTTACGGCCAGCTGCTGGAAGAGCATATTGTCAGCGGGACCCAAGTGCTCGACAGCCGTCTGGTCTACCAGGTGGTGGATATGATGAAGGGCGTCGTGGATCAAGGCACCGGACAGGTCGTCCGGCGCATGGGATTCAACAAGCCGGCCGCAGGGAAGACAGGCACCACCAACGGTTATCATGACGCCTGGTTTACCGGTTTTACACCGACACTGTGTGCCTCGGTGTGGGTCGGTTACGATCGTGACGAGGGCCTTCGCGATCTCAATGGCATCGGCATCACCGGCAACCGGGGCGCGGCGCCTATATGGGCCCGGTTCATGATCGAGGCGACCGAGGGCGAGCCGGCGCGTCCGTTTCTGCAGCCGGCCGGCATTCGACTCCAGGTGGTCGATGCAACGACCGGGCTGCCTGCCCATGGTGCCGGCGAATCGGAGGTCTGGGTGGCCTTGCGCGAAGGCTTTTAACACCAACGCGGATAGGATCCGGGTAAGGCAGCGCCCTGTTGCCCGACTCCACCATCGGATATCGTGACGCGATAACATGAGTGCTGTCTTCAGACATATCGGTATACGCTTGTGGTTGACCGCCCTGTTGGGAGTGGCGGTCTGCACCGTGCTGTTGCCCTATTGGCAGCGGCTGGCCGCCATGAGCTGGATCGCTTTGCCCGTGATGTTGGTGCTGGCCGTTCTATTTTTGGGGATTGGCTGGGTGATGAACCGGGTGGGGCATTTCCTGATCCGGCGCCAGGTGACCGAAGCGGCCGTCTGGGAGCGCGCCGGAATGCTGCGGGAAGCCGAAGCGGTGTTCGAGAGGACCAAGTCGGTCTATGACAGCTTCTGGTTTTCACCGGTGCAGCGTCAGCGCAGCGGTGAGTTTCTGGCCATGCGGCTGGCCCGTTTCTATCTGGCCCAGCCCGCATTGGGGGATATCGGGCGGGAGGTCGTCGGGTCCTATCTGCGGATGCGGCCGACCGACGAGGCGGTCGCCCAGGGGTGGCTCGAGGAGGCGTGCCGTCGGCAAAAAGCCACTTCCGAGGACCATGAGGTCGCCGCGCTCATCGGCAGCGCCTGGAGTCACCATGAAAAGATTCAAAAGCTGCTGGCCGATTTTTATCTCTCCCGGCAACGCACCGATTTCGAAGCCATGCAGACCTATCGCCGGGTGTTGCAGATGTTCCAGGGACATGCCCGAGAGTGGGTGCATGGATTGTGTGATCTGCTTTTGCGTATCGGCCATATCAATGATTGGACCCTCCAGGTCTATCTCCAGGGGCACGCGTCGGGGCACGAACGCTGCATCGAGGGGTTGGCCGCGGCCCGCAGCCATCTCAAACCCAACGCGGACAACCGATCCGATCTTTCCGCAGCCAGGCAGGCCTTGTCCCATCTGAGCGACGAACAGATCGATACCCTGGCATCCCGATTCAGACCTCGGGAACCCGCTGCGTTGCCGCCGACGAAGCCGAGCGCGAGGCCCCCCCTGACCGCAATCCTACGTCAATCAAGCGATCGTGCCATCGTCATGGCGCGGCAATGCCGGGCAAGGTTGCGCCCGCTTGCAGAACGGGCATCGGCATGGACGCGGTCCCTTCCGGTTCGGCTGCGCTGGGCGGCGGTTGTGACGCTGATCGCATCGGTCGGTGCGTGGATGATCATCGACAATTGGCCGTCCGAACCAGATACGCCCGAGGTGCCGCCACCCATCGCGCCCCTGGCCGAGCAGCCTCCGGTGGTGGTCGACCCGTTTACCATTCAGGTGGCGGCCTATTTGAAACGCGATGATGCCCAGCGTTACGTGGATCGTCTCAAGGAGGCCGGGGTGGACGCCTTCTGGACCCAGGCCAAGAGCACCCAACGCACCTGGTATCAAGTCAAGGCGTCTCATTTCGCCACCCTGGATGAGGCGCGGATGTATGGCGAATCCCTCAAAGCAAAAGGACTGATCGACGACTTCTATGTGGCCAACCACGGGCCGTAAGGCATGACCCTATATGGATTTTGAAAATCCCATGAACTGATCATAATCGGGATCCATGGTGTTGCCGTCGGCATCCTTTCCATTGAAGGAAAAGAGGATGTGGGAGGGATCGATGGTGGCCGTGCCGTCGCTGTTCTGGCGGATATCGAAACGGACGGTGGCCGTCATGGTTCTCTCATCGTAATAGATGCCGGTGGGAATGGGGCTGAGGCGCGCCTCGGTATCCGGAATCGACAGGCCCATGTTGTAGCGCATGCCGGGACCGCTCTCCTGCGATCGGGATATGTTCCAATTGGTCACATTTTCCACCGATGCCCGATCCATCTCCTTATTGAACTGAAAGCGGACGCTGAAGGTCTGGCTGGCATTGGCATTGGCCATGTAGCTGTTGAGCGCGGACACCTTGGTTTTGGGCGGCAGAAAATAGGGGAATTTGCTGTCGGCATAGGCGAGCATGATTTTGGGTTGGGTGGTCTTGCCGATATAGGCCTTGAGCAGTGTGGACAGGTCGCTGCCTTCGGATTCTAAAAAGTCCTTGATTTTATTTGCGTTATCCATATCGCCGGCGTCGGCGTAAGCATAGCCCATGCCCGCATGGGCATCGTAGAAGTCGTTGTCTTTGCGAATCGCCTGTTGGAAATTTTCGATGGCTTTGTCGTATTTTTTCTGGGCGCTGTAGACCTGTCCCAGACCGTAATAGCCGTTGCGGCTGTATTGTTCGTTTTTGGTGATTTTTTCGAACTGGTTGACGGCGTCATCGTATCGACCCGCCTTCAGGTAGGCCTGGCCGAGGGAAAAGCGGTTGTTGGGGTCGTCATAAAAGCGCACAGCGGACTCGTAGGCCTCGATGGCCTCGCCGGTGCGCCCCTCGCCGATATAGAGGTTGCCTATAGCCACATGGAGGATATCGCTGTCCGAATGGACCCGCAGACCCTGCTTGTAAGCGTCGATGGCCTCTTCGGTCTGCCCCAGGCGTTGATGGGTCATGGCCAGGTACTTGACCGTGTCGATGGCATAGTCCGAATAGGGATCCAGACCGAACGCGCGTTTGAAATCGACGACCGCGCCCTCGTAATCCTTGTTCACATATTTATCGATACCGCTGTTCAGGGCCTGATTGGACAGGGTCGTCATCTGGTCGCTCTGATTGGCCATGATGCTGAACAGGTAATCGGCACCCACGCTGAATAGATCGCTCATACACCGCTCTCAGTCTAGAGATATAGCTTCATTTCTGATGTCGGCCCTTTTGGGTCAAACTTTAGCTTTTTTTTGAATGGCCGGTTTCGATCCGTCACTGTATTTTTGCCCACGACCACTTACGGTACCAACCACACCGCCATGTGGGTGGCCTTTTGAATGATGCTGCGCGACACGCTGCCGCTGAACTTGCTGTTCTTGAAGCCGCGGCGACCCACGACGATGGTGCCAAACCCTCCTTTGCGGGCCGCATCGAGAATCGCACCGGCCACCGAAAAGCGGCTTTCGATGGTTTCGATGTCGAGCTGGTCGGTCTCCAGACCGTTCTTTTTAAAAACACCCAGAGCTTGGGAATAAAATTGATCGATGCAATGCCGGTCGCTGTCCAGGACGATCTCTTCGGCCGCCGCCATGCTCTGACTGTCGAAATCGATGGTGCAGATGTCCCGCAAGCGCGGCTTGACGTGGATGATATGAATTTTGGCATCCTTCTGACCGCCGACCATGAAGGCGTAATGGTCCAGGGCACGCAGGGCGTTCTGGGAGCCGTCCACCGCCAGGACGATCCGGTTGTCGGGCACATCGCCGTCCACCATCCACACGGGAGTGACCTGGGAGTGCTCGAGCAGATTGGCCGTGACGCTGCCCGTGACCAGTTCCTGCAGATAGGTAACGCCGCGCCGCCCCAGGACGACGGCATCGTAGCTCTTGGAGCGGCATTCATCCAGGAGGTCTTCGGCCAAACCCGTGGTCCGTATGCGAGAGCACAATTCGATTCGCTGGGCATCCACACCCTGTTGCACCATCTGGCGCCGCACCTTTTCCAGGATTTCGAGCGACGCCTCGCGGTTGGCCTTCATCAAGGCCTGCAGCGCCTTATTTGCCTTTGCTTTTCGTTCGGCTTCATCGACCAGGTACTGTGACAGGGACGGTTGCACGTGCACGAGCTCAAAATGCAGCTCGGGCAGGACCTTGGCCATATTGGCCGCATAGCGCACCGCGCATCCGCAATGCACCGATCCGTCGACGGCGATGGCGATCTTTTTTTGCATGTCTATCCTCCAGTTTGGCGTGATCGATGATGGTGGGGCAGTCGTGGAGCTGATGGAAACGCGATTGATATTCAATAAAAAATACTAAACACCATTACGGCTTTTGGCAACGGCATTCGGAATGACCTATACCTGAAACATGGAGAGGTTTTGTCGACGACAGGAGGGAGGGCGGCCATATTCTTGTCGGTCAAATTTCACGATACCGTCCGGCGACTATTTTTTTTACGTATCCATCAGATTTTACGCACAGCATAATCGCCTTTTTCAGGAACGACATTCTGGATGAGCGTTTGGGTATGGTAGGCCATCACGAACTTTTCCAAAACCAGGGCAAATGCCGGCAGTGCTACCCAATGAATGGCAAGGGGTATTCCCCGATGCATGGCGAGGCCCTGTAGCACGAGTACCGTCATCAAGGCTGTTTCAATCAGCCCCGCCAGCACGGCGATGAACTTGAAGCGGCTGTAGAAATATCCGCCGCCGGGGATCAGCAGCGAGCAGAGTTTGGACTTGAACGGCGTCTTGAATTTCATTTTGCAGGTCTCGCACATCCTGTCGCCTGGCTGTAAGATTTGCGTGCAGCTCGGGCACAGATGAACCCGACTTTTCAACTGCCCGGCCTCCTTGGGCGAGAGCGTCAGTCCGGCGAGTAGGCTGCGCAGCTTTTTCTTCTCCTGGCGCCCTAGATAGAGAAATGCTTCTTGTCTTCCGTTCTTATAGTCAACATGCAGTGTACGCCCTTTCATGAAGATACGCGCGCAATCTTCATAAAGCATCTGGGAAACGGCACCGTACTGGGAACGATTGAATCGCGTGGGCACATGCAGAATACGTTTGTTTGTGAAAATGAAGATTGCCTTCTTAAAATAGAGGAAGGCGGGCCCGGTGATGAGTTGCTCTTTGATGGAAACCGGGGAGTATCCGGTGGTCAAACATCGGATGGTTTCCTCGTGATGAAGGAAAAATTTGATAAACGTGCTTTTCACGATCAGTTTGCGTTGACGCTTTTCCGTTCGGCTTTTGTAAATCCCATTGTGGTCGGAGAAGATGGTTTCACGGTCCACGGGAATGCCGAAGATGGTCAAGGGCTGACCGAAGATGTTCTGACTCCGAACGGTGTCGTTGCCGACGGCTTGAACGCTGGGCATGGTTGCCTCCTGATCCCACTTAAATGATACCTTCGGCCATATCGTTGGATCATCTTGACGCCCATCGATACGGACTTCGGCCAAGACTTTCAGCAAGGTTTGTGCCAGAGGGTCGAGGAGCCGGGGCGCCGAGCGTTTCGGGCTCTGCACGCGCGTGGACGCAGAGGCCCTTATCGGATACTGTTCAAAATTGTTTCGGAACCGCCAATATGGTGTGTGCATACGCGTACACCTTTATTATCGAGTGCACACCTCCCATTTCTATTCGTCGGACCGACTGTTGAAATAGCGGGATCTGTGCTTATAATTTTTTATTTGAAGTGCCAATCGAAACTCCCCCGGCCACCGCTATTTTTTAAAGATCCTCCAAGAAAGGAGAAGGAAGGCATGGAATTGCTGGACCACATGTTTCTTGGTAGTCCATTGAAAGATTGGTTGATCGCGTTTTCTCTCGGCGTCGGCTTTCTGGTGTTCGTTCGCCTGATCAAAGGCGTATTGGCGCGTCGTTTCATGGCCCGCGATAAAGTGAGCCAGAACAGCGTCTATGCGCTCGTCGCCATGCTGGTCGAGCGGATATCCATGACGGTCATCGCCGTTCTGGCCATCGACATGGGGGCCGCCGGGTTACAGAAGGGTGATGGGTTGCAGACGTGGCTCTCCGCGCTGTCGGTCATCGCGGTGATCGTTCAGGTGACGATATGGGGCAATGCATTAATATCCTTCGCCTTGAAACGTTATCAAGCCAAGGTGCAAAATGCTTCGGGTGAGCGCATGACGACCATGCGCGCACTCGGTTTTGTGGGGCGATTCGTGCTGCTGTCCGTCGCCGTCTTGCTGGCGCTCGATAATATACCCGGCGTTAAAATTACTACCCTCATCGCCAGTCTGGGTATCGGTGGTATCGCAGTGGCGATGGCCGTTCAGAATATCCTGGCGGATCTTTTTGCTTCGCTATCGATAGTGCTCGACAAACCCTTCGTGATCGGAGATTTCATCATCATCGATACCCACATGGGAACGGTGGAATACATTGGATTGAAAACCACGCGGATTCGCAGCCTCTCCGGGGAGCAACTCATATTTGCCAACAGCGATCTTCTCAAGAGCCGAATTCGCAACTACAAACGCATGGCCGAGCGGCGGGTGGTGTTTACGATCGGCGTGCTTTATCAAACCTCCCATGACCAGTTGCAATTGATCCCGAAAATCATTCGGGAAGCCATCGAGGCCCGGGACAACGCGCGCTTCGACCGATCTCATTTCCAGGGATTTGGGGAATCCGCGTTGAATTTCGAGACGGTTTACTATGTACTGGGTCCTGACTATAACCTCTATATGGATATCCAACAGGCCATCAACCTGGAAATCTTCAGGCGTTTTCAGGAAGAGGGCATCTCTTTCGCCTATCCCACGCGAACGATTTTTTTAGAAACCGGGGATAAAAATGCCAAGGCCCTGGGACCGTTTGTCGTCCAGGCCACCGGAAGCGAGGCATGATCTGCTGCGGCGAAGATGAACATTGGCACAGGGGCCACCTTCATGGTACAAGCTACCTCAAAAAGAGGAGAGGTGTCCATGCCCAAGCGTCTCGTTTGCTGTGCGATGTTCGGATTTGTGCTGCTCTTCGGCGTCATTTTCACCCCGGCGGCCCAGGCAACGGAACAGTATGCCCGTGACACTGGTCAGGCGTGCATCTTCTGTCACCAGGAGAGTACTGGCGGTCAGCTCAAGACCGTGGGCTTTGCCTATATCCGCAACGGGTACCGTTATCCGATCGCATCCTCGGTATTGGAAAAATCCGAACGGCTCCAGCAGCCGCTGCACAAGACGCTTAGGTTCGTCATCGGTTATCTTCACCTGTTGGCGGCGGTGATTTTTTTCGGCGCGATCTTCTATATCCATATTTTCGTCCGTCCGGCGCGGCTTACCGGCGGCATCCCCAAACCGGAGCGTCTGTTGGGGCTCTCGTGCATGGCGACCCTGACCGCGACGGGTATCTATCTGACCTGGGCCCGCATGGATCGCTGGGAACAGTTCTTCGACAATACCTTCGGCCTCATGCTTTTCATCAAGATTCTTCTCTTCGCCCTGATGGTCGCCATCGGTCTGACCGCCGTTACGTTGGTGCATCGCAAGATGAAGCAGATGCCGCCTCCCGTGGCAGGAGAGGATGAGATCACCCGGGCCAACCTGGCGGGTTTTGACGGCGCCGAAGGCCGGCCGGCCTATTTTGTTTTCGAGAACGACGTGTATGACGTCAGCGATAGCGCTCGTTGGAAGGGTGGGCGCCATTTCGGCAAGCACACTGCCGGAGCGGACCTGACCGAAGCCCTGAAAGGCGCCCCGCACGGCACCGAGGTGTTTGAAAAGGTGCGCCGGGTCGGCCCGCTCAGGACCGAAGCGGCCGGTTCAGACAAGCCCCCGGTGGTGCGCAGGGTGTTCGTGGTCCTGGCCTACACCAACCTGGTGCTGATTTTTCTCATCCTGGCCTGCATCGGCGTGTGGCGCTGGGATTTTCCCCTGCGCCTGATGCCCGAAAAACGAGAAACCGCCATCGTCGGCCAGAGCTGCATCGATTGCCACCGTGAAAAAACGCCGGGCATTTTCATGGACTGGAACAATGGGGTTCACGCCCGGGTCGATGTGCACTGCGACAAGTGTCATCGCGCCATCGATGAGCAGGCCGTGCTGACCGCCCATCTCGAGCACTCTTCACGGCCCATCTCGGTGGTCGTTTCGCCGAAACATTGCCAGGGGTGCCATCCCCGGCAGGCCGAGCAGTATGCCCGCAGCAAACACGCTAACACCCACGAGATCATGTGGAAGATCGACCATTGGCTCAAAGACGGGATGAACAACGCGACCGAAAGAACTACCGGCTGCCTGGCCTGCCACGGCACCGTGGTCGAGGTGGAAAACGGCAAGCCGTTGCCGGGCACCTGGCCCAACGTCGGGGTCGGACGAATCAATCCGGATGGCAGCAAAGGCAGTTGCACCAGCTGCCATACCCGCCACCGCTTTTCCATCGAAGAGGCCCGCAAGCCCGAGGCGTGCGATCAGTGTCACCTGGGGCCCGATCATCCCCAGATCGAAATCTATAACGAATCCAAACACGGCACCATCTATCACGCCGAAGGCGATCGTTGGACCTGGGACCCGACCAGCCGTCGGTGGGAAGCCGGCAAACATTTCCGCGCACCGACTTGCGCCACCTGCCACATGTCGGCGGTGGCCGGAAAATTCGACGTCTCCCACGATGTGACCGAGCGGCTCTCTTGGGAGACCCAGGCCCCGCGGACCGTGCGGCCGGAGGATTTCAAGCCCTTTCCGGCGGCGACCCGGTGGCAGGACGAGCGCCGGAAAATGGAGGCGGTGTGCCTCCAATGCCATTCCATCACCTGGACCCAGGACCATTTTCGCAACCTGGATAAGGTGATTCATCACTACAACGAAAATTATTACGATCCCATCGAGAAGGTCATGAACCAGCTCTATGACCAAGGACTCGTTTCCAGGGAGCGCTACTTCGATGAACCCATCGAGTGGCAATATTACGAATTGTGGCATCACGAGGGGCGCCGCGCGAGGATGGGAACTGCGATGATGGCGCCTGATTATGCCTGGTGGCATGGATTTTACGAGTTGAAACATCGATTCGTGCATGTCCGGCAGATGGCCGCCGAACTCAAAGAGGGCAAGGGGAAGCATATGTATACGCCTTTCCCGGGCAGGATGGAGTAGTTTCTGGGACGTCCGCCGTGGATTTGACCGGCACTTGACCGTTTGGCGTGTGACATCGGCCACCTGTTCTATCCTCGCCGGGTTTAGTGAATAGAATTCAGTCAGAATCCCTGACCAAGGAGCAATTCGGTTGCGCCCCTTGCCGTGTTCCTATAGGATAGGTTCTACGCTTAAAGCCGATTCTCGGCCCGTATCCATCCTCCATGCGCGTTGGAATGCGTGTGATTCCTCATACCAGGAACGAACATGGACGATCGAATAAACCCGGAAAACGTTGTTGAAGGCATCGTGGTGTCGGTTCGTGGCAGCATCGTGGACCTTTTTTTCAGGGACAACCTGCCGCCGCTCAATGCGCTGATCTATGCCGGCCCGAACGGTGACATTCCTATCGAAGGGGTCTCTCACCTGGACGCCAACCGCATCCGGGGCATCGCCCTCTGCGCCACCTCGGGCCTTGGTCGGGGCGACCTGGCCCGAACTGACGGCACGCCCCTCACCGCTCCGGTGGGGCGATCGCTTCTGGGCCGGATGTTGAATGTCTTCGGAGACCCCATCGACGGCCGGGACGACCTGGAAGATGTGGCCCTGCGCTCCATCCATGGTACACCCCTGTCCCTGTCTGCGCGCATTGCTAACCAGGATATCTTTTATACCGGCATCAAGGCGATCGATCTGATGGTTCCCCTGGAAAGGGGCGGCAAAGCCGGGCTTTTCGGCGGGGCGGGCGTGGGAAAGACGGTAATCATCACCGAGCTGATTCACAACATGGTGGGCAAGCATCAAGGCATGAGCATTTTCTGCGGCATCGGGGAGCGCTGCCGGGAAGGCGAGGAGCTATACCGGGAGATGGGTGAGGCCGGCGTGCGCGACAACACCGTCATGGTCTTCGGCCAGATGAACGAACCTCCGGGCGCCCGGTTCCGCGTAGGACATTCGGCCCTGACCATGGCCGAATACTTCCGCGACGACCTGGGTCAGGACGTCCTGCTGCTCATCGACAATATTTTTCGATTCATTCAGGCCGGATCCGAGCTGTCCGGCCTCCTGGGAAGGCTCCCCTCCCGAATGGGGTACCAGCCCACCATGGGAACCGAGCTGGCGGAGCTGGAAGAGCGCATCTGCAGCACCAGCAAGGCGGCCATCACCTCCATACAAGCGGTTTACGTGCCCGCCGATGATTTGACCGATCCATCGGCCGTGCACACCTTTTCCCATCTTTCCGCCTCCATCGTCTTGTCGCGCAAGCGGGCCGGTGAGGGGTTCTATCCGGCCGTGGATCACCTGCAGTCCCGCTCCAACATGCTCCAGCCCCGCGTCGTGGGCCAGCGCCATTACGATGTGGCCCGGGAGGTTCGCAAAACCCTGTCCAACTATGAAGACCTGAAAGACATCATCGCCATGCTGGGTATCGAGGAACTGTCGCGCGACGATCGCAACACCGTATTTCGCGCCCGGCGCCTGGAACGGTTTTTGACCCAGCCTTTTTTTACCACCGTCCAGTTTACCGGCATCGAGGGGCGCTTCGTGGACATCGAAGAGACGATTTCGGGGTGCGAGCGGATCTTGAACGACGAATTCTCGAAGGTTCCCGAAAGCACCCTCTACATGATCGGCACCGCAGATGAGATCCGCTCCGATTCGGCGGCCGAAGAAGTGCAGGGAGCCTCGTCGTGAACCTGGCCATCTATTTGCCGACGGATATTTTTCTGGACACGGCCGCGACAAAAATCGTGGGCGAGGGGCCGGCCGGATCCTTCGGTATTTTGCCCCGGCACATCGATTTCGTGACCGCCCTGGTGCCGGGTATTCTGAGATATCTGCCGCCGTCCGGGCCGGAGCAATACCTCGCCTTGAAAGGCGGCATCCTGGTCAAACAGCAGGATCGGGTCGCCATCGCCACCCAGTTGGCCATCTCCGGGGAATTGGGCTTGCTCAAAGCGACCGTGGACCGGATGATCAACGAGATGGATGATCGGGAAAAGCAGGCCCGAACGGCCGTCGCCCGCCTGGAGGCCGGTTTCATCCGCCGATTTATGGAGTTCGAGAAAAGTGTCTGAAGCCTTCGACAAAAAGGAACGGTCGTTCACGGGGGCCGTGGAGGTCCGCGAAAAACGCAAACTGCGGGCCGAGAAGAAAAAAGAGGAAACCTTCTGGTTCGGCCTGGGCATGTTCGGATTGGTGGGCTGGTCCGTAGCCGTTCCCACCCTGGCCGGTATTTTCATCGGTCTCTGGATCGATATCAAACATCCGGGGCAGTATTCGTGGACCCTGATGCTCATGGTGATCGGCCTTGCCCTGGGATGCATCAACGCGTGGGTCTGGATCTCCCGTCAGGGGGAGGCTATCCGCCGGGAAAGAGAAGACAATGGCGATTGATCCACTGGCCATCGGCATCGGCTTCGCCTGGGGCGCCCTGCTCGGACTCTTGTTTTTCGGCGGCCTGTGGTGGAGCCTCAAGGGTATCTCCGGCCGCAGATCCCCCCGGCGATTTCTGGGGATCAGCTTTTTCGTGCGCGCCGTGGCGGCTCTGGCGGGCTTGTGGCTGGCCCTGCAGCACAGCATGGCGGCCTTCGGGGCGGCCCTGATAGGTTTTGGCATCCTGCGGTTCCTGATGACGCGTTGGATCGGCCTGGCAAACAAGGGAGGTCATCACCGTGCACATTAGTCCGGACAACGTCATCTTCTGGCAGTCGGGCCTCCTGGTCCTGAACCGGACCATTCTCTTCACCTGGGGGGTAATGGCCCTGCTGACCGTTGGTTCGTGGCTTCTGACCCGGCGGCTCTCATCGGGCGGAACGGTGTCGCGCCGGCAAAGCATCCTTGAAGCCGTCGTGTCGGCCATCAGCGGTCAGCTCAAAGCGGTCACGCCGCATCAACCCAAAGGGTTACTGCCCTTGCTGGGGACCCTGTTCCTGTTTATCGCCGTTTCCAACGTCCTGTCCGTCGTTCCCGGTTTTCATCCGCCCACCGGCTCCCTTTCCACCACCACCGCGTTTGCCCTGGTGGTGTTCGTGGCCGTGCCCGTTTACGGTGTCTCCAAAATGGGGTTTACGGACTATCTCTCCAATTATCTCAGGCCCTCCTTCTTCATGCTGCCATTCAATGTCATGGGAGAGATCAGCAGGACCCTGGCCCTGGCCGTCCGTCTTTTCGGCAATGTCATGAGCAGCAACATGATCGGTGCCATTTTACTGCTCATCGCACCGCTCTTGTTCCCGGTGCCGATGCAATTGCTCGGGCTGCTCACCGGTGTTGTTCAGGCCTATATTTTCGCCATACTGGCGGCGGTGTATGTCGGCGCCGCCATGGAAGCTCAAACCAGATCCGGTAAACGATAAAAGGAGAACCGCTATGAGTGATTTAGCATGGGTGGCCGTGGCATCCATCGTGGCCTCGGGCTTATGCATCTGCATCGGCGGCATCGGTCCAGCCATCGGTGAAGGGCGGGCCTTGGCCCAGGCCCTGGCCTCCATTGCGCAGCAACCCGACGAGACCAACGCCATCACCCGAACCCTCTTCGTCGGCATGGCCATGGTGGAATCCACCGCCATTTATGCCTTTGTGGTGACCATGATTCTGATTTTCGCCAATCCTTTCTGGAACTATTTTCTATCCCAGGCCGGGGGGTAACACGTGCTCATCGACGGATTCACGGTTGTCGCCCAGATGGTCAATTTCCTGGTGCTGGTGCTGCTGCTCAAGCGGTTCCTGTATGGCCCGGTGATGCGGGTCATGGAGCAACGCGAAGCGCGCATCGCAGCGGCCGTGGCGCAATCCGAAACGGCGGAAAACGAAGCACGGCGGCATGCCGAAGAACTGGCCGCACAGCAGCGGGACTTGATGGAAGCCAGGAGCAGATTAATGGCCGACGCCAAGGCCGAAGTAGAGCAGTGGCGGTTGGAAAAGATCGAACGGCTGCGGGCGGAGATCGAGACGCTGCGTCAATCCTGGATGGAAAAGGTGGACCACGATCGACAGGCATTTTTGATGAAGCTCAAAACCGACGCCGTGCGCCAGGTGATGCGCATGGGCGGCCAGGTGATCCGGGATTTGGCCGACGAAAAGATGGAGTCCCGGATCATCTCGGTCTTCATGGAGAAAATGGCGGAAGGGAAGAACGAATTTCAGAGTGCCACTTATACCGGTCCCGTGCGGGTGATTTCCGGATTCGAACTCGGCGAAGCGGACAAGGCACGGGTCCGGGAAACGTTCGCCCGATGGTTTCCGTCCGCCGGGAGTATCGGGTTCGAGATGTCCCGGGGTCTGGGCATGGGCATCGAAGCGTTGGCCGGAGACCGGAAAGTGGCCTGGAATCTGGACAAGTATCTCAACGACCTGGAAAAGGAAATTCTTCGGGTCATTCCTCCAAAGCACCGGAATGCCGCATGAAAGAGTTTGATATCCACTCCATCCTCGACGAGGTTTCCCGGGCCATGGGCCAGGCGATGGAGAGTTACAGCCCCCTGCCGGAAACCGAAGAGATCGGTACCATTCGATCCGTGGAAGAAGGCATCGTCTGGGTCGGCGGATTGACCCGGGTCCAATTCGAAGAACTGGTGCTCTTCGACGACGGCAGCAAGGGCATGGTACTCGATATTCTTCCCGACCGGGTGGGGATCGTACTCTTCGGGGCCAACGATACCCTGGCCGCCGGTCAGGGTGTGGCCAGGACCCATCGCATCCTGGACGTGCCCGTCGGTCCGGAATTCCTGGGGCGTGTTGTGGACCCCCTGGGCCGTCCCCTGGACGGGCTCGGGGCCACGGGGGAAACCGAGCGGCACGAGGTCTTGAAAGAGGCGCCGCCCATACTGGACCGCGCTCCGGTGGTCAAACCCCTGCAAACCGGCCTCAAGGTGGTGGATGCCCTGATTCCCGTCGGCCGGGGACAGCGGGAATTGATCCTGGGCGATCGTCAAACGGGGAAGACCGCCATCGCGCTGGACGCCATCATCAACCAGCGGGGCAAAGGCGTCAAATGCATCTACTGCGCCATCGGCCAGCGGAGCGCCGGTGTGGCCAAGACCATCGCCGACCTCAAGGAGCGGGGCGCCATGGACTATACCACCGTCGTGGTGGTGGAGGGAGATGACGCCCCCGGGCTTCAGTATATTGCGCCGTACGCGGCCACCACCATGGCCGAATTTTTCATGCACCGCGGCGAAGACGTCATGGTCGTTTATGACGATCTGACCCGGCACGCGCTGGCCTACCGGCAGCTGTCGCTGCTGTTGCGCCGGCCGCCGGGCAGGGAGGCGTTTCCCGGTGATATTTTCTATATCCACTCCCGCCTGCTCGAACGGGCGACCCATCTGAAGACCGAGCTGGGAGGCGGCAGCCTCACGGCGCTGCCCATCGCCGAAACCGAGGCTCAGAACATATCGGCCTATATCCCCACCAATCTGATCTCCATCACCGACGGCCAGCTGTACCTCTCCCCGGACCTGTTTCAGAAGGGCGTCCTGCCGGCGGTGGACGTGGGCAAGTCGGTTTCCCGGGTGGGCGGCAAGGCCCAGATATCGGCCTACCGGAAAGTGGCCGGCGATTTGAGGCTTTCCTATACCCAGTTTCACGAACTCGAGTCCTTCGCCCGCTTCGGCGCCCGTCTGGACGACAGCACCCGCAAGAGTCTGAACCACGGCCTGCGGGTGCGGGAGGCCTTGAAACAGGACCAGTTTTCGCCCTTGAGCGCCGCCCGGCAGATCGCCGTACTGCTGGCCGTCACCCGAGGGTATCTGGACCCTGTCCCCGAAAACCGGATGGCCCGGGTTCAGGAGGCGGTTTTCGAAAAGATCGATGCCGCCCTTCCTGACCTGGAGGATCGTATCGACACCATGGGATCCGACGATCCGCTGTGGGAAAAAATGGATCAGGTGATCCGTGATGCCATAAGGGATGTCGAGGCACTCGATGCAGACCCTGGAAGTTCTGGATAAGAAAATACGAACCGCCGAGGAACTGCTCTCGGTGGTCAAGACCATGAAGAGCCTGGCCGCTGTCAATATCCGGCAGTACGAGCGGGCCGTGGTATCGCTGGAGGCCTATCGCCGCGTCGTGGATCAAGGGTGGCAGGCTCTGTTCCGGTACGCCGGGGTCGAGCCGGGCCTTGTCACGAAAAAGCAGGCGGTTGTCATCGTCATCGGTTCGGATCAGGGCATGTGCGGTCAGTTCAATGACATCATCGCCGCCAGGGCCTTGGCCGAATCCCGAAAACGCCGCGAAAAGAACGTGGCCGTGACGTTCTGGTGCGTGGGGGAAAGGCTCGCCGCCGCCATCGACGATGGCGGCGACCCGCCGGCCCTTGAATACCAGGCGCCGGGGAGCCTGACCGCCGTGCACCACATGGTCGGCGACATGATCGGCAAGTTGGAACGCTGGCAGCAAACCCGGGGCACCGAGTCGTTTTACCTCTGCCACAATGCGCTTTCCGGAAAAATCGGTTACGAACAGACGTTCTATCCTGTCCTGCCGCTCGACAAGAGCTGGATGCGTCGCTATCAAAACACACCCTGGCCGAGCAAATGCATTCCCCTGCTGGGGCTTTCCGGTCAAGAGCTGTTTCGGCAGCTGTTCCGGCAATATCTTTACGTATCCCTTTACAGGGCGCTCGTGCAGTCCCTGGCCGGGGAAAACTCGGCACGCCTGGCCGCCATGCAATCAGCGGAAAAAAATATCGATGAACTCCAGGGGGATTTGAAGAAACTGTTTCGCGAACAGCGCCAGATGAACATCACCAATGAACTGCTGGACATCATATCCGGCTTCGAGGTCCTGAAAGACAGAACGGCGTTGTAGCGGTCGGCGGTCAGCGCACCGACACGAGCTCGCCGACAAAGTGCCCGACCACCACCTTGCTCTTGATTCTCACCGGGATACGTCGTTCGTCGGCCGTGATCCACAGATGGATCCTGGCATCCTTGCTCTCCTTGAAGACCCCGCCGACCTGATTCAACTCGGGCTCGACCCGAAACGTATCGTAGCACACGCCGTTTTGCAGGGTGATCTTTTCCCGCGCCACAACGCGCAAACGGCCGATGACATTCCGGCGGCCATCGGTGATGGGCCGTTCGAGCCGTTGTCCGATATCCAGGCCGACCGTTCGGCTGAAATAAAAGGCCGACAGGGGATCGAAACTACCCGCCATCAGGTCGATAGCGGGCCTGGATCGGCCATAATTGGTGTAGCGCGCCTCGTGGGTCTCCCAATCGAAAACCACCACCTCGTTTCTTTTGTGGCGGCCTTCGTTCTGCCGTTTCTCATAGTGCACCGAGCAGGTCATATCCAAATCGGCGAAGGCATCGATTCGATCACGTACCTTATAGAACAGATCGATGAAGGCGTTGGATTGGGCCGTCAACACGAAGTGGTGGGCGGTCTCGCCATTGATGGTCTTTGGTGAATGGACCTCGAGGATAGCCGAACCGGCCGGAATGTTTTCCCAGCGCAACTCATATTCCAGCCGTTCCCCGGGTGCGAAAGGCATCCCCGAAGCCTGCAGGGGCAGGGGCAACCCGGCGGCCGACAGCAGGATGATCGTGATCCAGACAATCGCCTTCCGGTAGGACGTTCGTTGGCTTTGCATCTCGATTCTCCTGCGGTTTGTCGCCCTCGGGTTTCTGCCAGCCTTGATCTTTTTCCGAGGATGATCAATTTGATATATTAAAAAACCATAGCTTGCGGATCGATGCAAGGGCGAATATAAACCCTTTGGCAATAGACCTAACAGTAAAGAGGATGAATACGCCATGTCGATCGTCATTACCGCGCCGCGTTTGTCATTGAACAAGTCCGCCCTGATCCTGCTCGTGCTGGTGTGCGGCCTGCTGTTGACCGCATGCGCCACGACAACACCGACGGTGCAGACCGACCGGGAATGCCATCCCGGTATCGATGCCGCCGTCCAAACAGGCGATTGGGAAGCGGCCCGGCTGGCGCATGAACGATTCCTGGCCGAAAACCCCGATAACTGCCTGGCCATGTATCATCTGGGATATATCTGGGGGCAGATCGGCGATCGTGCCCAGGAGGTTCAGTTTTACGAGGCGGCCACCGAATGCGGCTACACGGACGACGACCGTCTCTATTTCAACATGGGCATGGCCTATGCGGATCTGGGCAACGTGGCAGAAGCGTCGCGCGCCCTTGAGCGGGCCACCCAACTGCGCCCCCAGCATGCGGACAACCATTTTGGACTGGGGCTCATGCACCAGCTGGCCGGCCGGTCCGACGAAGCCGAAGCGTCCTTATTGAATGCCCTGAATCTGGATCAAACGCATGAGGATGCTCGGTTGGCCCTGATCCGGCTTTACCTGGATCAGAGCCGATGGGATGATGCCCGGCAAAACCTGCGCCAAATCAAGGCGGAGGACCCGGGATTCGAGGAAGCCAAGGCGCTCTGGCAGATTCTCGAATCACGCGAAGCGGCCGAGTATGGCCATCCCGGCCGGTGAGCCGGGGGGTTTTTAGCGACAAATGATTGTGATGAGGTGTAAAGATCGTGCAACCCAACATCTGCCATCAAACCATCGGCGACATGACGATGGCCTATCTCGAATATCCGGGTGACGGACCGGCCGTATTGATACTGCATGCCACCGGTTTTTTGCCATGGCTGTGGCATCCCATTGCGCAGGATCTGGCCGGCGCCTATCGGGTGATCGTGCCGAACCTGTTCGATCACCGCGCCATCGATCCGGAGAACGGCTGGCTGGGGTGGCGGGACCTGGCCGGCGATGTGACATTGCTCTGCGATCGCCTGCAGCTGCGCCGCCCCATGATGGTCGGCCACTCCATGGGCGCCGCCGTGCTCACCCTGTCCCACACGGTACATGGCCTGGATGCAGGCAAAATGGTGCTCATCGAACCCATCTTTTTGCCCGGCGAGTTCTACGGGGCGAAAATTTCCAGGGAACAGCATCCCATGGCCGCCAAGGCCATCCGGCGTCGCAACGGCTGGTCGGACCGGGATGAGGCGTGGGCCTATTTCCAGAGCAAGTCGTTCTTCCAGTCATGGGACCGGGAGGTACTCTCCCTGTACCTGGCCCACGGCATCACCGGCGACAATGGCAACGGGCTCCATCTCACCTGCCCGCCCGAACGGGAAGCGGCCCTTTTCATGGGCAGCATCCAACATGACCCCTGGCCCGAGCTGGCCCGAGTCAAAAGCCCGGCGC
Source organism: Desulfatitalea sp. UBA4791 (assembly GCA_002402905.1). GTDB lineage: Bacteria > Desulfobacterota > Desulfobacteria > Desulfobacterales > Desulfosarcinaceae > Desulfatitalea. The sequence goes on along the minus strand of DHGT01000004.1, from coordinate 7,662 downwards.
TGGTCGTTGAGGGCGGGCAAAGCGAAAACAAGCCTTTTATCGACCTGAAGCGCGTAGCGGCATCGATCCCACTGGGGAGGTACCACGAGGTGCAGGATGCCGGTCATTTGATTCCCATGGAAAAACCGGCTGAGACCCTGCGGGTCATTCAATCTTTTTTGGATGGATAGGCGCGGCGTCGATCGGGGTCGGATGCTTATCTGTCGATTTCATGAACGATATCGGATAATCGGCCGTCCTCCAGGAGCAGGCCATCCAAGGGTTCATCCAAGGCCACGGCAAATCCGTGCGGCGTGGTGCGTGTGACGCGCCCCTTGACCTCGATGCGTTGATCGAATGAGAAGAGGGGAAATCTCAATGTGATCTCCTGGTCCTTTTCGATGATTCGCCGGGTGCCGATGAAGAGCCCCTTGGGTCCGATGTTTTTCAAAATATCGCGAAAGCGGCCCTCTTGGACCTCGTATTCCACGATAATGAAGGATGTGCGACGGTCGAATTCACGGGCTTGATGGTCTGGCTGGGATTTTTTTTTCATTAGATCCGCATGCTTTCGTGGTTACTAAAATTCAAAAATATTTACCGATCATCGGTCTGTCAAATCCAGCGGCTTAACCGGGTCCCGGTCGGACGGGACGGTTCGATCACGGCACATTTCGGACATTGACCTTGAAAAGCGGAAATCCAATGTATTATATTCACTGATCTAACGAAGCGGGCCTTTCGTATGGCCAGTTCTTGCCGTCGAGGACATGATGCTTACCGGATTTGAAAAAATAGTGGAAGAGCGGATTCGAAAGGCCCAGGAAAAGGGCGTGTTCGATAACCTGCAGGGGGCCGGCCGGCCGCTCGATTTTGCTGACGACAGCCATATCCCCGAGGATTTGCGTCTCTCCTATAAGATTTTGAAAAACGCGGATTGCCTGCCACCGGAAATCGAAATCAAAAAGGAAATCCACAACACCGAAGCGCTGCTGGCGCAAATGCCGGAAACCGCAGCACGCTACGCCACCCTGAAAAAACTCAATTACCTGATCATGAAATTGAACATGGCACGCCAGGGCAATATCCGCTTCGAGATGGAACAAAAATACATGCCGGACCTTACCGAACGACTGGCATCCAAAAAAGAGCGAGAAAGAAGCTGACCCCACGCAGGGTCCGCTGGCGGCCGGTTGATAAAAAATGTCTAAAAAAATTGACAACAAACGTGAAGGCCTGTTTAAAAGCATCGCCATGGCCTATACCATTCTGGTGCTGCATGTGGTGCTGCTGGCCGGGCTTGGGCTGCTTGTCATCTTTTTCGGCGGCCTGGTGCAGTACCTGCTTTGGATCGTACTGGCCGGTATGGGGTTGGTGGCCTTGTCGGCCTACCTGTTTTACCGGAAATTGCGTTCAGAGGGCCGTTCCCTGAAAGAGGCCATGCAGTCGCCCCTGTTTCGAGGCCGTTCCCTGGAAGTGAGTTTTTTAGGCGGCATGGCCTCCCTGAAGCTCGGCGCCCCCGTGGGACCGGCCGCGATCGAGTCCGGCGGCCACGATGCACCTCTGGAGCTGGAGGATCCTCAAAGACAGCGCATTCGCGAGATCGAGGCGTTGGCCCAGCTGCTGGAAAAGAAACTGATCACCCCCGAGGAGTTTGCCCTGGCCAAGCGGCGGGTGTTGGGACCCAACGAACCGATCGACGTGTAAGTCGTCGAGAAGGAGGCAGCCACATGAAAAAAACCATCGCATTGCTCAGCGGCGGCATCTCGTCGGAGCGGGACGTGTCGCTGAAGAGCGGCGAGCAGGTCTTCCAGGCACTGGATAAGGATAAATACCATGTCGAGCGCTACGATCCCAAAACCGATCTGGCCCGGCTCGTCGCCGATGCGGATCGGATCGACGCCGCCTTGATCATCCTGCACGGTCCCTACGGTGAGGACGGGACGGTCCAGGGCATGCTGGAGCTGCTCGACATCCCCTACCAGGGATCGGGCGTTCTGGGCAGCGCATTGAGCATGAACAAGCTGGCCGCCAAGGAGATCTACGAACGCAACGGCATACCCGTGGCCCCCTACGCGGTGGTGCGACGCAGCGAGGCCGTGGAGAGCGACCGGTTGGTGACGCGACTCGGTCTGCCCCTGGTGGTCAAACCGGTGGTCGGGGGGTCGAGCATCGGCATGAGCATCGTTCGCCGTGCCGAAGATCTGGCGCCGGCCATCGCCAGAGCGCTGGACGAGGATGCAACCGCACTGGTCGAGGCCTATATCGACGGCATCGAGATCACCGCGAGCGTTCTGGGCAATGACGACCCCGAGGCCCTGCCCCTGATAGAAATCATTCCCGACCCGAGCCACCCCTTTTTCAATTACGAGGCCAAGTACACCGCCGGAGCGAGCCAGGAGATCTGTCCGGCCCGCATCAGCGCCAAGCTGACGGCCAAGGCCCAGGATTACGCCTGCCGGGCCCACCGGGCCCTGTTCTGCAAAGGATACAGCCGCACCGACATGATGCTGCGCGGCGATGACTTTTTTGTCTTGGAAACCAATACGATCCCTGGTATGACGCGCACCAGCCTGTTCCCCCAGGCGGCCCAGACGGCGGGCATCTCCTTCGGCCAATTGCTCGACCGATTGATCGAACTGGGCATTCAAGCCCATCGCAATCGATAATCGAAGATGATCATTCACCGATTCAGCCAGTTAACCCAGGCGTTCCATGACCTCGGCCCCGGCGACCTGTTTATCGGTCAGGTGCCGCCGACCTATCTGAAACCGGCCATTCTCATCGATCTCATGGCGCGCGGGGTGCGCTTGCTGCCGTCGGCCGGCGCCCAGATGGTGAGCGCCTCCAAAGCGGCCCAGGCCCTGATCCTGAAACAATGGATGGCACCGGAGACCCGCGTCATCGATCGACGCAAAACCTTGCTCGATGCGGTCACCGATTACGAGCGTATGGGGATAAATGCGGCCGTCACCAAGGCCGAGCGCCAGCACTGCGGACACGGCGTGCGTAAATGGGACCAGCTGGAAACCCTTTACAACTGCCTGAGTCTCGACGGTCACCACTATCCATTCGTACTGCAACCATATCTGCAGGTCGAAACCGATCTGCGCATCATCGCGGTGGACGATTACTGGGAAGCCTATGCGCGCTGCAATCCCAACGGCTTCCGCATGAATCTGGCCGCTGGTGGCGAGAGCCGGCACTATACCCTCGACCCCTCGCAGAAAGAGATTTGCCGGCAGATCATGCATCGGGCCGAGATGCCCTTTGCCCATATCGACCTGGTCATCACCCGCGACGGCGCCACCTATCTGTCCGAAGTGAGCCTGAGCGGCGGCTTGCGCGGTGCCGCCATCTCCGGGGCCGAACTCACCGAATTGAAACAGGCCCGGCTGATGGCCCTGGCGGAATCCGGATCATGAATCAACATCTTAATAGCAAAACGGGGAGGTAACGATGAACGTATTGGTGGTCGGCGGCGGCGGTCGCGAACACGCCATGGTGTGGAAAATCAGTCAGAGCCCGCTGGTCAAAAAGATCTACTGCGCGCCGGGCAACGCCGGTATCGCCGAACTGGCCGAGTGCGTGCCCATCGGCGCCGAGGACGTGGACCAGTTGCTGGCCTTCGCGCGTCAGAACACGATCGATCTGACCGTCGTGGGTCCCGAAGGCCCATTGTCCATGGGCATCGTGGATCGGTTCGAAGAGGCGGGTCTGCGCATCTTCGGTGCGAGCCAGAAGGCGGCGGCCATCGAGGCGAGCAAATCTTTTGCCAAGTACATCATGAACAAGTACGGCGTGCCCACGGCCCAGGGTGCCACCTTCAGCAGCTATAAACAGGCCGAGGCCTATGTCAAAAAGATGGGCGCGCCCCTCGTCGTGAAGGCCGACGGTTTGGCCGCCGGCAAGGGCGTCATCGTCTGCGACACCGTGGCCAAGGCGCTCGCCGCCCTCAAGCAGATCATGGTGGACAAGGCCTTTGGCGACGCCGGCCGCCAGGTGGTGGTGGAAGAGTGCCTGTTGGGCGAGGAGGCTTCCTTTCTGGCCTTCACCGACGGCAAGACCGTTCTGCCCCTTCCCACCTCCCAGGATCACAAGCCGGTCTTCGACGACGACAAGGGCCCCAACACCGGCGGTATGGGCGCCTATTCGCCGGCCCCCGTGGTCGACCAGTTCCTGCACGACAAGGTGATGAAAGAGGTCATGCTGCCCACGGTGCGCGGCATGGCGGCCGAAGGCCGACCCTACAAGGGCGTGCTCTATGCCGGCCTGATGATCGACCGCGACCGCATCAAGGTCCTCGAGTTCAACGGTCGTTTCGGCGATCCCGAGGCCCAGCCGTTGCTGATGCGCCTCAAGAGCGACCTGGTGCCCATCATGGAGGCCATCATCGACGGCCGCCTGGATCAGTGCCGCCTCGAAATCGACCCGCGCGCCACGGTCTGCGTGGTCATGGCCGCCGGCGGCTATCCGGGCAGCTATAAAAAAGGCCACCCCATCAGCGGGCTGGACCAGGTCAAGCGCATGAAAGACGTCACCGTGTTCCATGCTGGCACGACCACCAGGGACGGCGCGATCGTTGCCAACGGCGGACGGGTCCTGGGCGTCACCGCCCTGGGCGACAATGTCGAAAAGGCCATCCAGAAGGCCTACCTGGCCGTGGCCAAGATCAGTTGGAAGGACGTTCATTACCGCAAGGACATCGGCCTCAAGGCCCTGAAGAGGTTTCAGGTCAAGCCCCAGGTCGGCATCGTCATGGGCAGCGACTCGGACCTCTCCGTGATGGAGGGGGCCGTGGCCATGCTGAAAAAGTTCGGTGTGCCCTTTGAAATGACCGTGGCTTCGGCCCACCGCACCCCCGAGCGTGCCGCCCGCTTCGCCGCCACGGCGGCCGAGCGCGGCATCAAGGTGATCATCGCCGGCGCCGGCCATGCGGCCCACCTGGCCGGGGCCATGGCCGCCCAGACCTCTCTCCCGGTCATCGGCGTGCCCATCGATTCGTCGAGTCTCCAGGGTTTGGATGCCTTGCTCTCCACCGTGCAGATGCCCCCCGGCATCCCGGTGGCCACCGTGGCCGTGGGCAAGCCGGGCGCCCGCAACGCCGGCATCCTGGCCGTTCAGATTCTGGCCCTGGCCGATCCCCAACTGGCCGCCATGCTGAGCCAGTTCAAGCAGGAGATGGCCGACGAGGTCGAACTCAAGGCCAAACGCCTTGAAGCGTATCGGTAACCTCATTGCCGTGGATGCCCGGCAGCCGGCCCCCGACATCATCGAGCGGGCCGCCGGGCTCATCCGGCAGGGCGGCGTAGTGGTCATCCCCACCACCGGCTTGTACGGTCTGGCCGCCGATGCCGGTAACCCGGAAGCCCTGGCGCGCATCTTCCGCATCAAGGGCCGCGACCCCGGCAAGCCCATCCTGGTGCTCATCGACCGCATGGAGATGCTCGATCAAGTGGCCGGCGAGATCGCTTCGCCGGTCCTTCAGCTGATGGGCCGCTTCTGGCCGGGCGGCGTCACCTTCGTGGTGCCGGCCCACCCCGGCCTGTCCCCGATCCTGACCAGCGGCAGCGGCACCATCGGCGTGCGGCGGGTACGCCACCCCGTAGCCACGGCCCTGGTGCGTGCCGCCGGGCGCCCCCTCACCGGCACCAGCGCCAATCTCTCCGGCGACTCGGGGTGTGCTATCGTGGAAGACATCGATCCGTCCATACTGGAGGCCGTGGACCTGGTGCTGGACGCGGGTCTGCTGGTCGGCGGCCCTGGCTCGACCGTCGTGGATGTGACCGGCACGGTGCCGGTCATTCTAAGGGAAGGGGCGGTGCCCGGTGCCCAGGTCCTGGGGGCCTTTGCGCAGATCGTCGGAGGTTGATCGGCCCCTTGTCTCCACCCTTGAAGACCCGATCTATCCAATCGACATTTATAAACGGAATTGGAGGCTTGGCGCCAAAGCGCCGTCAAGAGCATTGACAACCGGGCCGCTTTTGAATATATAGCCGCTTTCATGCCGGAGTGGTGAAATAGGTAAACGCAGCGGACTCAAAATCCGCCGGGCGCAAGCCCTTGTCGGTTCGATTCCGACCTCCGGCACCACTAAAAAATCAAGGGGTTAGCCTTCATCGGGCGGCCCCTTTTTGGTTTTCGAAAGGGGTCAATGTGCCTAAATTGTGCCCAAATTGTGCCCGCAGATATTGCTCCGTACGTTCCATGCCGAGTTGGATGTCGGTTTCATTTACGATATTATAACGATCGAAAACCGACCGCGTTCGGTGCCCAGATATCTGCATCGCGACCGTATCAGACACCCCGGCACGGGTGATGTTGCGGACAGCAGTGCGCCTAAAATCATGGATCGTGGGACCGGCCGGCAGCTTGCCCTCCCATTTTTGAACGTATGACCGTCTTTCTTTGTATCCGTAACCCAGGCCAGCCTTACGGCAAGCTGCATTCCATGTCCTGCGCCAGTCTGATATCGGTCCGGTGCCATTCTCGTTTGGAAAGACATATGGGCACAGGCGCTTGCTCCGCGTACGTCCTGCCTGAACGGCCTCCAGGAGAGTGTCATTTAGGTACAGAGTGCGCCCCTGATTGTTTTTAGTCTCCAGCGGGTTTAGCCGGGCCAACCGATTGTTCAAATCAATCTGGCTCCAAGTCAGGTTTATGACCTCTGATGCTCTCCACCCGGACATATAAGCAAAGGTCACAAATCCATGCATGTGCTCTGGCAGGGCGTTGAGCAATGCAAGAAACTGCGGATGCTCGAAGAAACCCTTCCGGGTGTTGTTCTCGGCCAACATGGGGATATATGGGACTCGATCCACTTTGGGTGGGGTTTTACGTAGTCCCAAATTCAACATGCGCTTGAGGGCAGCCAGTTCCCTGTTGATGGTGGCATTTTTAGCCCCCTCGGTCAGGCGCCGGTCAATATATTCCTCAACGCTTTGGGAGGTGATCATTGGGACCTTCCAGCCTCCGAATTCCTTTTTGAGATGAGCAATGGCCTGTTTAATCCTGGCAATCGATTTTCTGTCGTTGATCCTATAGTCGCGCAGCAGATCCTCGACCAATTCTTCGAAAGCAACCTTTTCAAATTCAACCCCAGGAATTTTTCCACTGCTTATCTCGCCCTCACGAAGCTTTAGTTTGTGGTTGGCTTCGGCTTTTACCGTTGTGCCGGTGCTCTCGCGGTATATCACCCCCTTTCGGTAATACTTGATCCACCATATTTTACCTCGTTTATATAAGGATCCCATAGGGTTATGCCTCCAATCCATCCGCCTTGACGGGCACAGAATGGGCATAACCCCAACTACGATAGCACCGAATCCTCGATACGGTGGCACAACAAGTTCCTTTTTTTGATTTTATTGCACGATCTGTGGTCACGCTCAAGTACCTTTGACTTCACGACTTGCTGCTGCGGATGAAAGCCTCGATATCCAATCGGTCGATCAGCTGCTTTTTGCCGTTTTTGTTGATTACAGGCAGGATGCCTTTCCAGATCAGTGTACGCCAGTACCAGGTGGTCACCCCATATTCGGTGACCACCTCTTTGATGCTCAGAAGTCGTTTAGCCAAAGCCTGTTCCCCCAATTGCTCGGTGTCTGGTGCCACAGGGTGGACATGAGATTTAACATTCTGGTACCCACTTCCCAATTTCGGTAGTGTCAAATTGATTGTGTA
>DHGT01000159.1 GCA_002402905.1 Desulfatitalea sp. UBA4791 | reverse complement strand
CACTCGTGATGATCAAAAAAGAGACCGGAAAATGGCAATGGGTGGTCTTTGCCATGGTGTACACGACGGCCTTGGCCTACTGTGCGGCATTGGGCGTTCGGGGGATCGGCTTATTACTGGGGATGGGCGTATCCTGATCCATAGTTGAGGAAAGGATTGGACCATGTGGCAAAACATCATCGTCGTCCTGATCTTGGCCTTGGCGGCGCTCTACCTTATCCGGCGAAGCTGGAAAAAATTCAAGCCGGGTAAAGGAGAAGGACTCGATTGTGCCGGAGGCTGTGAATCATGCAAGCAACGGGCTGGGTGTCCACTCGACCGACAGGGTATGATTCGACCGGATCGAAGTGATATGAATAAAAAAGAGAATGAATCCTGATAGGGCCTTTCCGACTGCACCCGCCGGGCCTGACTTGATCCATGGCATTCAGTTGGAATCGCCGAGTGAAATCACTTCGGTTTGTGTTTTTTTAACTTAGAAGATAAAAGGAACGTTTTCAGTCTGGAGAGGATCATCTTTCGTCCTCACCGTTGTCCCTTATAGATCGGAGTAGAAAAGTCGTGAGCGAAGAGAAAGGCACCTTGATCGACTGGCACCAGCTGGATTCAAATGAGGTCGCGCAGAAACTGGAATCATCCGAAACGGGTCTTGCCTCCGAAGAGGCGCGCCGCCGCTATGCGCAATACGGCCCCAACGAACTCATCGAAAAGAAACGCAAATCGTTGTGGATGATGTTCTTCGATCAGTTCAAGGACTTCATGATCATCGTGCTGATCGCCGCCGCCTTCGTGGCGGGGGTGATCGGCGAACCGGCGGACAGTATCGCCATCGCCGTGATCGTCATGTTGAACGCCGTACTGGGGTTCGTACAGGAATACCGCGCCGAAAAGGCCATGGATGCGCTGAAAAAGCTGGCGGCCCCCTCGGCCGTCGTCATCCGGGACGGGCAGGCCGCGTCGGTTGCCGCGGCGCAATTGGTGCCGGGCGACCTGGTGATCCTGGAGGCCGGCAACGTGGTTCCGGCCGATATTCGGCTGACCGAGGCGGTCCAGCTCCGCATCCAGGAGTCGGCCCTGACCGGCGAATCCGTGGCCGTGGAAAAGGACAGTCGCTCCATCGAGGAGGCGGACCTGTCCATCGGAGACCGCAAGAACATGGCCTACAAAGGCACCCTGGTGACCTACGGCCGCGGACAGGGGCTGGTGACCGGCACCGGCATGCGAACCGAGCTCGGAAGGATCGCCGGCATGCTCCAGGACCAGGGTGAGGGGCGGACCCCGTTGCAGAAACGGCTCACCACCTTCGGACAGAAGCTCGCCTGGGCCGTGCTGGCCATTTGCTTCATCGTTTTCGTCACCGGACTGCTCAGGGGAGAGCCGCCGCTCCTGATGCTCCTGACCGCGATCTCGCTGGCGGTGGCGGCCATTCCGGAGGCCTTGCCAGCGGTCATCACCATCTCCCTGGCGCTCGGCGCCAAGAAGCTGGTCAAGCAGCAGGCGCTGGTGCGCAAACTGCCGGCCGTGGAAACCCTCGGGTCGGTGACCTATATCTGTTCAGACAAGACCGGCACGCTGACGTTGAATCGCATGGTCGTGGAAGAGGTCTATGTCGACGGCCGCCGGCAAACGTCAAAGGAGATATCGCCTCCGGCCCGGGAGACCGGCGCAGGCGGGACGCCATCGGGCAAGGATGCCGTGGATCTGTTGTTCAGCGCCATGGCGCTCTGCAACGACACCCGCCGGGAAGCTTCGGACACGCTCATCGGCGATCCTACCGAAACGGCGCTGTTCGAGCTGGCCGGCGCAAAAGGGTACGACCGGCAAAAGCTGCATGAAAGCCATCCCCGGGTGGCGGAGATTCCTTTTGATTCGGACCGTAAACTCATGACCACGTTCCATCCATGGAAAGACGGCCGGGTCGTTTCCTTTACCAAGGGAGCGGTCGAAGAGATTCTGGAGCGCTCCGAATCGGCTGTCGGCAACCGCGGGCAGGATGCGGTCGACCGCCCGAAAATCCTTGAAGCGGCCGACAAGATCGCCGGCAACGGCCTGAGAACCCTGGGCTTTGCTATGCGGGTTTGGGACGCCGTTCCCGATCCCCTGACCTCTGAACTGGCGGAAAAAGCAATGGTTTTTATCGGCATGGTCGGCATGATGGACCCGCCCCGGCCCGAAGCGGCCGAGGCCGTGGCCATGTGTCGATCGGCGGGCATCCGGCCGGTGATGATCACCGGAGACCATCCGCTCACCGCCGAGAAGATCGCCCAGCGGGTCGGGGTGATCCGCTCCGAGGGAGAGGCCCTCCTGACCGGGCGGGAACTCGCCCGGTTGCCCTTGGAAGAATTCGAAGACCGGGTGGAGCGGATCCGGGTCTACGCCCGGGTCGCGCCGGAACAGAAACTGAAGATCGTCGAGGCGCTGCAGGACAAGGGGCATTTTGTCGCCATGACCGGGGACGGGGTCAACGATGCGCCGGCCCTGAAACGGGCGGACATCGGGGTGGCCATGGGCATCACGGGCACGGATGTGTCCAAGGAGGCCTCCCACATGATTCTGCTGGACGATAATTTCGCCACCATCGTCAAGGCCGTACGGGAGGGGCGTCGCATCTTCGACAACATCCGCAAATTCATCAAATACACCATGACCAGCAATTCTGGAGAGATCGTCACGATTTTTCTGGCCCCGTTCCTCGGCCTGCCCATCCCCCTGTTGCCGATCCACATCCTGTNNGTGGATCAACCTGGTGACCGACGGCGTACCCGGCCTGGCGCTGACCGCCGAGCCCGGCGAGCGAAACATCATGAGCCGCCCCCCGCGGCACCCCAGGGAGAGCATTTTCGCCAATGGGCTCGGCGTGCACATCGTGTGGGTCGGGCTGCTCATGGGCGCGGTGTCCATCGTGACCCAGGCCCTGTTCATCAACAGTACCCAGACCCACTGGCAAACCATGGTGTTTACGGTCTTGTGCCTGAGTCAGATGGGGCACGTGCTGGCCATTCGCTCCGAACAGGACTCTTTATTCAAACAGGGCGCCCTTTCGAACAAGCCTCTCCTGGGTGCCGTGCTGCTGACATTCGTTCTTCAGATGGCCACAATTTATGTCCCGGTGCTCAACCCGATTTTTAAAACCGTGCCGTTGACCGCCGGCGAACTGGTCATCACTTTACTGCTGTCCACCGTCGTGTTTCTGGCGGTGGAGATTGAAAAGGCGATCAAAAGATCGAAATTGAAGGGTTCTTGATCGCCTCCCCTCCCGCCGGGCGGGGTGCCATGAGTTAGTCAAGATCATGGCAACGGGTGTGTGACCGGATCGGGCGCGATGGACACCAAGCGGGTGTGTTCATCCTTTTGCGGAGCCTGTCGACGCCAATTCCGCGATCAGTTGGCCGGTGACCGAGCCGTCGTAGCCGGGTAGGCAGTCCAACTCTTGGTGCAGGCGATGGGATTGCAGCGTATCGAGCAAGATTCGAATGGTGGGGTGGTCGAGCAGGTCTTCGGGAATGACCAGGTCGCATCGGGCCGCCGTGATGGGCACAAAGCCCAGGTCGAACATCTCGGCCACGGGACGCAGCCCCAAGGCCGCGTCCGCCACGTTGCAGGCGATACGGTAGGCGCCTTCACGGTGGGAAAACACTTCGTTGCGATACCCATTGATGGCTTCTGAATCTATGCCGGCCGTTCTCAATTGATCGTCCAGAAGGATCCGAAGTGCGGCGCCCGGTTCGCGATTGACAAAACGCACCATGGTCTGTGCCAGATCGGCCACGGTGCGGATGCCCAGGGGGTTGCCCCTGCCTACCATCAGCCCCTCCTCCATCAGGGAAAAACCGAACACCCGGACGGGCGTGTTCATCCGCTGGCGGGCAGCCTCCACATTGGATTCGGCTTTGCCCGAATTGTGCAGGTGGGTGCCGGCGACATGGGCCAATCCCTGGGCGAGGCTGTCGAGGGCGGCATGGCTGGAGGCAAAGCGACAGTGAACCCGGGCGTCGGGAGACAAGCGGGCCACATGCTGGCCAAGGATGTCAAGGGCCGGATCGCATCCCATCAGAAGGATCGATTTTTCCAGGCGGTCGGCCGGCAGCAGCATCCGGGCGTTTTTGCGGTCCGGTGCCAGCAGGCCGTCGGCTGCGCGCAGGCCGAACGGGACCGATTCCGTGCCTTTCAATGGAAAGCCCACCACCCGGTCCCGCACCTTTCCCAACGTCAGACGGGTGGATGGTTCGACGGTGTCGTTGACCACCTGAACCGGCGTGTATTCGGGCGGCGCGGTCTCGACAAACAGATTCTCCACGCGGCAGTCGAACAGCCGGGCCAACTGAAGGGCAATGGCCGTGTTGGGCAGGTACCGCCCGGATTCGATATCGTAGATGGCCTGGCGCCGGATGCCCAGGCTTTCGGCGAGCTCTTCCTGTGACCAACCTTTTTTCAGCCGGAATTCCTTGACATCGCATCTGATGGTGTCGCGCTTGAGACTCGTTTTCCGGCCCATGATTCCCTCCCCAAATGACGTCACTTTTTAACAAGGACAACACTGTAAAACGTCGCAGAGGCGTCATCCCGGCGAACGCCGGGACCCAGTATTTTCAAAAGCTTCTGGATGC
>DHGT01000063.1:5611-10668 GCA_002402905.1 Desulfatitalea sp. UBA4791 | reverse complement strand
TCAGGTGACTATAATTATGAATTTCATCGCCATCCGACTTATTCTCGTCGAAATTATTATTCTCGTACTCGGTGTCCTTGAGAACACCGGGTCCAGGGGGGCGATAATGGTGTAAGATAAATCCCCGGTGAAACCAACAATCCGTTATCGGCCCCACGTCGATAACGGATTTTTTTTTGGAGGAAAGCAGCCCATGAAAAGCAGCCAGGTCAAAGAAGGCATCGAACGCGCCCCCCATCGTGCATTGCTCAAGGCATGCGGCTATACCGATGCGGAAATCAAACGCCCCCTCATCGGCGTCGCCAATTCGGCCAACACGGTGGTTCCAGGCCATGTCCATCTGAACACCCTCGCCGACGCCGTCAAGGCCGGCATTTACATGGCCGGCGGCACCCCAGTGGAGTTCGGCGTCATCGGCGTCTGCGATGGCATCGCCATGAACCATGAGGGAATGAAGTATTCTTTGGCCAGCCGTGAACTCATCGCCGACTCCGTCGAAATCATGGCCAGGGCCCATGGGCTCGACGCCCTGGTGCTGATCCCCAACTGCGACAAGATCGTTCCGGGCATGCTGATGGCAGCCGCCCGTCTCGACCTGCCGGCCATCTTCGTCAGCGGCGGTGCCATGCTCGCAGGCCGCCATCCCAATCAGCCCAACGGTCCCAAAATCGACCTGATCACCGTGTTCGAATCCGTGGGGGCGGTTCGATCCGGACGCATGAGCGAAGCCGAACTGGCCGAAGTGGAAGACGCCGCCTGCCCGACCTGCGGTTCGTGTTCCGGCATGTTCACCGCCAATTCCATGAACTGCCTGACCGAAGCCATCGGCATGGGGCTGCCGGGCAACGGCACCATTCCAGCCGTCATGTCGGCCCGCACACGATTGGCCAAACTGGCCGGCATGCAAATCCTCACCCTGTGGAAAGAGCAGATCACACCGAGCCGCATCATGACGCCGCAGGCATTTGCCAACGCCCTGGCCGTTGATATGGCACTGGGCTGTTCGACCAACACCGTGTTGCATCTCTCCGCCATCGCCCAGGAAGCGGGTGTTCCCTTTGACCTGAACCAGATTAACGAGATCAGCGGCCGAACGCCCCATTTGTGCTCGATGAGCCCGGGCGGAAGCCATCATATCGAAGATCTGAATCGCGCCGGCGGCATCCAGGCGGTGATAAAAGAGTTGGCCAAAGGCGGCTTCATCGACGAAACCTGCATCACGGCCACCGCCAGAACCGTGGGCGAAAACATCCAAAATGCCGACATAAAAGATCCGGAAGTGATCCGTTCGCTGGGCAATCCTTATCATCAAACCGGCGGTCTGGCCGTGCTTTATGGCAATCTGGCGCCCAATGGCTGCGTGGTCAAACAAACGGCGGTGCGTGAAGAGATGCTGCGGCATCAGGGACCGGCCAGAGTATTCGATTCCGAGGACGATGCCACGAAGGCCATTCTGGACGGTCATATCAAAGGCGGCGATGTGGTCGTGGTGCGCTACGAAGGGCCCAAGGGCGGACCGGGCATGCGTGAAATGCTGACGCCGACCTCGGCCATCGCCGGCATGCAGCTCGACGGACAGGTGGCCCTGTTGACCGACGGCCGATTTTCCGGCGGGACGCGCGGCGCCGCCATCGGCCACATCTCTCCCGAAGCGGCCCAAGGCGGACCTATCGCCCTGGTCGAAGAAGGAGATCACATCGCCATCGACATTCCCGCCAGAAAGATCGTGCTTAAAGTTGAAGACACCGTATTGGAGGAACGGCGCAGCCGATGGCAGCCGCCGGAACCCAAAATTCGGACGGGCTATCTTTCGCGCTACGCGCAACTCGTCGGGTCGGCCGATTGCGGCGCGGTCTTCAGTGCGAAATCATAGAATCCCACTCATAGGATAAAACGGGTGATAAAATGGAACTGACAGGTGCACAAATTTTGATGACCATCCTCAAAGAGGAAGGCGTGGACACGATCTTCGGATTTCCGGGAGGCGCCGTCATCGACTTGTATGACGAGTTGATCCGCAGCGACCTGCGACACATCCTGGTGCGGCACGAACAGGGCGCGGTGCACGCCGCGGACGGCTATGCCAGGGCTTCGGGCAAGGTCGGCGTCTGTCTTGTCACCTCAGGACCCGGCGCCACGAACACGGTCACGGGTATCGCCACGGCCTACATGGACTCCATTCCGCTGGTCATCATCACCGGCCAGGTTCCCACACAGCTCATCGGCAACGACGCCTTTCAGGAAGTGGACATCGTGGGCATCACGCGGCCCTGCACCAAACACAACTACCTGGTCAATCATGTCGAAGACCTGGCCAGGATATTGAAAGAGGCCTTCCACATCGCGCACAGTGGACGTCCCGGGCCCGTTCTGGTGGACATTCCCAAGAATATCGGCGTGGCCAAAACAGACTACCAGCCGATCACGGAAGTGAAGATCAAGTCCTACAACCCGACCTATCATCCCAACACCAAACAGCTCAAAAAAGCGCTGAACCTGCTGAAAGCCGCCCAGCGGCCGCTCATCTTCAGCGGAGGCGGTGTCATTCTATCCAAGGCGTCCGACGAGTTGGCCGATTTGGCCCATCGACTCAAGATTCCAGTCACCAGCTCGTTGATGGGGCTGGGTGCATTTCCGGGTTCAGATCCGCTCTGGCTTGGCATGCTGGGCATGCACGGCACCTATCGGGCCAACATGGCGGTCTCCCAATGCGATCTGATGGTTGCCGTGGGCGTGCGTTTCGACGACCGCGTCACTGGCAAAACCGACTGCTTTGCGAGCGGGGCCAAGATCATTCATATCGATATCGATCCCACCTCGATCCGCAAAAACATACCGGTCACCGTTCCGGTGGTCGGAGATTGTCGCAGCAGCCTGACCGAACTCAACCGTATGATCGTCGAGGAAGGGATTCAAGCCGACGAAACCACGCGCAGGGGGTGGCTGGATCAAATCGTCTTCTGGCGGGATGAGCACAAGCTGGCCTACGAACAGAAGGAGACCATCAAGCCCCAGTTCGTCATCGAAAAGCTCTACGAGTTGACCCGTGGCCAGGCCATCGTCACCACGGAAGTGGGGCAAAACCAGATGTGGGCGGCCCAATTCTACCATTTCGATCGCCCCCAGCAGTTCATCACGTCGGGCGGCCTGGGCACCATGGGATTCGGGCTGCCGGCCGCCATCGGCGCCCAAGTGGCTTTTCCGGAAAAAATGGTAGTCGACATCGCCGGGGACGGCAGCATTCAGATGAATATCCAGGAGATGGCCACTGCGGTTCAATACAACCTGCCGGTCAAGGTGGTCATTCTCAATAACCGCTGCCTGGGCATGGTGCGCCAGTGGCAAGAGCTTTTTTACGATAAACGCTACGCCCACACGATTTTGGAACACGCACCGGATTTCGTTAAATTGGCCGAAGCGTTCGGCGCCAGGGGACTCCGCGCCTCGCACCCTGACGAAGTAGAGGCGACGCTGGCCGAAGGTCTGGAGACCAAAGGCCCGGTGATCATGGAGTTCATCGTCGCTTCCGAAGAGTGCGTCTATCCCATGGTACCGGCCGGCAAGGCGATCACGGACATGTTGTTGGTCTAGCCCTGGGTGCATCTTTTGAGCAGATGCGACCCGGGAACATATGCATCAATACCGGCCCATGCCGGTCCAAACCGACAAGCAGCAGAAAACGAGAACCGACCATGAACTCAAACAAACATACCTTGACCATGTTGGTCGACAACGAACCGGGCGTTCTATCCCGTGTGGTGGGACTGTTCAGCGGCAGAGGATTCAACATCGACAGTCTGTGCGTAGCCGAAACCCTGGATCCCAAAGTATCGCGCGTCACGATCGTCACCCAGGCCAACAAACCGCTCCTCGAACAAATCGAAAAGCAATTGCGCAAACTCATCAACGTCGTCAAACTGCGCGACATGTCCGATGATCGTGCCGTTCGCAGGGAAATGGCCCTGATCTGTGTGCACGCGCGGCCCGAAAACCGCGACGAGATTCTGCGGCTCGTCAATTTATTTCGCGCAAAAGTCATCGACGTGGCCTCCAATTACTACACCATCGAGGCCAGCGGAGACGCAGATAAGATGACCGCCCTCATCGGTCTTTTAAAACCCATGGGCATCAAAAAAATCGCCCGCACCGGCACGGTGGCTTTGTATCGTGAACCCAAGCGCGGCATATAACTTATGAATCGTTACAACACCGGCCGACCACATGGCACCGGTTCATCTATTTTATAGTGTTTCAGGTTCACAATGTTTCAGGTTCATAACGTATCCGGGCCAGCAGGCCCATCCCAATCATTTGAAGGAGAAAAAAATGGCAAAAATCGATTTCGGCGGTGTCGTAGAAGAGGTTATCACTTCTGAAGAATTTACCCTCGAAAAGGCCCGCCAGGTCCTGGCAAACGAAACCATCGTGGTCTTGGGTTATGGCGTACAGGGCCCGGCCCAGGCACTGAATATGCGCGACAACGGCTTCAACGTCATCGTGGGGCAGCGCGAAGGCAACAAGTCCTGCTGGGACAAAGCCGTCGCCGACGGCTTCGTGCCCGGAAAGACCCTGTTCCCCATCGAAGAAGCGGCCAGGCGGGGAACCCTCATCCAATACCTGCTCTCCGATGCCGGCCAGATGGCCACCTGGCCCCAGATCAAACAATGTTTGAATCCCGGAGACGCCCTCTACTTTTCCCATGGCTTTTCCATCGTCTACAAAGACCAGACCCACATCATCCCGCCCAAGGATGTCGATGTGATCCTCGTGGCGCCCAAGGGCTCGGGCCGCAATGTGCGTCTGAATTTTCTGGACGGCAGCGGCATCAACTCGAGCTACGCCGTGTTCCAGGATGCCACCGGCCGTGCCGCCGAGCGCACCATTGCCGCGGGCATTGCCATCGGTTCGGGATATCTGTTCCCCACCACTTTCGAAAAAGAGGTGTTCAGCGATCTGACCGGCGAGCGCGGTGTGCTGATGGGATGTCTGGCCGGTGTGATGGAGGCCCAATACACGCTCTTGCGCAAACATGGTCACAGCCCGAGCGAAGCCTTCAA
>DHGT01000063.1:0-5563 GCA_002402905.1 Desulfatitalea sp. UBA4791 | reverse complement strand
CCAAGTTCCGCAAAGCCGTGGAGCCCGTATTCGACGATCTTTATGAAAGCGTGGCCAACGGCACCGAAACCCGGCGCGTTCTGGATGTCAACACTGCCCCGGACTACCGGGAAAAACTCAACGCCGAACTGAAAATCATCGGCGACAGCGAAATGTGGCGGGCCGGGCGTGCGGTTCGCAGTCTGCGGCCGGAGAACCGCGCAAAAAAATAGGATAGGAAAATCATGAAACAGGTGCTCATCTACGACACCACGCTTCGGGACGGCAGTCAGGGTGAAAACATCAACTTCTCGTCGGAGGAGATGATCAAAATCGCCAAAAGGCTCGATCAGACCGGGGTTCACTATATCGAAGGCGGGTGGCCGGGATCCAATTTAAGGGATGCCCGTTTCTTCGAACTGGCCCGCAGGGAAAAATTCACCCACGCACGCCTTACCGCGTTCGGTTCGACACGCAAAGCCAACACGGCCGCCGAAGAGGATCCCAATCTCAAGGCCTTGATCGACTGCCAGGCGCCGGCCGTGGCCATTGTCGGCAAATCCTGGCCCCTGCATGTCGAAGAGGTGATGGGCAATACACGAGAAGAGAACCTGGCCATGATCCAGGAGAGCGTAGCGCTTCTCAAATCCCACGGCCGGGAGGTCATCTACGATGCCGAGCACTTTTTTGACGCCTGCAAAGAAGATGCACCCTACGCCCTTGAAACCCTCTTCGCGGCGGCCCGGGCCGGCGCCGATGTCCTGGTGTTGTGCGATACCAACGGCGGCACCCTGCCCCACGACATCGAATCGATCGTGGGTCAAATCCATCAGGAGTTGACCGCTAACGGCATCGAACCCCGCCTGGGCATTCATGCCCACAACGACTGCGGCTTGGCCGTGGCCAACACCATTGCCGCACTGCGTGCCGGTGCGGTTCTGGCCCAGGGAACCGTAAACGGATATGGGGAACGCTGCGGCAACGCCGACCTGATCACCGTCATCCCGCTGTTGAGTCTTAAAATGGGGATGCGCACCATTCCCGAAGATAAATTCGTGCACTTGAAGAACCTGTCCCGTTTTGTCAGCGAAACGGCCAACATCGTGCCGCTCAATTCCAGACCCTTCGTGGGGCGCAGCGCCTTTGCGCACAAAGGCGGACTGCACGTCAATGCCATCATGAAAGTGCCGCGGGCTTACGAACACATGGACCCGGCGCTGGTCGGCAATCAACGCCGCGTGCTGGTATCGGACCTCGGAGGCAGGAGCAACATCATCTACAAGGCCAAAGAGCTGGGGGTCGAACT
The DNA here is from genome assembly GCA_002402905.1 of Desulfatitalea sp. UBA4791. GTDB lineage: Bacteria > Desulfobacterota > Desulfobacteria > Desulfobacterales > Desulfosarcinaceae > Desulfatitalea. Next base: position 4,278 of record DHGT01000063.1, on the reverse strand, counting down.
GGGCGGCAATGGCTTCGACAGCCATCAGATCGCCGCAGAGATCAAGGCGCTCGAAGATAAAGGGTATCAATTCGATGTGGCCGACGGCTCCATGAAGATCCTGCTGCAGAAATTCACGGAACAGTTCGTCCCGCTCTTCGCGCTGGAGAAGTTCCGGGTCTCCATCGAAAAAGACAAAGATCAACCTTGCCGGGCCTACGCCACCATCAAGATCAATGTGGGGGGTACCTCAGAAATCACCGCCGCCGAAGGAAAGGGACCGGTGAGCGCCCTAGACAACGCCTTGCGCAAGGCACTGGCCAAATTCTATCCCGATCTGGGGAGTATGGGTCTGGTGGATTTCAAGGTGCGCGTCATCGACGGCCGAAGCGGCACCCAAGCCAAGGTGCGCGTGTTTATCGAATCCCGGGACAGCGACGATATCTGGAGCACCATCGGCGTCTCGGAAGACATCATTGAAGCGAGTTGGCAGGCCCTGGCCGACAGCTTCCAGTACAAGCTGGCCAAACAGGAGGAATCCAACCCATTATGAACAGCCCCATGAGAAAGGCAGGACCTCACGCCGCAGGGACATCTCCCCTGCGGCCCATGCTTTCGTTTCGTTCATGTGAGTGAATCGAAGCGCATCGGTCCGGCAGGTGGACCGGATCCAACCTGACACATGATGAACGAAACAGACGACTGAGGTAAAAAAATGACCGAACTGGTTAAAATTTTCGACACGACGTTGCGCGACGGCGAGCAATCGCCCGGTGCAAGTATGAACACGGCGGAGAAGTTGCGACTGGCCATCCAACTGGAAAAGTTGGGTGTGGATATCATCGAAGCCGGTTTTCCGGCAGCCTCGGAAGGCGATTTTGATGCCGTCTCCCAAATTGCCGGCCGACTCAAGGTAACGGAAGTCGCTGGATTGGCCCGAGCCGACAAAGCGGACATCGACTGCGCCTGGGGCGCCATCAAAGATGCCGCCAAACCCAGGATCCACACCTTTCTGGCCACTTCCGACATCCACCTGGAATACAAGCTGCGGATGAATCGTGATCAGGTGCTGGCCCAAGTCAAGGATGCCGTGACCTACGCCAAAAGCCTGACCGACAACGTGGAGTTTTCTGCGGAAGACGGCTCCCGCAGCGACCGCGATTTTCTCTGTAAAGTCTTCGAAGCCGCCATCGCGGCCGGTGCGACCACGGTCAACCTGCCCGACACGGTCGGCTATGCCATTCCCAATGAGTTTGCCGACCTGGTCCAATATGTCATGCAGCACACGCCGAACATCCACAAGGCGATCGTCAGCATCCATTGCCACAACGATCTGGGTCTGGCCACGGCCAACACCCTGGCCGCCCTGGCGGTCGGTGCCCGGCAAGCCGAGGTGACGGTCAACGGCATCGGCGAACGGGCCGGCAACACCTCCCTGGAAGAGGTGGTGATGGCCTTGCGGACACGCAACAACTACATGCCGCTGCACACCAACATCAAGACCGAGCACATTTACCCCACCAGTCGATTGGTCAGCATGATCACCGGTATCATGGTACAGCCCAACAAGGCCATCGTGGGCGCCAATGCCTTCTCCCACGAAGCCGGCATCCACCAGGACGGCGTACTCAAGAATCCCATGACGTACGAAATCATGAAACCGGAAACCATCGGCCTGAACGCCAACAAACTGGTGCTGGGCAAACACTCGGGCCGCCATGCCTTGCGGGAGCATCTCAAGGATCTGGGCTACGATCTGTCCGACGAAGAACTGCGCCTGGTCTTCGATAAATTCAAGGCCCTGGCCGACAAAAAGAAACATGTGGTCGACGAGGACCTGGAAGCCATCGTCACCGAAGGCGTCCTGCGCACCACGGAAACCTTCTCCCTGGAGTACCTGCATGTTTCGGCAGGTACCACCGTCATGCCCATGGCCAGCGTGCAGCTCTCCATCAACGGCCGCTCGATCAAAGGCGCCGGATACGGTAATGGTCCCATCGACGCCGCCTACAACACTATTGCCAAGCTCACCCACACCGAATCCGAACTGCTGCGCTTCACGGTCAGCGCCTTGACCGGCGGCACCGATGCCCAGGGTGAAGTGACCGTGAGGCTCAAGGAAAATGGACTGGTGGCCCTCGGCCGGGGATCGGACCCCGACATCATCACGGCCAGCGCCCTTGCGTATATCAATGGCTTGAACCGCATGGAGTACCTGAAATCCCACCCGATAGAACGCGCCCAAAGTTTGTAGCAGCTAAAAAGCCCCCGTCCCATCGGGCCGGGGGCTTATGACATTAAATATCTGCTTGATCAGGGCTGCGATCACACCTTGAAGCTGTTGACCACCGTATTGAGCTTTTGAGCGATGGATCGAAGATCTTCGGCGCTGACCTTGACTTGACCGCTGCTGTTGGCCATCTCGCTGGCCGACTGGTTCACCAGGCCGACGTCCTGAGCGATCTGCGTAGCCACCGAAGAGCTCTGACTGACGTTTTCGTTGACCTCCTGGATGCCGTTGGATGCCTGGGCGATGTTATTGGCGATTTCCTGGGTGGCCGAGGATTGCTGCTCGACTGCCGCCGCAATGGTGCCGACGATATCGTTGATGGTTTTGATGACCTTGGAGATCTCATCGATTCCCGAAACCGCTCCGGTCGTGCTGGACTGGATATTGGCGATCTTGCCCTTGATATCCAATGTGGCCTCCGACGTCTGCTTGGCCAGCTCCTTGATCTCGTTCGCCACCACGGCAAAGCCCTTGCCCGCTTCGCCGGCGCGCGCCGCCTCGATGGTGGCGTTCAATGCCAACAAGTTGACCTGCTCGGAAATGTCGGTAATGGTCTCGACCACTTTGCCGACACCGGCGGCGGCCTGCCCCAGGGCATCCATCTGCTCGGAAGAGGCCACAGCGGTATTCACGGCGCCATCGGAAATTTTTCGAGCTTTCTCGGCATTCTGGGCGATTTCGTTTATCGTGGAGCTCATCTCCTCGGCCGATGCGGCCACGACACCGGCATTGGTGCTCGACTGTTCCATGGCCGCCGCCACATTGTTGATGTTGGCGCTCATCTCTTCGACTGCTGCCGCGACGGTATTCGACTTGCCGAACATATCTTCGGCACTGGTCGACATATGCTTGGACAGCTCAGCCAGGGTACCTGAGGCGTTGTCCAGGGTGGCCGCATTCCCGGCCATCTCCTTGATCATTCCCTGCAGCTTGTCCATAAAAGTGTTGAACCAACCGGCCAGATCCCCCAACTCGTCTTTGGAGACATCGTCCAGGCGCTTGGTCAGATCACCCTCGCCTTGGGCGATATCTTTCAGACCAAAGACCATGGCATTGACCGGACGGGTGATCATGCGCGCAATGGACCATGCCAGCAGCACGCCGACGGCCACGCCCAAGGCCACGACCAATAGTAGTATGGTCACGGCGGATCTGTATGTGCTCTGGGCATTCGCGCTGGCTTTCTCGGCCAGGGCCAGATTGATTTCGGTCAGCTTGTCCAGTTGGTTCCGCATCTGCTCGAAATGTTCTTTTGCCTTTCCAAGGGTCAACGCCTGGGCCTGCTGAATCGACTCGGCGGTCCCCTTTCGAGCCAAGTCCACCACTTTGCGGGACTCCAGCTGCCACTTTTTTCTGGCCTCATCGTAAACCGGAAACAGCGCCTTCTCCTCTTCGGTCTGGGCCAGGGCCACATATTTGTTCCAACGCGAATCCGACTGCTTCAGGTTGGTATCGTATTCTTCGACGAACTGCTTGAAGAGCTCGGATTTTGGATCGGTGAAGATCATGGACCGCTCGGCCACCAGCAACTGCTGCAAATCGCGATCAGCCTCGATCAAAAAGTCGATGCTCGGCATCTGAATCCCGTAAATCGCCTTTAAATCAGTTTGAACCCCTCGAACGCTGCGATAACCGGTGTAACCGATCACCGCCATGAACACGACCATGATGCCGAAGCCGGCCAACAACTTGACTCTGATTTTCAAATTTTTGATGAATGCCATACCCCACCCCTTGAGTTCGATGATATCAACCGCTATGATGCTTATCAGTATTGCCTATTATCTAGAAAAGTTGAGCGATTTTATGGAAACACCAATAGAAAAATTGGCAGGGTTGAGAACCATGATAGACGAAAGCCGGCGATTGGTCGTGTTCACCGGCGCCGGCATCAGCACCGAATCGGGCATTCCCGATTTCAGGAGCAAGGGGGGCATCTGGACGCAATACAAGCCGATCGACTTCCGGGATTTCATGGCCGATGAGGAGCAGCGACGGGCGTCTTGGCG
>DHGT01000125.1 GCA_002402905.1 Desulfatitalea sp. UBA4791 | reverse complement strand
CCGATGCGCCGCACGTTGATGTCGCGATGCTCCTTTGAAAACGAAAGTTCGCTGGATAGGTTCTGCCGGACAATGTCCCCATCCAACAACGTCACCGGCCGGTCGCCCAGTTCGAGCATCTTGGAAAAAACCACTTTGGCGATGGTCGATTTGCCGGCCCCGGACAAACCGGTCAAGAAAATGGTAAACCCTTGCCGCTCCGGTGACGGATACGCCTTCCGCAGTTCATCGAGCACCTCGGGAAAAGAGGCCCAACCCGGAACGATTCGGCCCGATCGGATGCGTCTGCGGATCTCGCCGCCGTTCATGGCAATCGTCTTTGTGCCCCCATCCACCTCACCAATAAAGCGATGCACATCTTCAAAAGGAAGATAGACCATCTCCGCGAATCCAATGATCTCTATCCCCAAGTCCCTGCTGAATTCCAGCACCACGTCATTCTCCGGCCCCTGACCCGTCGCTCTCTCGTCTTCCTTGGGATGACGCGACGACTCCTCGAACTCCGGATAGTAGATATAATGCGTGCATCCATAATTCTTAGCCACGACGGCACTCAATAACGTTTCCCGATCGCCCGCAAAACGCATGAACTGGGGCAACAGACTCAAGCCCACCGTCTCGGGCGGGTAGTGCCGGAGCACCTCCTTGTAACAGCGCACCCGGGTATAGTAATCGAAGTCTTCACGGCGGGCCACTCCCACCGTCGGCAAGAGCAGTAAATTTCCTCTGGCCCGGCGCATCGCCTCCAGCGTGACCTCGAACTGGCAACGATGAATCACGCTGCTGGTCTGATAGCAGACGATCCGCTGCCACCCCAACTTCTCATATTCCGCGCGCATCTCGCGCGGGGACCGACGCAGCGATCTGAAATCATAGTGCAGCGGCAGACTGATCACCTCCAGGCGACCACCCACATAAAAATCTTTGGTACCTTTATAGAGATGCTGAACCCCGGGGTGATCCTCATCCGTCTGGCCATAGACGGCTCCGACCTCTTTCTCCTTGTCGATGGGCCAGATATCATCGACATGCATGACGGCCAGCAAAAACCCTTCGGGGTCTCTCAACGCCACGGATTGCCCGGCTTCCAGCCGTCGCGCCTTGGTTTCGCTCACATCCAGGCACACCGGAACCGGCCAGAAGGTATTGTCCTGCAGGCGCATGCGGTCCAAGACAGACTCGTAGTCCGCCCGCACCATGAACCCCTCCAACGGAGAAAAAGCCCCCGTGGCGATCAACTCCAAGTCGCATAGATGATGATCACCCAGCGTGATATCCTCCAGCTTCATGGAGATCTCTTTTAAAATCTCCGCCCGTTTCCGATCCACCAGCAGATCCTTCAGCATGCCGCCATGCGGCTCAACAGCCAACTCCACCATAATGAACCCCCGACAAATCCTATGACCTCAACTCACGCGCTCCAGCGCCGCCACCGCCTCGATATGAAACGTATGCGGAAACATATCCACCGGCTGCACCTCGAGCACCCGGTAGGCCTCCTTGAGCTGCAGCATGTCCCGGGCCAGGGTCGCCGGGTTGCACGACACATACACCATACGTCGTGGCCGCAGCGTCATCACCTCTTGTAACACATCGGCATGCATCCCCGCCCGGGGCGGGTCGATGATCATCACATCCGGTTGCACGCCCAGCGCCGGCAAGGTCTGCCGCACGTCGCCGGCGACAAATCGGCAATTGTCAATGCCGTTGCGCCGGCAGTTGCGGCGGGCATCGGCCACCGCACTCTCCACCACCTCCAGGCCGATCACCTCCCTGGCCTCTGCAGCCAGGTAGATGGCGATGGTGCCCGTGCCGCAGTAGAGGTCCAGTACCGTCTCATCCCCGCCAAGCCGCGCAAATCGACGCACCGTGTCGTAGAGCAGCCGCGCACCGGTCGTGTTGGTTTGAAAAAAAGAGCTGGCTGAAAGCTCGAACTCGAAATCCCCGATGCGCTCCAGGATCGTCGAACGGCCCTCGAGCAACAGCTCATATTCGCCGACCGCCACCCCCGCCTTGCGTCCGCTGATGCTGTTGATCACGGAAATCACATTGGGGTAGCGCTGTACCAGCAGATCGGCCAGGGGCTGCACCTGGTCCCGCGCTTCCGAGGCGGTAACGATGTTGACCATCCATTCATCAAAGGCGGACGAATGGCGCAGCACCAGAAATCGCCAGAACCCCTCGTGGCTCTTGAGTCCGTATACCGGCAGGGCCGATGCCTTGATAAAATCGCGCACATCGCACAGGATGCGGTTGCCCAGGTCCGGCTGCAGCAGGCAGGCCTGGATGTCGAGCACCTTGTGAAAGGTTCCCGGCACGTGCAGGCCCAAGGCCATGCCCGTATCCACGTCATCGCGGCCCAACTCGTCGGGCATCAACCAGCGCCGTTCCGCGCACGAAAACTCCATCTTGTTGCGGTAGCCGAATACCCGCTCCGTGCCCACAGTCGGCTTCACATTCACATCCGGCATCAAGGCGATATGGCCAAATGCCTCCTGAACATGCTGCTGCTTATAGTACAGCTGTTTTTCATAGGACATCTGCTGCCACGTGCAACCGCCGCAGATGCCGCTGTATGGGCACGGCGGGTCGACCCGGAACGGCGACGGCGAGATCAGCGACACCAAGCGCGCCTCGGCATAGCTCTTCTTTTTCTTCACGATGCGGGCCAGCACGCGATCCCCGGCGATGGCGCCATCCACGAAAACCGCCAGACCCTCCAGGCGCGCCAGCCCCCGGCCGCCGAAGGCGATCTGGGTCACTTCCAGTTCGACGTCTTGTCCCTTCTTGACGCTCATGTTATAGCTCGACTCACCATTGACTTCAAAACCGAGGCGTACCCCATGCCCCCTGAACAAATCATCCACTTCCAGGCCGACGGCATCCAACTCACCGGCGCCCTGCATCTTCCCGACGCCATCCCCCGGCCTCCCTTTGTCATCGGCTGTCACGGCCTGCTGGCCGATCGCAGCTCCCCCAAACAGATCGCTTTGGCCGAGGCCCTGAATCGCATCGGCATCGCCTACTTCCGTTTCGATCATCGCGGCTGCGGCGACAGCCAGGGGCCATTCGATTCCCACGACCTGCTGGCAGCGCGTTGCAGCGATCTTTATCACGCTATCCAGGCCATGCAAAGCAACAACGCGCTGGGGCCATTGGCCGGCCTGTTCGGCAGCAGCTTCGGCGGCACGGTCGTGCTGGCCACCGCCGCTATGCACAACGTCCCCTGGATTGCCACTTATGCTGCCCCGATTTCCAGCCGATCGATCACAAGGCCCTCCCCGGACGAGATCCAGACCAACGACCCGTCAGCCGCCAAGCAACCGACCCCATATGAATTTGACATCAGCGACCGCTTGTCTAAATTGAGCCATATCCTTGTGATGCATGGCGAAAAAGACGACATCGTGCCGCTCTCGCATGCAACAGCCATCTATGAAAATGCCCGGGAACCGAAACAACTGGTGATCCATCCCGGCGGCGACCATCGAATGACCGACACAGACCACCAACACAACTTTATCGAAACTTGCCGTGCCTGGTTCGGCCATTTTTTTTCACATTAACCTGAATGCCGTTGGCCTTGGTGGAAGCAGCGGGCAGACATAAAGCCCGCCTCTACAAGCCTTGGGTGGGAAATAGGAGCAGACACTCAGAGCCGATCCTGTAGACCGTTGATGATCTCGACCAGATACTGGCCATAGTTGTTCTTTTCCAGCGCATGGGCCAGACGAAGTACCTGCTCG
>DHGT01000053.1:14256-25157 GCA_002402905.1 Desulfatitalea sp. UBA4791 | reverse complement strand
TGTGCCCATCGCCTCTGTTTTTGTATGGTGCAACGACCCTGTCGTCGGAGGCGGTCTGCATGTTGTGGCCTCTGGCCTTCTCCTCGCTGCTCACACCGGACTCCTTTTGTGAGGTTTGATCATGCTGAAAGGCGACTATCATGGCATCACTCCAAACCCAGTCACACGAATAACATACGGCGCACCGCCGCGCAAACCGGCCGTGCGCCGCCCCGAAAAATTTAAAATAAACACGAATCTTCCAATCCGTAAGGGCGGGCATGAAGCCCGCCCTAAACACGCCGGGGAAAAATTTCTCAAGAAACCGCTATCTCTCCCCGGTTTTGCCACTACTTCAATTGACCGATGGAAAGGCTCTTCAGGGTTTTCACATCGGAACTGAACTGCTTGCGCTCATTTTCCGGCATGGGGATCAAGCCCTTGTCGGCCAGATAGCCGTCATCACCCCAGGCCTTTTCGGAAGTAAACTCTCCGAGATATTCCTTGATCCCGGGAATCTGGCCCACGTGGGCCTTTTTGACGTAGAAAAACAGGGGCCGTGATACCGGATAACTGCCGTCGGCGATCGCTTCGAAGGTCGGCGCAACCCCATCGACCATCGCGCCCTGAATCTTGTCCACATTCTGATCGAGGAAGCTGAAACCGAAAATCCCCATGGCGTCGGGATTGGCATCCAGTTTCTGAACGATCAGGTTGTCGTTTTCACCGGCTTCGATGTAGGCGCCGTCCTCGCGCACTGTGTGGGCGATAGCCTTATATCGGTTCTTGTCGCTCTTGGCCAATCCCTTGACCCAACCATATGAATCGGCACCGGCTTCCATCACCAGTTCCACGAAAGCGTCGCGCGTTCCTGAAGTGGGCGGCGGTCCCAGCATCTCGATCTTGGTGGCCGGCAATGCCGGGTTGATCTCCTTCCAGGTCTTGTATGGATTGTCGATGACCTTTTCGCCGCCCTTGGGATCCGGGATCTGTTTGGCCAGCGCCAGATAGACCTCTTTACGGGTCAACTTCAGCTGGGGGGACTTTTTGGAATTGGCCACCACGATGCCGTCGTAGCCGATTTTCACCTCCAGAATGTCTTTGACGCCATTGTCGCTGCACATCTCGAATTCGGTCGGTTTCATGCGACGACTGGCATTGGTGATATCCGGATGCTGCACGCCCACGCCGGCGCAAAAAAGCTTGAACCCACCGCCTGAACCAGTGGATTCGATTTTGGGCGTTTTAAACGCGGTGGTTTTACCGAACTGCTCGGCCACCACCGTCGCAAACGGATAGACGGTGGAAGATCCCACGATGCTGACGTAATCCCTGGCCGCATCGGCCGCCACCAGACCCGCCGATCCGGCAATGAAGAACCCGGCGGCTACCCACTGTGCTACTCTTTTTCTTAACATGACTTCCTCCTTGATTGGTCTCTCGTTCGCTTACTGCTTGATTATAAAATGAAATTGCCGCAAACCAGCCCGACATGGACGAGCCGACGGCATCCGCCGCTACCAGCGGCGCTCGAACTTCTTCCTCAACACCACAGCCAACCCGTTCATGGCGATCAGGAATACCAGCAACGCCATGGTGGCGGCCGAGGTCCGCTCCAAAAAGGCCCGTTCCGGGCTGTCTGCCCAGAGATAGATCTGCACGGGCAACACAGCCGATGGATCGGTAAAGCCGGCCGGAATATCCACGATAAAGGCCACCATGCCGATCATGAGCAACGGCGCCGTCTCTCCCAGGGCGCGGGCCATGCCGATGATGGTGCCGGTCAGCATGCCGGGCAGGGCCAGCGGCAGGACATGATGAAGGATCATCTGCATCTTGCTCGCCCCCACCCCCAGGGCCGCCTCCCGAATCGACGGCGGCACGGATTGCAGCGCCGCGCGACTGGCGATGATGATCGTGGGCAGCGTCATCAGCGACAGCACCAGGCCGCCCACGATCGGTGCCGACCGGGGCATGCCGAAGCCGTTGAGGAATACGGCCAGACCGAGCAGACCAAACACGATGGAAGGCACGGCCGCCAGGTTGTTGATGTTGACTTCGATCAGGTCGGTCCAGCGATTGCGCGGCGCGAACTCTTCCAGGTAGGTGGCCGATGCGACTCCGATGGGAAACGACAACACCAGGGTCACCACCAGAGTGAAAAAACTGCCGCAGACCGCTCCCCAGATACCGGCCAATTCCGGCTCGCGGCTGTCGCCGGAAGTGAAAAAGGCGGTATTGAATCTTTTCTCGAGTCGTCCTTGCGAGATCAACTGGTCGATCCAGGCCAGCTGCTGTTCGGAAAGGCGCCCGCTCTCCCGCTCCAGGTGCCCCTTGAGGAGCATGTCGACGTCATCGTCGGCCGGCACCCAGATCGGGAGGGTTTTGCCGATGAGCGAGCGGTCCTCCAGGACCATGGCCCGCAACTGGAAGGCCGCACCCGAGCTGACCAGGGCATACAGACTACGCTTGGCACTCCGCCCCGATACCTCCGGAAACATATTGTAAAGAGCTGTTTTTACCAGATGCGGGTAGTCCTGACGGCCCACGTCGCCCTCGCTGAAAAGCTCGGGGTCGAAAAAAACATCGAGCTCAATTCGGGATTGGAACACCACCCCGCGGCCATTCATGAAAATGCTGGCGAACAGGATCGAGAGAAACGCCAGGCTGATCACGATGGCCCCCAGACCCAGGCGCCGGAAGCGTCGCTCGGCCCGGTATCGCCGCTCCAATCCCCGGTTGACGATATCGATAGTTTTGAGTTCCTTATTCATACTGCTCCCGGTACTTGCGCACCACCTTCAAGGCAATGATGTTCAATCCCAGCGTGATGAGGAACAACAGCAAGCCCAACGCGAAGGCCGCCAATGTCTTGGGGCTGTCGAACTCCTGGTCGCCCACCAGCAGGGTAACGATCTGGACCGTCACGGTGGTCACGGTCTTGAAGGGATTCAGCGTCAGATTGGCGGTCAGACCGGCGGCCATCACCACGATCATGGTCTCGCCGATGGCCCGCGAAACCGCCAGCAGCACCCCCCCGACGATGCCCGGCAACGCGGCCGGCAACACCACCTGCTTGATCGTCTCGGACTTGGTGGCACCGAGCCCGTAGGCACCGTCACGCAGCGATTGCGGCACGGCGTTGATCATGTCGTCGGAAAGCGACGAGACAAACGGAATGATCATGATCCCCATCACCAATCCGGCGGCCAAAGCACTTTCCGAGGAGACATCGAGCCCCACGGTCTGTCCGAGGTTTCGAATCATGGGCGCCACCACCAGGGCCGCAAAAAAGCCGTAGACCACGGTAGGAATGCCCGCCAGGATCTCCATCAGCGGCTTGGACACGGCCCGAAAGCGTTTGCCGGCGTACTCGGACATGTAGATGGCGGCCATCAGCCCGATGGGCACGGCGACGGCCATGGCGATCCCCGATATGAGCAAGGTGCCGGCGAAGACCGGAATGGCGCCGAAGGCACCCGAGGCCCCTACCTGGTCGCTGCGGATGGCCATCTGGGGGCTCCATTGCAAACCGAATAGAAACTCGGTGACTGGAACGGCCTTGAAAAATCGAATCGCCTCGTACAAGACCGACAGCACGATGCCGATGGTGGTAAAAATGGCCACGGTCGACGAGGCCCCCAGGACCCACAGGATGATGCGCTCCACGTGGTTGCGGGCCCTGAGGTGTTTGTTGATCCGGCTGCGCAGTACCGCCACAGCCGAGATGGCTACGGCCAGTACCACCACGGCCAGGGCGATGTTTGCGATCCCCTGGAGACGTCGATAATGGTCTGCGGCCGCCTGGATGGCCGGATTGATTTGGCCGGACAGAATGTTGCCGCTGTTGAGGTTTTTGATGTCGTTGAGCACCAGACTCAATTGGGCGGGCGAAAGTTCGCGAAGCTCCGGCGGCAACGCGGCCACTACGAAGTGGGTGATCACGGTGGATTCAAAGGCCTGCCAGCCGGCGAAGATGATCAGGGCGGGCAGGCCGCACCACAAGGCGGTGAGCATGCCGTAATACGGCGGTCGCGAATGGAGGGCGCGCACCGCGGCCGGGTTGCCGGCCACCGCAACAGAGCGACGCAATCCAATGTAGTAGGCCAGGGCCGTCATCCCCAGAAGGAGAATCACTAGAATCCCGGGAGAGATCATGCGACAACCTCAATTCTCATATCATCAAACAAGGCGGCTCCTTACAGAACACATCGCCAAAACCCGGTGCCCGGAAACATCGTGTTCCGGAACAACGACACGGCCAAGCTAACCCCGGCCTGTTTGGCTATTGTTTGTCTCGTGTTAGATTTCTGTTAGCGCCGGTCGCAAACCGGCTGAGGGCAGGCGAGGGCAAATGGCCCTCGAAGATGGAGGAAAGGAGCGATTAGGGTTTGAAGCGGTTCAGTCGTTCATATCCTTGATGGACGTTCTCGCGTTCCCGGTCGTTGTCCGCCATGGCCTCGGCCAGCCGCATCATTTCCAACCCTTTGGGATAATCGCCGCTGCCGGCATAGGAGAGACCCAGTCCGATATAGGCATCCGTATAGTAGGGATCCAGCTCTCTCGCCCGTTCGAACTCCCTGCAGGCATCGATGAATTTCTTGCGGTCGATCAAGGCTTGCCCGTTGGCCACATGATGGGCCGGCGTGTCCAACCCCTGGCGCAGAAAAATGGTGTTCGGGCCGCATGCCATCACGATCAAGATTGCACACGCGGTCCCCCACCAGAAAAATCTTACCTTTGACATCACACCACCTCGGCACACCTACGGATCAAGGATAATGATCACGCGGCATTTTTTCAAAAACCCCAAATTGGCAGATGCGTCCCGCAATTTGGCGGCATCGGCGTTGCTGATCACCACATCACAATTTCGATCTTCGAGGGTGTGCAACCCCTTTACGACGAGCGGCTTGGGCCCCACCCGCGGATGCCGCTCCGGTTTATCCAAGGCACTGACATACATACAAACGCCTTGCTGCACCGCATAATCACGGCTGACAAAGGCCGATCCGAAGATCTCCCTGCCATTCTCATCGACCAGCATCGGCACCATGGCCGGCCGGGCGCCCGTGCCGCGCGCATCGACGACCAGCCCGGTAAAGACATTCGGCTCCTCCGGCGGCGTGCGCAGTTCGGGAGATCCGGACGCCGTGTTTCCCGGGGCAGCCGGAGTGAAGGATTTGATGCTCTCCACCGGTTTGATCGACTCGGGCAACACCAATTGAGCCAGTGGACCGAGCATGGACATCTGCACCTGGACCGCGACACCTCCCGCTTCATCCGATGGCCCGGCGTCAATGACCGAAGCGGCGGCCGCCATCTCCGCTGCCCTGGCCGCAACCTTCGGGTCCGCCGACATGACGTGGCCCACATACCGAAAGGCATCCATGCGGATATGCGCCATGGTCACGAGCAACTGGTGGATCGACGCTTCCCGGGACCGACGCAGCATCGCCTCCTTGGATGGGCCGCCCTCGACCGATGATGTGTCGGAGGGGGTGTCGGAAAAAATTCTGCTGTGGGCCATCAGGACCCCATCGCTCCAATGGATGCTGCCGTTGGGCAGGGTTTCAATGAATGCGCCATGAGGTTCGGCGAAACCGACCAGGGGGCAGGCAATCAGCAGGCAACAACTCAAAGAAAACCAGATGCGCATTATTAGTCTACTGTTTTTAGGTAGTTATCCAAACTGTTGACCGTGTCGAACAATATATTGTAAGACTCTCTGGAAGTCAACCAATCCTCAGACGAGGTGCAACGGGGCCAGTAACGGGTTATGGAACAGGTTATCGGTTATATCGGCCGCAAAACCATTGACGCCTTCACCCACATGCTGGACCTGTTCGCATTGTTCTACCGCATGCTCGCCCAGATTCGAGACCGCCCCCAGGCGGGCCGTGCCCTGATCCGCCGCATCGTCATCGAACAACTCTATTTCACCGCCGTGCAGGCCTTGCCGATCCTGATACCCGTGGCCCTGCTGGTCGGCAGCATGGTCATCGTCCAATTCGCCAAATTGTCCGGACAATACGATTTCGGCCGCCTGTCGGTCCTGCTAGTCATCCGCGAACTCGGTCCGGTCATCACCGCCTTACTGGTGATCCTGCGGTCTGCCACCGCAGTCACCATCGAAATTTCCTACATGCGGGTGCTGCATGAGCTGGATGCCCTGGAGATGGCTGGCTTGGACCCGATCCGCGTGGTGTGTCTGCCGCGTCTGATCGGGATCACATCGGCAATGGTCGGGCTGTTCATCGTCTTCGACCTGGTGTCGCTATTGGGGGGCTACGTCGTCGTCTGGGCGGCGACGGACATCCCCATGGGCAACTTCCTATACCAGATCGCCAAAGCCATCATACCCGCGGATATCGGGGTCGGGTTCCTCAAGGCGATGGTCTTCGGCATCGTAATTACCGTGACCAGCCTGTATCGCGGGTTCGAGACCAAAATTCGCATCACGGAGGTGCCGGTGGCCACATCGCGCTCGGCCATCGAATGTTTTTTTTATTGCCTTGTTATTAACGCATTGATTTCAATTGCTTTTTACCTATAGCCATGCATGTCGTACAACTCCAGGATTACAGTGTGCCACCCCAGGGTTCCGGAGAGGGACTGCGCGATATCTCCTTTACCCTGGCAACAGGGGACGTGTGCGCCATCGAAAGCCCCAATTCCGATGATGCGCAACTGTTTCTCAAGGCCCTGGCCACATTGGCGATGCCGTCCAAAGGCACGTATGTGTTTAATGGACAACCTCACGATCTGCGCCGCTACGGCGACATGCTCTGCTGCAAGCAACGGATCGGTTATGTGGCCCGCGACGCTGCCTTGATCAGCAACTTGACGGTTCGACAAAACCTGTTGCTGCAGCGCTACTACCATGAAAACCGCCTGGATATCGATCTCGAGCCCGACGTTCTGCGCCTCTGCCAATCCTTCGGACTGATGGAAAAACTCGACCAGCGGCCCTCCCTGCTCAATACCATGGAGATTCAAGCGGCCATCGTTATTCGTGAGTGGACGAAAAAGGCACACGTGATGCTGCTCTCCCAGCCCGAAGACTTTATCGGGCATGCCAAGTTCGATCTGCTCGTCGCCCTTTTCGAACAAATGATCGCGCAACGGTTGCCGACCGTCTTCCTATCCTTCGATCAACGGTTGTTCGCGCGTTTCGCCAATCGAAAAATTGTGGTAGACAAGGGGAGCTTGACGATGACGGTGCCTGGAACGATATCAGCCGGATCGCCATGATACCATCCCGGCCGTCATCCAACGGTCAGCCCGGCGGAGAAAACAAATCGACATGGAGATGGAATTCTCAAAGATAGAAAAGATCGTGGGCGCTTTCGTGGCAGGCGTACTCCTGCTGCTCCTGTTGAGCGTCGTGATGATCGGGCGCGGCAAAGACTGGTTCGAAACGTATGTAACCTACTACACCACGTTTAGCGAAACTTATAACCTGCAAGTCAACGCGCCGGTCAAACTCTTCAGAGCCGATATCGGCAAGGTGGATGACATCACCCTCGAGAACAACCGCGTGCTGGTCAAACTGGCCATCCGGCAGAAATATACCCCACGCATCCGTGAAGATGCGGTGGCCGTGGTCGAAAGCCCCACCCTGATCGGCTCCGAGTATATCGCCATCCTGCCGGGCTCGGCCGAGGCACCGCCCATTGCCCAAAACGGAGCCATTCCGTCCCGTGAAAAGCGATCCATCGACGATCTGCTGACCGAATTCGAAGTCGAAAAGACGGCCAAGATGGTCGTCACGGCCATCCAGGACATCTCCAAGGTCAGTGAAAACCTCAGCGATCCCAACGGCCCGCTGCTCGCCACACTGGATAATCTCGAACGCATCAGCAAGGATATGGCCAAGCTCACTGCGGACCTCGAGGCCGGAAAGGGGCCCATGGGCCTGATGTTGAAATCCGAAGACCTGATGCAGCGCATCGTGGACAACATCGAGCAAATGGGCGATATACTGGCCAATATCGACCAGGCAGCAGCCATGGCCCCCACCACCGTGCAGCTGGTCAACGACAACCTTGCGGCTTTCAAAGAAACCGGCGTCGCCATCAATGCCGGCATTCAAGAGGCCAGGACCATCCTTCAGGCCATTGAGGCATCGGCCGGCGACCTGCAAACCACGATGGAGAACATCAAGGCCGGCAGCCGCCAGGTGCCCGAGATCACCACCACCTTCAAAGAGGGAATCCTGGAGATCCGCCAGGGGGTCGAAGAGGTCAACCGGGTGGTCGACGCCATGCAGAAGAGTGTCCTGATCCGTGGGAACCTGCCGCCCGATCCGGTGCCGCAGGTCACCGACGCCGGGGCGAGGCCGTGAAAAAAAGAAGTTTAAAGTGTTCAGTGTAAAGTTTAAAGGGAAGGTATTCTGTCGATTTGATTTTTATTAAAAATAGATACCCTACCTTCACTTAAAACTTAACACTTTAAACTTAAAACTTAATATCTTATGTCCTACTCCCCCCCCACCTCAACTTGGTCCGCAAGACATCGAAAAAGCTGCGGCCGGGAAGGGCGATCAGTTGAACCGGCACCGGGGATTTCTGGACCACGATGGTGTGGCTCTGGTCGATGGGCATCCCCACCTGGCCGTCGAAGGTGAGCATGATGTCGGCCGATTTTTCGGCCAGCCGGATCGAGATCCGGCTGTCGTCGGAGACGATCAGGGGGCGGTTGGTCAGGGTGAACGGACAGATGGGGGTGATGAGAATCCCCGGTACGGCCGGCTGCATGACCGGTCCGCCGGCGGCCAGGGAATAGGCCGTCGATCCGGTCGGTGTGGCCAAGATCAATCCGTCCGCGCGATAGTCGGTCAAATAACGGTCGTTGATATGCACGGTGATGAGGGCGAGCCGGGCGAGCGCCCCTTTGTTGATCACCACGTCGTTGAATACGGTTTCGTTGGCCACGAGGCGCTCGGACTGCCGCACCTCGACATTGAGACGCATCCGCGGCCAGGTGACGAATCGACCCTCCAATATGGTCGCCA
This sequence comes from Desulfatitalea sp. UBA4791, assembly GCA_002402905.1. Classification (GTDB taxonomy): domain Bacteria; phylum Desulfobacterota; class Desulfobacteria; order Desulfobacterales; family Desulfosarcinaceae; genus Desulfatitalea. The sequence continues at coordinate 16,162 of DHGT01000053.1, read as the reverse complement.
CGGCGGTGTAGATCTGCTCCTCCGCCGCCTCGGCCAGAAAACCCACCTCGCCGAATTTTACGCCCAGGATGGGCACCTGGTTGTCGCCCAACCAGCGCACGGCGCTGAGAAAGGTGCCGTCTCCGCCCAAAACGACGGTACAGAACAACCCCTTGGGTGCCGGCGTCAGGCTGGGGCAAGGGGCGGTGCCGGGTTTCGCGTCGTGGGACAGGCGAACCACCTGGCATCCCTTCTCCACAAGCCAGGCCTCCAATGCATCGGCGTGTTGCCGGGCATTGGGGTCGGGCTTGACCACCAACCCAATCGTTCTCGGAGGCATCGCCCACTCCCTTGTATGTCCTTGGGGTTCGGGGATCGCCGCACGCGCTCCCCAGGATCACCCACAGGCACCCGTTATGGTGTGGGGTTATATACACCCGCCCGGCGTGTCATCAAGGAATTTTTCCGACTCTTCGTTTATTTGCAAAATTAGCCGGTTACCGATATAAAGAGTTCAAGCCACCCAGCTGCCCAGCGCGAGAAAAAGGAGGATGGATAAATGACACGGATCCAATGAACAACCCATCGTATGGCCGTCATGGTGCTGCTCGCCGTCATGCTCCTTGGCATGCTCTTAACAGCGTGCTCGCCAAGCGACGATGCGACGTCACCGGCGCAGGAAAAGGCGCTGCCGCCGATCAAGCTCGCCGTGGTCGGCGCCCATAGCGGCGATCTGGCCTCCTACGGCATCCCCACGGTACGCGCCGCCGAACTGGTGGCGGCCAGGCGCAATGCATCCTGCGGCATCAACGGCCGCCCCATTGAATTGATCGTCGAAGACGACGGTTGCAAACCGGAAATCGCCACCAATTCGGCCACCAAGGTGGCGGGCGGCGGCGCGCATGCCGTACTGGGCCACATCTGCTCGGGCGCCACCAAGGCGGCCCTGGGCATCTACAAAGAGTCCCGGTTGATCGCCATGTCGCCCTCGGCCACCAACCCGGCCTTGACCCAGAGCGGCGACTGTCCCAACTTCTTCCGCACCATCGCTTCCGACGACGCCCAGGCGCGCCTGGAGGTCGACTTCGCCCTGGATGTTCTGAAAGTGAAGAAGATCGCCGTGCTGCACGACAAAGGCGATTATGGCAAGGGATTGGCCGAGTTCGCCAAGAGCTTCATCGAAGCCGACCCGCGCGGCGAAAGGGAAGTGTAAAGTGGAAAGTTTAAAGTTTAAAGTGAAGGTATTCTGTCTATTACTGAGACATCCATCCGGGGCATAAGGAGCGGCATGCACGGCACATGATATCTTTCGCCGAGATTAAAAAATCGCTGTGGGCGGCCCTCTGGTTCATGTTTTTGACCTTTCCGATCATGGTCATCCGGGTCAACACCATCGACAACACCATCGCGTGGCGCTGGGACCGCCTCTTGTGGGTCGGCCTCGGCAGCTTCGTGCTTTCGCTCGTGTGGCGCCGCCTGATGCGGCGCAGGCAAACCCGGCAAGGAAGACCGGACGCCGCCCCATCCCGATCCACTCTCATCGCCCGGCAATTCTTCAAAAATCCGCGCATTGTCCGGCCCGCCCTGGTGTTGACGGGCCTCTTCTTCCTGGCCCTTCCCTTTGTCTTCTCGTGGCACCAGACCATCATCATGACCAACGTGTTGATCTACGTGGTGGTGGCGCTGGGCCTGAACATCGTGGTCGGCCTGGCCGGCCTGCTCGACCTGGGCTATGTGGCCTTTTTCGCGGTGGGCGCCTACAGCTATGCGCTGCTCAATTACCACTTCGGCATCGGTTTCTGGCTCGCCCTGCCCATCGGCGCCGGCCTGGGCACCGTGTTCGGCCTGTTGCTGGGGCTCTTTCCCATCCTGGCCCAACGCCGCCACCAGGCCGGCGGCACCCTGTCCGGCGGCGAACAACAGATGC
>DHGT01000053.1:0-14217 GCA_002402905.1 Desulfatitalea sp. UBA4791 | reverse complement strand
GACATTATCCGTCAAATCAACGCCGAAAACAACACCACCATCCTGCTGGTCGAACAGAACGCCAACCTGGCGCTCAAAGTGGCCCACCGCGGATACGTGATGGAAAACGGCCGCATCATTCTCGAAGAAAGCGCCGAACGCCTGATGGCCAATGACCAGGTGCGCAAGGCGTATTTAGGGCTCTAGTCCCGGCGGCTTCGCGATCGCGCCTCCAAAGACCGACCATCCGACTGTTGCATAGTGTCCGTCCACAAATAGGCAAATTGGCCATTTGTGGATGGATGCGACCTAAAGTTTCAGGCTGTTCTGCCGATATCCCAACAACGGGCTTGCAGTCGTTACGGCACCGTCCGGTAGAGACCTTAACAGATCCATCCATTTTATGGATTGAATGGCGTGATCTTCGTCATCGGGAAAATATCATGAATGTCAGGTTCAAATGCGCTTCAGCGGCCACATGGCTGTTGGTTCTCCTGGCGGGCGCGCTCCTCACCGCCTGCACGGCCGAAATCGACGAATCGAAAACTTTTCAGCGCAATGGGTTGGTCTACGAGATCGGCAAGGACGAACCGTTCACCGGCATCATCACCGGCACCAGCCGCGGAGAGGATTACCGCCGAAGCATGGTCAGTTACAAAAAAGAGTACAAAGACGGCCTGTTGCAGGGACGCAGCTATTTTTATTATCCCGACGGCAAGATCGAAAGTGTCGAACCCTACGAGGCGGGGATTCTCGATGGCGTGGTGACCCGCTATTACGACAATGGGCAGATCAGGGCGCGCATCCATTTCGTGGACGGTTATCGCGGCGGCCCCAAGGGCGAAATGTTCTGGGACCGGCAGGGCAACCGCAGCAAGGGATAGCCGATGCTACCGGACTGGATCTGACGTCAACCCGGCGCGCCGGTAAAGATCGAAAAAGTGGTCGGTCGGCCCGTGCCCTTTCCCAATGGCCAGGGCATTGGCAATGGCGCCGGTGACATAGCGTTTGGCGTTGCTCACGGCATCGAAAAACCCCGCCCCTTTCGCCAGGTAGGCGGCGATGGCCGATGAAAACGTACAGCCGGTGCCATGGGTATTGGCGGTTTCGAGCCGTTCGCTGGTCAGGCTCTGGAATCGCCGACCGTCGAAAACGATATCCGTGGCCTGGGACCCGCCGAGATGCCCGCCTTTGACCACCACCTTTTCCGCTCCCAACGCCCTGATCCGTTCGGCGGCCGTACGCATCTGCGCCTCGGTTTCGATCCGGCTGCCGATCAGGGCCTCGGCCTCATGAATGTTGGGGGTGACCACCTGAGCCAGGGGAAACAGGTGCTGAATCAACGCCTGCCGCGCCTGGGGATCGAGCAGGGCATAACCGCTCTTGGAGATCATGACCGGATCGAGCACCACCGGCGGCCGCGCCACGCCTGAAAGGGCCGCCGCGATCGCTTCGATCACGGCGGCATCGGCCACCATGCCGATCTTCACGGCATCGATGCCAATGTCGTCGAACAGGCAGACGATCTGATCGTGGACGATTTTAGGAGGCATGGTCTGAACCGCGTACACCTTGCAGGTGTTCTGGACTGTCACCGCAGTAATGGCGCTCATGCCGAAAACCCCCAGGGCCTGAAAGGTTTTCAGGTCGGCCTGGATGCCGGCGCCGCCCGAGCTGTCCGAACCGGCGATGGTCAGGGCCACGGGCAACACCCGGCCGCTGCGGCGATTGTCTTCCGGTGAACTCATGATGTACTCCTTGAATCGGCGTGAACCCGGTCCCCCATGTCGGTCATGACCGGCGGTGCAGATGACCGGGTTTCGAACCGGCGGTGCCAGGCCAGAAATACGGCCGCCTTCTCCGCTCCATAACGGGCCAAATCGGCGGTGACCTGTTCTGCGGTGTGCTCGCAGCCGCCATTGGTCTTGGAAAAAAACTTATCCGCATAGCAGACTATCGTCTCTTCCAAAGAGAGCGGCGCCATGTCGCGACTGGGCAGGGGCAACCGCTGCCGACGAACGTCCTCACGGGTGATGCCGGTGCCGATATGGCGCTCGCACACCAGGGCGAGCCGATCGAGCCCATGGGCTTCGAGCATGCGGCGGCCGATAATGCCGTGGCGCACATAGGGCTGCATGCCGTGGCAATGAATGGACGGGGCCGCCGTCTCGATGATGCCGATATCGTGGAGCATGGCCGCGGCGGATAGAAAATCCAGATCCACCGGCTCACCGGTCAAACCGCTCGCCACGGCCAGGGCCTTGTCCCGCACCCTGCGACTGTGGTCCAGCAGCGTATCAGCCAACGGCGAGCCCCGTCGGTAGTATTCGAAAATGATGGCCTCGGCATCCACGTGCATCATGTCCGTCACTCACCGGATATCATCTAAAATCGACAGAATACCTTCACTTCAAACTGAACACTTTAAACTTAACACTTCTCAACCGATCACATAACAGATTCCTCTCCCGGCCACCGGCGCCGTTGTCGCAACTATTCGACGCCGCTCAGCAACACGCCTTCGATCAATGCATCGAGCTGTCCGTCGAGCACGCTGTTCACATTGCCGACTTCCATGTTGATGCGATGATCCTTGACCATCTGGTAGGGGTGGAGCACATAGGAACGGATCTGGCTGCCCCAGGCGATCTCGTCCTTGCTGTCATGCACCTGTTGCAGTTCGGCATCCTGCTTTTCCTTTTCGTGTTGATACAACCGCGACCGCAGCACCTTCATGGCCATCTCCTTATTGCGGTGCTGGGATTTTTCCTGCTGGCACTGCACGACGATGCCCGTGGGCAGATGGGTGATGCGCACCGCGCTGGAGGTCTTGTTGACGTGCTGGCCGCCCGACCCGCTGGCCCGAAACGTATCGATGCGCAGGTCCTTGTCCTCGATGTCAATGACGATTTCGTTGTCCACCTCGGGATAGACGAACACGGAAGCAAAGGAGGTCTGGCGCTTGCCGCTGGCATTGTAGGGCGATATCCGCACCAGCCGGTGCACCCCGATCTCGCTTTTCAGATAACCATAGGCATACTGACCCTTGACGGTAAAGGTGGCGCTCTTGATGCCGGCTTCGTCTCCGGGCTGCAGATCGAGGATTTCGGTCTTGTAATGGCGCTGCTCGGTCCAGCGCAGGTACATGCGCAGCATCATCTCGGCCCAGTCCTGGGCGTCGGTGCCACCGGCGCCGGCATTGATACTGACGATGGCGTTGTTGCCATCCAGCTCACCGTCGAGCATCATATCCAGGGAAAACTCGTGGATGCGCCGCTCCAACGCGTCGACCTGCTGTTCCACCTCGGTCAGGGTCTGGGCGTCGTCCTCTTCCAGGGCCATTTCCACGAGCAGATCGTTGTCGTCGATATCGGACAGCAGGCTGTTGTAAGCCTCGATGCGTGCGCTCAGAAAGGTACGTTCCTTGAGCAGGGGTTTGGCCGCTTCGGGATTGTCCCAGAATCCGTTGCGGGCCACGATCGATTCCAATTCCGCCAGGCGGTTCTTCTTGGCGGTTAGGTCAAAGACACTCTCCGAGGCGGGTTAATTTGGTCCTCAAAGCTTTGAGCGTTTGTTTGATTTCTGCGGCCATGGCGGCGCCCTCCTGTTGTGTTGGCTTGAGTTTGTGCGCATCCACTAATGGCCAATCGGCACTTTGTGGATGCGCATTAGTTTATACCCATTGATCCGGATGTCAACCGGATGTCCATAGGATAAGCGATTCTAACTGAATGTCATTCATTAAACCCGGCGTGGGTGGAGCACATTCAGTTTGAATTGCTGCCATTGGATGCAATCGATCGGTGCCTGGATGAAAATTCAGAGCCCGGGCGGTCTACTTTCACGGTGTCGCGAGCGTTTCAAGCGGGCGGCGGCAAAGCCCCCCAGAGTCGTCAGGACGGCCAGGACGAGGGGGTAGTCCCCCCAACGGCTGTACAGGGTTGTTTGGCTCAAAAAATGAACCCGGGCGGTCAAGGCCGCATCCTTGTAAAGGTCCGTGGCCGCCAGAATGCGTCCGTTGGGATCGACGAACCCGCTGATGCCCGTGTTAGCGGCGCGCGCGAGGAATCGTCGATTCTCCACGCTCCGGAAGACGGCCATGGAGAAGTGTTGATACGCCGCGCTGGTCCTGCCGAACCAGGCATCGTTGGTGATATTGACCAGCAGTTGGGCCCCATTGCAGGCCATGTCCCGGGCCAGCTCGGGAAATATGGCTTCATAACAGATCAGCATGCCGACGGGATGCTGCCGCCACTGCAAGGTGCTGCCCTGCCGGCCGGCCTGAAAATCCCCGACCTGGGCCACCATTTTGCCCAGAAAAGGGAGCCAGCGCTTCATGGGCACATACTCCCCGAACGGCACCAGGTGGACCTTGTCGTATTTGCCGCCCACCTGGCCGTCGGCCCCGATAAGATAGGCACTGTTGTAATAGACCGGCGCCTTGCCGCCCAGATCCACATTGGGACTGCCGACGATGAAGTCTGCGCCGATGTCCTGAATCCCCTGAACGACCATCTGGGTCAACACCTTGTCGTGAAACAGGTAAAACGGGGTAGCTGTTTCCGGCCATATCACCAGTTGGGCGCCGCCGCCGGCCGCGGCGGCCGAAAGCTCCTTGTACTTGGCCGTGGTGAGCACCTGGAAGCTGGCATCCCATTTTTGGGCCTGGTCGATGTTGCCCTGCACCACGGCCACGTCGGCATATTCGGCCTCCGCGATGCGAGCGTCGATGTGCCGGATGCGAAACAGGCCGTACGCCGCTGTCCCCACCAATAGGCCGGCGACCAGCAGTCCGCCGATCACCACCATCCCGCGCGGCACTCCATGGCGCTGCCACGGCTTCTCGGCCCAATAGAGCAGGGCCAGAGTCAGCACCGCATTGAACAGCACGATCAAGCCGGAAATTCCGAAAACGCCGAAAAGATCGGCCGGCTGGATCACCCAGAGGTGGTCGTATTGACTGTATCCCAACAGTTCCCAGGGGAAACCGGTCAGGATCCAGCTGCGCAGCCATTCAATCAGCACCCAGGCGGCCGGTGCCACGAGCACCAGGTGGGCGGGCCTGTATGCCAGCGTACCCACCAGAACGGCAAATCCGCCCAGAAAAAGGGAGAGGACCGCGGCAAACAGCAGCAGGACCAGCACGGACTGAATCCACGGGAGCCGCCCGTAAAGGTGCATGGTATAGGCGGTCCAGTAGATCAAGCCAAGATAGTGGACCATGCCGGCGGCCATCCCCAGCCAAAAACCGGCGCGGCCGCCGGTTGTGCGCAACGCCAACAGCAGCGGCACCAGAGCGAACCAGGCGATCCAGCCCTGATCGATTTTAGGAAAGGCCGCTGTCAGCAGGATGCCGCTGAGCATTGCCAGCAACAGCCGACCACGGTAGGGTTTCATGCGGGTCCAGAACATCGACGATCCATTCAAACCATAAATAGGTAACTATTGAAGCGCTTCACCAACCGTACGGGACGGACGGAAAAATGAGCCTATATCACAACTGCCCGAATCATTTAAGGCAAGATTGATTGAGAAATGAGCTCCTTTGACCATAAATTCAAAGGCAGCCGCATTTACGCCCACATCGTGCTCAAAGGGGAACGCTCCAGGGGGCCGATCGCCGACCTGGTGATCAAGTCGGGATTGTGATAAGGGGTGCCATCAACCTCACCCACAGGAGAGACACATGCCCCCCATCGTCTGCCTCGTCAGCAAAAAGGATTCCGGAAAAACCACCCTGCTGGAGAAACTGATCCCCGAATTGAGCCGCCGGGGCTACCGCTTGGGAACCGTCAAACACGATGCGCATGGGTTCGATATCGACCATGAGGGCAAAGACTCGTGGCGCCACAAGCAGGCCGGCGCCGCCACCGTGGTCATCTCCTCGGCGCGTAAAATCGCCATGGTCAAGGATCTGGACGAGGAGATGCGTCTGAAGGATATCGTCGAGCGCTTCTTCGAGGACCGGGACCTGGTGATCGCCGAAGGATACAAGCAGAGCGACATGCCCAAGATCGAGCTGTTCCGCAGCACTGCCCATCGCAGCCCATGGCACACCAAGGGGTCGTCCCCCCACCTGATCGCCGTGGTCTCGGACATTGCCATCGACCTCGGCGTGCCCTGCCTGCCCATCGACGACGTTCAGGCCGTCGCCGATTTCATCGAAGCGCGATTTCTGAGAAAGCCGGCCGCTTAAAATAGACGCAGGTCCAACCGACCACTATTCGCCGCTGCCGCGATCACAGCCTTGGGCCAGGATCGCCTGCAGGGCATCGGCGTTATTGACGTTGAGAAAGGAACGCAGGTCCGGATCCACGGCACGAATCTGCTCTTCGGAGAGCGTCCTGACCCGGATCTCATCGAAAAACCGCGTGATCTTGTACACGCTGTTTTCCAGCTGGGCTTCGATGGGCGCGATGCAGCGGCGGGAATAGACGGCACACAGTGGCTCGTAGTAGCCGCCGATCCGCGGCACGACGGCATCGATTCCGGGTTCGACGGCATCGAGCAGCAGCCGGATCAAAGCGGGCTGGACGAAGGGGGCGTCGCAGGGGAGCATCAATGCATGATCGGTTTCGATATGGGTCAGGCCGGCATGGATGCCGGTCAGGGAGGATCGCGCCGTGTACACATCCTGCACGACACGCAGGGGCAGGACCGCGTATAGCTCCGGCTGACGGGTCACCAGGAGGATGCGGGTAAAAAAAGGGGTCAGGGTGCCCAGCAAGCGGTCCAGGATGGTTTGGCCGCCGATCTCGATGAACGCCTTGTTGCGGCCCCCCATGCGCGTGTTGAGCCCGCCGGCCAGAATAACGGCACTGCAGTTGGTATTATCCCGGCCTGAAGGCACCGGCCCTATCCTCCAATGCTGGCCATCTTGGTCCGCAACGAACAATCGCCGGTAAAACTGAGCCGGTGGTGGCCTTTTTTCATGGCCACGGCCCGGGCATAGATGGCGGCGATCTCCTCGTCCCCGGCCCCCTGGCGCAAGGCATCGATGACATTGACCTCTTCGTCGGACAGCAGGCACGGCCGCAGGTGGCCGTCGGCCGTCAATCGCATGCGGTTGCAGGTATCGCAAAAATGGGAACTCATCGAGCCGATCAGGCCGATTTCACCCGGCGCATCGGCAAAACGATAGCGCTGGGCCGGCCCGTCGAGTCTCTCGTGCGCCACAGGCAACAGTCGTCCCATCTTTTCCAAACGCTGGGCGATTTCGGTGATCGGGAAGAAAAAATGTTCCGCCTCGTGAGGATCGGTGGCGATGGGCATATATTCAATGAAACGCACGTGAAACGGATAGCGGCGGCTCAGGTCGGCCAGGGCTTCGATCTGATCGTCGTTGCAGCCGCGCAGGACCACGGCGTTGATTTTAATCGGCGTAAAGCCGACCTCCCGGGCCGTCATGATCCCCTGCCAGACGGCGGAAAACAGGTCCCGGCCGGTCAATTCCGCGAAACCCTGTGGATCCGTGGTGTCGAGGCTGATGTTGATCCGTTTCAAACCGGCCGCCTTCAAGGCCGACGCCTTTTCGGCCAGCAACGTGCCGTTGGTGGTCATGGAGAGGTCTTCGATGCCGGGTTCGGCGGCCAACTTTTGGACGAGCCCGACGATGCCCTTGCGATACAATGGCTCTCCGCCGGTCAGGCGGACCTTGGTGATCCCCAGCCCTACTGCGATACGCACCATGCGATGGATCTCTTCCAAGGTGAGGATGTGCCCTTTGGGCAGCCAGCGGGTATGGCTGGTCATGCAGTAGCGGCATCTCAAATTGCAGCGATCCGTGACCGAAACCCTCAGGTAGCTGATGACGCGGTGGCGGTGATCCGAAAGTGGGCAATGTGGCGCAGTTTTCATCATGGGGCTATTTATGACATGGGAACGAGTCCAGATCAATCCCCATTTTCTCCTGAAACCGCATCGCTGCCGGCACCACCAAAGTCAGGGAAGGACACCGAAAGGAGATAGGTTCGAGACAAAACAGCCGCCACCCCCGCCGCCACCCCCGCTGGAATCGAGGTGGGTTGCCGGAGGGTCGGGCGCGGTGGAGCCGTCCGTATTGCGGACCGTGACCGTGCAGGTGTCTGTGGCAAATGCCCGATTGGCATCGTCGGCCCGCAATTGAAACACCAGGTCGGTCTCCGCGTGCACGTCGGGGGCGGTAAAGGCAGGATCGGTTGTATCGGGTGACGACAAGGTCACCGCCGGGCCGCTGACTTGGCGCCACGTGTAACCATTGATGCCGACGCCTTCGGGATCGACGGCAGTGCCGCTCAACTGCACCAGGGTGGCCTCCTCGACGACCTGGAGGTCACCGGCTTCGACCACTGGTGGGGCATTGTCCGGTTCGATGCCGATGACGATGTGCTGATTGTTGGCGTCCCAATTGTACTCCCCTGTTTCGAATTCGTCTGAAATGCGGAGTCGCGCGATTGATATAGAGCAATGTATCGGGCTTGTAGTTGAAATAGACCCCCAGGATATCATCCGCCCAGGCATTGCTGCCCGATCCGTCACATCCATAAGCCATCTCGGCGGCCACGCCCATGTGGTACATCAACTGTGAAACGGCATCTTTCTCCGCTTCACTGCTCTCTTGGGAAAGCAGGTCGGGCATCAGGTCCCACCCATAGTTCACTTCGAAATTCGCCGACAAGGTCTCAGTCAAAGGGTCCAGAGTATCGGGATCCAATGTCTGGCGCGTCCATGTATATTCGTGGCTGCCGGCGCCTTGAATGGGCCACGCCCAATAGCGCAACAGTTGGGCCCAGGCCGTAGCCACACAGCCGGTCACGGTATGCCCACCATCGCAGCTGTCGTCGGGTGTCATGAGATTGTAAGGGCTGCCCTGACCCCAGGCGGTCGTCAGCAGCGGCCCGACCGTCGCCCCTGCGGCAAGAGTGCGCTCGAATTCGCTTTCATTCTCCCCGACGAGTGAACGGCTCTGCGTGTCCTCCTGCAAATCGCTCAGATCCCCGGTGGCATAAGCCGTCCAAGCAGCGGCAATCCGCCGGGCATCGGTGGATAAAGTCGCCGAGCGGGCAAGGCTTGCGCCCGAGGCCCGGTAGGCGTTTATGGCGTTCACCTGGTGATGGATCTCTGGAATGATCCAGTTCTCGATAGCCTCTTTGCGATTGACCCTTTGCGCATCAAAAAATGATAGCCAACAGGATCATCGTGATCCCCAATAGCAGAGCACGTTTGGAAACGATGAATTTTTGGTGCCAGCAACTGGACGGCATACATCAACCCCGGGCAGACTCGATCAAAAGGCGACATGAACCCATGCGCCAATTTAAAAAACAAACCGAATGCATCAAAAAGATTTAAAAGGGAAATCCGTGCATCGGCGTCCGAAGGAAAAAGAACGGGGCGGCTGCCGCAGCCGCCCCGCCGGCTAAAGGAAGATATATGTGACATATATCTTAGAGGCTCCCCCGCGAAGCCTCTGTCGCATACTATCGTCGTTCAACGGGGAAACTTTAGGCCCCTCTGAAAAAAATCAGTTGGCGTCCGATCTGCCCTTCTGCTGCATCAGACGGATCATCTGGACGGCCACGCGGGTCTCTTCGGGCAGCAGAACGCCGGCCGAAATCCAGCCCTCGATCACCGCGCTGGAAACGTTCAGGCCCTCGACATAGGCTTCCAAATCGACTTGGTCCGAAAAGGCAATCGAAGGCACTTCATGGGTCGCAGGGGGTGCCTGCATGGGTTTGAGCGCAGCGCTCGGGGCCTGGCCCTCCAGTGCGTCTCCGCTCCGGAAAATGCTTTCAGGTGTGTATTCTTTTATATATTCAAGCCGTTGGTTCTTATTCTGTTTAGCGAACAACCGGCGCACATAGTCCAAGAGGTTCATGGCGTACACCTATTACAATTTGGATAATCGTCCAGCCGGACTTCCGGTAGACGCGTGACAACTTCCGGCAAAGCCGGTGGTCATGTCATCAATGGCCTTATCGGCCCGTCATTGGCAAATATTAAATATTTATATGGGTTTTGCAAACCGGCGGCCGGAAAAAGGGAAGGTCGCGGTGATTGGCGAACGGGAACACTGAGGGTCGATTGTCGAGTGAATTCGTTGGATTGACCTACCCGAACACCACCCCGGCATAGCCCACAAAACTTTCACCCGGACTTTTGTCGTAGCTGGTGGCATAGGCAATGGTCTGGGAACGGGTAGCGCCGGCATGTTTGGCGGCTGCGATGGCGGTTGCCGCCGCCCCTGCGCAACAGGCATTCTGATGACGCAAGCCGACGGAGATGACCATTTCCGGATCGAGGGCCAGCATGGCGTCGATCACCTCGCGGTCATTCTGGTCGCGCACCCAACGCACGGCCCCGGGACCGGTGCCTTTGGGGGCAAAGCCGTAATTGGGCCCATAATGGGTCAGATCGGTGGAGCCGACGATTCTCAACCGCCGATCGTTGGCCCGCGCCCAATCCACCACGGCCCGCCCGATATCCAGGGAGGCTTCGGCGGGCGGCACGCCGATGGCCAGCACGGCGGCGGGGTCCAGGAGCCTTTTGACGAACGGCAGCTGCAATTCGATGGTGTTGTCCTGGATGAAACGGGTGGGGGTTTCGATCTGGAAATCAAAACGTTCCTGAAGCGCTCGGGCCAGCTCTTCTGCCACGGGCAACGGTCCGAAGGGGGTTTCCCAGGCACCGGTGGCCATCATGTAGTTGGCCGATCCGGGATGCAGATGCATGCCGAAAATCACCACCAGGTCGATGGCATCGGCGGGATCGATCGATTTGAGATGGTGGATCACCCGGCAGGCGACGGCCCCGCTATAGTACCATCCGGCGTGGGGCACGATACCGGCGATCCAGGACGCTTGGGCCGTTTGGGATTCGGTGACACCTGATAAAAATTGAGATATCTCCCTGTCACACGCCGCTGCCTGGCTCGGGTACCAGCTTCCGGCAAACGATGATTTCCGTATCTCCATGGCGTCACCCCCTCCTGCTGAATCAGCATACCATCGTCGCAAGCCATGTTGTCAACATCAAGATAGGCACCATCCGGCCCTTTCACGCCGCTCACCTGCATGCAAACCCGGCCCCTTCGCTTTGCATCGGCAAAAAGATGCTTATTATGACAGCAATGCGCACCAGAACATAGCCGCTTATGCAAGCAGATCAGGATGTTGCCATAAGGTGACCCGGGAGGATGATATGTGGGAATATACCGATAAAGTCAAAGAACACTTCCTCAACCCACGCAACGTGGGCGAGGTTGAAAATGCCGACGGCGTCGGCGAGGTTGGCTCCATGGCCTGTGGCGATGCGCTCAAGCTGACCTTCAAGGTAGACGACAACGGCCGGATCACGGACGCCAAATTCAAGACCTTCGGCTGCGCCAGCGCCATTGCCTCGGCATCGGCGCTCACCGAACTGCTCATGGGAAAGACCGTCGAAGAGGCCGAGCAGCTCACCAACGACCATATCGCCGAATATCTGGGAGGATTGCCCAAGGAAAAGATGCACTGCTCGGTCATGGGACAGGAGGCCCTGGAAAAGGCCATTGCCTGTTACCGCGGCACCCCCGAACAGAAAAAGCCCGGCAACATCGTTTGCGAATGCTTCGGCGTGACCGACCTGCAGATCGAAAGCGCCGTCACCGACCACCGGCTGAAGACCATAGAAGATATCACCAACTACATTAAGGCGGGCGGCGGCTGCGGCAAATGCCACGACAGCATCCAGGAGATCATCGATCGGGTCAACGGCGCTCAAGTGGACAAACCGGCCAAACCCAAACCGCTGACCAATATTCAGAAAATCAAGCTCATCGAGGAAACTTTGGAGCGCGAGATCAAACCGGCCCTGATGCAGGATGGCGGCGACATTCAACTGATCGACGTGGACGGCAACCGGGTGGTGGTCAAACTCAAGGGGCGCTGCGCATCCTGCGCCATGTCCCAGATCACCCTCAAGGACTACGTTGAAACCAAGCTCAAGGAGCTGGTGGCCAAGGAACTGGTCGTCGAGGAGGTGGATGCATGAAGCCGATTTACCTGGACAACAATGCGACCACTCAGGTGGCGCCCGAGGTGGTCCAAGAGATGCTGCCCTATTTTTCCCAATTTTACGGCAACCCTTCGAGCATGCACACCTTCGGCGGCAACGTGGCCATGAAAATCAAGGAGGCGCGCGCCAAGGTGGCCGATCTGATCGGCGCCCAGGCCGAAGAGATCGTCTTCACCTCGTGCGGCACCGAGAGCGACAGCACCGCCATCTGGGCCGCCCTGCGCGCCAATCCCGGCAAGCGTCATGTCATCACCTCCAACGTGGAGCACCCCGCGGTCAAGAATCTGTGCGAATATCTGGCGCGAAACGGCTATCGGGTTTCCTCTGTGCCGGTGGATAAAAAAGGGCTGTTGGATGTCGATGCGCTCTATTCCAAACTCGACGACGAAACGGCCATCGTCACCCTCATGTGGGCCAACAACGAAACCGGTGTCATCTTCCCGGTGGAAGAGGTGGCCGAACGGGTGCGCACGCGCGGCGCCGTGTTTCACACCGATGCGGTACAGGCCGTGGGAAAGCTGCCCATCAACATGGGGGAAAACGACATTGCCATGCTGGCGCTGTCCGGCCACAAGCTGCATGCCCCCAAGGGCGTGGGCGCCCTGTATGTCCGCAAGGGAACCAAGTTCGCCCCATTCCTGCTGGGTGGTCACCAGGAGCACGGCCGCAGGGGCGGTACCGAAAACGTCGCGGCCATCGTGGGGCTGGGCAAGGCGGCCGAGTTGGCCGCAGCCAAGATGGAAGAGGAAAACACCCGGGTCAAGGCCCTTCGCGACCGGCTGGAGAACGGCCTGATCCAGGCCATCCCCAATGCCATCGTCAACGGCGACCCGGACAGGCGGCTGCCCAACACCAGCAGCATCGCCTTCGAGTTCGTGGAAGGTGAATCGATCCTGCTCATGCTCGACGAGTTCGGCATCTGTGCCTCGTCGGGATCGGCCTGCACCTCGGGCTCGCTGGAACCTTCTCATGTGCTGCGGGCCATGGATGTGCCTTTCACGGCGGCCCATGGCTCGATCCGCTTCAGCCTGAGCGTTTACAATACCCAGGATGAGATCGATCTGGTCATCGAAAAATTACCGCCCATCATCGACCGGTTACGCAAGATGTCGCCGTTCTGGAACCAACCGGCCGGGGTGTGTCGGACGACGGTGTAGCGGCGCTATTTGCTTTTCTTGGCCGCCACCTGGCCTTTCAGCCAATCGATCCAGCCGTCGAATCCCTCGCCGCTTTTTGCAGAGAGTTGATAGACCGGCATGCCGGGATGGATCTGGGCCACGCTTTCCAAGGTCTTGCCCAGATCGTAGTCCAGGTAGGGCAGCAGGTCGATCTTGTTGAGCAGCATGGCATCGCACTCCCGGAACATGAGCGGATATTTGGCCGGTTTGTCTTCGCCTTCGGTCACCGACAGCACCACCACGCGTTTGTCCTCGCCGATATCGAATTCGGCCGGACAGACCAGGTTGCCGATATTCTCCACGATCAGCAGATCGAGCCCATGCAGGTCGATGCCGCCGAGCGCGCGCTCGATGACGTGGGCGGCCAGGTGGCAGTCGCCCCCGAATTCGTCGGTGTTGATCTGCACCACGGGCGCACCCGAGGCGGCCAGGCGGTCTGCATCCTGGGTGGTGCAGATATCGCCCACGATCACCGCACAGCGCAGCCCGGGCATCAACCGTGCCAGGGTCTGCTGTAAAATCGTGGTCTTGCCCGAACCGGGCGAGCTCATCATGTTGAGCACGAAGACGCCGTGGTCCCCGAACAACTCGCGATTGCGGGCCGCCATCATGTCGTTGGCATCCAGTACGCGGCGCACCACCTTGATCTCGCGTCCGCCCGAGGCGCGGGTCTCCATGCCGGGTTTATCGTGGGAGTGGGGATGGTGATGAGGCCCATGGCCCTCATGGTGGTGGCGGTAGATCAGGGTCTTATCCTTGGTCAGCATCGGCATCATCCTCTTCTTCGATCTCGATCGACTCGATGTTCAACTCCCGGCCGGACAACAGTTCGATATGGCCGCTGTTGCAGGCCGGGCATACGAAGACCGGTTGGTCCACGTTCCACTGGTGACCGCAATCCTGGCAGCACGCATTGACAGTCACCTCTTCGATGGCCAGCTCCGCGCCATCGGCAAGGGTATCCTTGGCCACCACGTCGAAACAAAATCGCAAACTCTCGGCCACAATGGCCGAGAGCCGTCCGATT
>DHGT01000110.1:3824-9185 GCA_002402905.1 Desulfatitalea sp. UBA4791 | reverse complement strand
GCAACGCAGCGAATCTAGCAGCGAATCTAACTGACTGATAGTCGTTAGACCCGGCCCGGGTGGTGCCGGTGGTAAAGCGAGGAGGAGACGTCAGGGTGCGTATGCCCTGGAAAGAAGAACTCATAGATCCGGTTCCAACGGCTTCATATTTTTCAACCGTCTGTATTTCAATGTAAAAATTATGGGTCCGGTTTATGCAGCAAAGAGAAGTAAACACATAGTGTCCGTGTGTTTCCAGCCCATGCGGGATGGAGGCAAATGGATGCCCCCCAACTGAGATCGGCCACCTCTTTGGAAAACAATCGATGTTTGACGTGCGGCGCCTGTTGCGCCTTTTACAGGGTCGCTTTTCTCTCCGCCGAGGTGGACAATCAGGAGGGAGGCATGGTGCCTCTGGCTTTGGTCCTTTCCATCGACGCGACGCACAGCGCCATGAAAGGGACCCACGGTTTCTTCAAGCGCTGCGAGGCCTTGCAGGGAAGCGTGGGCCGATGTGTCACCTGCGCCATCTATTCAAGCAGGCCTTCGACCTGCAGAAATTTTCTTCCCGGCTGGGATGTTCACTGCCATAACGACGCCTGCAACCAGGCCAGGCTGGCTTATGGGCTGCAGCCATTCGAAGATTACTAATCCCCTGGGATAGATGATGAACCGCCTCGATCCGAGGCCGACCGCTCGTCGTTATCCCGCTTCAACTCGTCGACCCAGAGCCGATCGGAGGGCGTCACGCCGCTGCGATACGACGCCCGGCCGATGAGATGGGCGGCCACCGGCGCGGTGAGCAGCAGCAGCGCGACCATGGTGATCGCGCGCAGGGAGATGCCCAGGTCGCTGTAAAAAAGGGCTTCCGCGCCGATGAGCAGACCGGCGCCCAGGGTTCCGGCCTTGGTGGCGGCATGCATGCGGGTGAGGGTGTCGGGCAGGCGCACGATACCCACTGCCGCCACCAGGCAAAAGCCGCTGCCGATCAGCATGAGCAGGCCGGTCCACACATCAATCATGGTCGTTTTCCCCCTGGTCGGCATCCGCCCGGCGCTGGGCGGCGCGCACGATGAACCGGGCCAGGGCCACGGTGCCCAGGAAGGCGATGCAGGCGTAGGCGATGGCCACGTCCAGGTAGCTGCTCTCGCCGGTGATGGTGGAAACCGCTACGAGGAAAGCCACCACCAGCACGGAGAGCAGATCCAGGGCCACGACACGATCGGCGGCGGCCGGCCCCCGGACCAGGCGCCAGAGGGCCAGGGCCATGGCCGCCATGAGCAAGCCAAGGGCCGTCCGGCCGGCATATTCGAAAAAGAGAGATCCCGTCATCATGACCGCGTCACCTCCAGCACGCGCCGTTCCAGGCCGTCTTTGATCTCCGCCCGGGTTCGCGCGACATCTTCGAGAAACATGACATGCACGTAAAGCGTTCGCCGGTCTTCGGACAGATCCACGCTCAGGGTGCCGGGCGTAAGGGAAATCAGATTGGCCACGATAAAAATCTCCAGGTCGGTGCGGGCCTCCAGGGGCACGCCGATAATTCCCGGCCGGTTGATCTGCCAGGGGGTGATCACCTCCCAAAGCACGCGCAGACTGGAGACCACCAGTTCTTTAAGAAAAAATACGGCCAGCAGGATCGTCTTGGGCGTCTTCTGGAAATAGCCGCTGTCCGGGTACAGGGGCTTGGAGAGCCAGAGGACGACATATCCCAGGGCGAATCCGAACAGGAAAACGCCGATATGGCCGCTTCCCAGCAGCGTGGTGAACACGGCGGCAAATACGATGTTGAGGGCCAATAGCGTCATGGCATCCCTCCCAGAACGGCGCGGATATAGGCCTGGGGATCGAGCAGCTGCTCCGCGGCCGCCATGGAAAAATCGATGACCGGCCCCATGAAAATCCCCAGCGCCACGGTCACCAGGGCCAGCGCCAGCACCGGCCCCAGCATCCAGGCCGAAAGATGGGGATGGACACAGGACGGGTCGACCTCGGCCGGCGCCGCTTTCCAGAACGCCTCGGACCATATCTTGACCATGGAAAAGATCGTCAGCAGCCCCACCACGGCGGCCACAACGGCCAGCAGATACTGCCCGCTCTCGATGCTGGCCCGGATGATCAAGAACTTGGCCCAGAAGCCGGACAGAGGCGGAAAGCCGGCCAGGCTGAAGGCGGGTATGAAAAAGCCGATGGCCAGCAGGCCGTGGGAAGCATAGAGCCCCCCGACCCGATTGAGGCTGAAGCTGCCGCCGGCCTGGCGGACCAGGCCGCTGACCAGGTAGAGATTGGCTTTGACGATGATGTGGTGCACCAGGTAGACGATCGCCGCGGCCAGAGCCAGCGGGGTCAGCAAGGCCAGTCCCAGCACCATGTAGCCGACCTGGCTGATGATGTGAAACCCGAGAATGCGGCGCATCTCCATTTGCGAGGCGGCGCCCACCACCCCGAACAGCATGGTCAGCGCGGCGATCACCAGCAGCACATCGAGGGCCAGATCCACACCGGAGAAGACCAGGGTGAACATGCGGATCAGGGCGTAGACCCCCACCTTGGTCAGCATGCCGGCAAAGAAGGCGGAGACGGGCACCGACAGGGTGTGGTAGGCGGCCGGCAGCCAGAAGAAAACCGGGAACAGGGCCGCCTTGATGCCTAAGGCGGTCATCAGGAGCATGGCCGCCGCGGTGAGCAGGGCCCGATTCTCCACGGCAGCCGCCTTGGCGTGCAGATCGGCCATGTTGAGGGTGCCGGTCATTCCGTAGATCAAACCGATGGCGGTGATGAAAAAGAGCGTGGCCAGAAGATTGAGGGTCACATATTTGACCGCGCCGGCCAGCCGTCCGGGTTTGGGGCCCATCACCAGCAACCCGAAGCTGGCCATGAGCATCACCTCGAACCAGACATAGAGATTGAACAGGTCGCCGGTGAGAAACGCCCCGCACACCCCTGCGGCCAGCACCTGCATGAATGGATAAAATCCGGCGCGCACCTGGGGCGCATCGATGTCCCGGCGGGCATAGACGGTCACGGCCGTATGGATGACGGCGGTGATCAGCACCATGACCGCGCTCAGCATATCCGCGGCCAGGCAGATACCGAACGGTGCCGACCAGTTACCCACCCACAGCACCAGAACCTCGTTGCGCACCACTTCGACCATGAGCGCCGCGGCCGCGGCCAGGTGGCCGACGGCGCCCGCCATGGCGACGGCCTGGGCGCGTCGCGGGTCGCCCCTGAAAAAGACGAGGAGAATGGCCACGGCCAGGGGCAGCAGGATGGGCAGTGCCGGCAGGAGAATCATGGGCCCACCTCCGCATCGGCATCGACATCGGCGACGCAGGCCTCATCATAGCCCGGGACCACCCGGCCGGTCTCTTCGAGGAACGCGTCGTCATCGGCGTCCAGGGTGCCGGTCTGGCTGTAGGTGCGGTAGAGCAGCACCAGCAGAAAGGTGATCATAGCGAACCCGATGACGATGGCGGTCAGAATCAGGGCCTGGGGCAGTGCGTTGGCCGCCGGCGCGGTCAGTGCGGCCTGGCCATCGGGAATCAGGGGTGGCCGGGTGTGGGCCATCCGGCCGGCGGCGAAGATGAGCAGGTTGATAGCGTTGCCGATGAGCACGAATCCGAATACGAAGCGGACCAGCACGCCCGAGAGCATCAGGTAAATCGCGGCGGCGAACAACAGGCCGACCAGGCCGGCGAGCACGGTTTCCATATCAATCCTCCTCCAGGGCCAGGAGTACGGAGAGAATGGCGCCCAGAACGGCCAGGAAGACACCGATGTCGAAGATCAACGGCGTGCCCACGGCCGCGTTCTTTCCCAAGTTCCACCAGATGCCGGTGAGCAGGGGGGCTTGCATGAAGGTGGCCACCATCCCGGATGCCGCGGCAATGGCCAACCCGGCCGCGGCAATGATCGAAGGCCGCCAGCGAATGGCGTGGCGCACCCGTCCGGGCCCCTCGGCCATGGCGAACAGCGCGAAGGCGGTGCCGGCCACCAGGGCGCCGGCGAACCCGCCGCCGGGCCGATGGTGACCGACCAGCAGCAGGTAGACCGCGAAGATCAGGATCACGCCCACCATCAGGCGGGTGGCGCTCTTCAGGATCACCGACCGCATCGATCGCTCCGTTGCCCCGGTGGTCGTGCGTTTGCGAATCAGGGCGACCGCGGCCCAGGCGGCCAGCACCACGACGGTGATCTCGCCCAGGGTATCCAGGCTCCTGAAGTCGACCAGGATCACGTTGACGATGTTGCGGCCATGGGCCTCGACATAGCTCCGGGCTTCGAAGAATGCGGTCAGCCCGCGATCCAGGGGCAGATCGACGATGCCCATCAACAGGGAAGCGACCAGCAGGCCCGCGCAGACGGCAGCGGCGCCATCCAGACAGCGCCGCCCAAGCCGGCAATGGCGGCCAGACGGTGCCTGGCGGCCAGCACCGCCACCGTGGCGAGGGCGATGAAACAGACCAGCCCGATGGCCCCCGCCTGGTCGAGGCCGATTGCGGCCGGTAGCCGCAGCGACGCCCCCATCCGTCCGATCCAGGGCCAGCCCACGGCCGCGATCATGCTCAGGGCGACCACCAGCAGGTATCGGTGCAGGGAGCCGTTCTGCAAGGTGACGGTGATCCGGTCGGCCGCCTTGAGAAACAACTCCAGCCCCCCCTGGTAAATGCCCTGGGCCGTCAGTGGCATGCGATCCATTCCTCCGCCCACCAGCGCCCGCACCGGGCCGCGCCACAGGTAGATCAACCCGCCCAGGGTGAGGGTGATGACGCTGAGGAGCAAGGGCGCGTTGAACCCGTGAAACATGGCCAGGTCGATGGGGTCGTCGACCGGATGGATGGCGTGCACGGCCGGTGCGATCAGGTGGTGTCCGACCCAGCCCGGAAAGATGCCGAAGACGATGCCCAACACCCCCATCACGGCCGGCCCCAGGCGCATGTTCCAGGGTGCCTCGCACACGGTTCCCATGCCCGCCGGCGGCCGGCCGGCAAAGGGCCCCATGAAGATGATCCCGGCCACCGCGGTCATCAGGGCGTTGGCCAGCAAGGCGGACGCCGTGGCGAAGGGCCGGAAGATCTCCTCGCTCAACGCGCCCTGGTACATGATCTCTTTGCCGATGAAGCCGAAGAACAGCGGAAACCCGGCCATGGACATGGCGGCCGCGCCCACGGCCAGGGCGGTCAACGGCATCGCCCGCCACAGCCCGCCGAGCCGGTCGAGCCGGCGGGTGCCGGTTTCGTGATCGATGCTGCCCACGGCCAGAAACAGGGCGGCTTTGTACAGGGCGTGGACCAGCAGGAAGGTGGCCGCCGCAGTCAGGGTGGGCGTGGTGCGGCCGCCCATGAACAGGGTCAGCACCCCCAGGGCCATGATGGTCGT
>DHGT01000110.1:0-3769 GCA_002402905.1 Desulfatitalea sp. UBA4791 | reverse complement strand
CCGCCGAGCAGCGGATGAAACCGCATCAACAGATAGATGCCGGCCTTGACCATGGTGGCGGCGTGCAGAAAGGCGCTGATGGGCGTCGGGGCGCTCATGGCATTGGGCAGCCAGAAATGGAAGGGAAACTGGGCCGATTTGGTCAACGCGCCGAGCAGCACCGCGCCGCAGATCGCCGGATAGAGGGCATGCCCTCGGATGGTGTCGCCCGCGTCCAGCCACTCGCTGATCGTGTAGGAGCCGCCGGCCGCCTTGAGCAGGACGGTGCCGACGAGCAGGGCCAGGCCCCCGGCCCCGGTCACGAGCAGGGCCTGGCGGGCATTGTCCCGGGCCGCGGCGGAGGTGTGGTCGAATCCGATCAGCAGGTAGGAAAAAATGGTGGTCAGCTCCCAAAAGACGAACAGGAGCAGCAGATTGTCCGCCATGACGATGCCCAGCATGGCGATCATGAAGGCGTGCAGGAAAAAGTAAAAGCGGCCGATGTGCGGATGGCCGGCCATGTAGGCGGCAGCATAGAGGGAGACGAAAAAACCGGCACCGGTGACGATCAGCCCGAACAGCAGGCCCAGCCCGTCGAGCCGAAACCGCAGGTCGAGGTCCAGGGCGGCCATCCACGGCCATTGCACCTCATACACATGACCCTCGACCACGGCCGGCCACGCCACGCACAGGCCGGCAAACAGGAACAGCGGCAAGAGCGACGACACCAGTGCGATGGTGCTGCATCCCGCCCCGTGCGGCGGGCTATCCGTGAGCGCCATGGCCACCCTACTGGGACAGGAAAAGGGGCCGGTCGGCCGACTTGATGGTTTCCAGCACCGTATCGCCGAGCAACTGCCGCAACAGGACATTGCGCGCGCTGTTGCCCATGACGATCAAGTCGGCACCCGTCTCACGGGCGAACGCCAGCAATTCCGTGCGGGCATGGCCGTCGACTGCGTCGGTCTGGGCTTCGAAACCATGGGCCTGGCAGAAATCGGCCGCATCCTGGAGCAGGAAGGGCTCCCTGGGCGACCCTTTGTAGAAATGGACGATGTGAAGACGGATGCCTGGCCAGGGATTCAGATGGAGAAAGTGGCGAATGGCCTTGGCCGATTCCATGCTGCCGCTGTAGGCGATCAGCGCTTTCCTGATCGGCCGGTAGGTGTCGGCCACCGCCAAAATCGGACGCACCCCCTGGCTGAGCAGTTTGATGATGGCCTTGTCCGGATCCTCGGTAAAGCCATAGTCGAAGATGCTGCGCATGCCGAAGATGATCATGTCGTGGTAGCGGGATTCGGAGATCATGGCCGTAAAAGGATCGCTCTCTTCGTGCATGATGCGGCGGCAGACCACATTCTGATCGGCACAATGCGTCTTGAATGCCGCGATGGCCGACTCGATCCCCTCCTGGGTGACGTCCTGCTTCTTTTCCCGCATGCGCTGGGCATAGGCGTCGCCCCCAAGCGGTACAGGGCCAAGCTTGGCCAGCTTGCGGCTGTTGACCACGGTGACTCCGGTGGTTTGCGCATGGTGCGCCTTTGCCAGCTCCGTTGCGATTTGGGTGGCCACGCTGGTAAACGGCGTACCGCCCAGTCCGACCAAGATTCGTTTCAACATGGGTGGTGCCTCCCATGGCGGCATCGTCAGTGGTACGGCCGCCCCTCCTGCCGGCGCCCCCTATACCGTCGGAGACGGCATGGTCGATGGACGGCGGCGCGTTTGCGGTGATATCGACGGTCGTGCGAATTAGTAGTGCGTATTATAGGTCATTACGATTTCGGGCATCCGGGGAACATGACGCCGGCCCAGAAAAAAGCATCTGTGCACGCGTTGGATAGAGGTGACCGGCAGGCTGCCCGATTGCACAATTCTGATGTCATTTTGCCTCCGTGTCAAGCCGGCCGCTCAACATGGAATTCAAACGACCCATTCTGAGATCGAGCGGTTTGCGACTCCGTAAGGGGAGGACCTTTCTGCAACACAACGTTGCCTTCACTGACGGGAATAGAGCGAAAGGAAACGGCCTCGCTCAGCGGGCGCATGCTACTCGCGAATCACTGAATGCCCTGGTTGGATTCTCAGGCTTTTGGTAAGCGTGGATTCAACACCAAACTATGCCAGAGCAAAAGGCGTACGCCCCTGCGAGTCTGTGTGAGTGGCGAGTTTGGCATCGCCTATTTTTCAATGAATCTTTCGAGCAGTATATCTTCTACATTTCGTCTTGAATCAATTACCGATAAAACAAAAACGGTCGAATCAGATATTCTATATATTACTTTCCATGGAGCTATAATCATTTCGCGGTAGGTATTTATACCTTGCTCTTTTAGTTCGGGTACAATTCTACCACGATCAGGCATGGTATAGAGATCCGACACTTTTTGTTTGATTTTTTTTAAAATTTGCATGGCATTGCCAGAACTATCAATGGCAATATAATCGATGACTTGTTTTAAATCACGTTGCGCTACAGCAGGCCAGTCAACCTTAAATTTTTTGCTCATCGGTGATTGGCTTTCAAATCATTTTCAATTTCAATGAACACATCTTCCTGCGACTTCACTCGTCCTTCCCTAATATCAGTTTCACCCTCCGAAATGAGCTTCAACATACCGATAGCATTACGCATATTTTGATAGCTCTTGGGGTCTTGCAGTATAGCCCTTGGTTCTCCATTTTGCGTAATTATAACAGGACGATGTGTTTCATTAATTTGATTGAGCAAATCTGCCGCACGAGTTTTCAAATATGTAACAGGTTTGATGTCACTTGTAATATTCATATTTTTATCCTCCAGTCCGAATATAGTACCACATTCGGTCCGATAATCAAGTTTTAATGCCAACGCCCGGCGTCTGCCATCGGCCAGCCTTTAAAATCAAATTTTGGGCCTCCACAAAATTTCCCTGTTTATATTTCAGCAGTCCTTTAGTGAAAACAGACGGCCCATAGAGTTCCATAATGATTGAAACATTGTAGTCTCTCGAAGCACATAACGCCCGCCACTCTGCGGCGAAAGAACCCAGTCCGCAGCAGTGGCATGTTGGGCCATCTATGTGTTTACCTGCACAGCTTCCGCATGCAATTTTAAGCCAAGTGCGCCGACGACCTTAAGTATGGTATCAAACCCAGGAGTACGTTCACCAGAAAGTGCTTTATAAAGGCTTTCACGGGACAAGCCTGCATCACGAGCCACTTGAGTCATACCCTTGGCTCTAGCAATATCCCCCAGGGCCTTGGCGATAAACGCTGCGTCGCCATTCGCTTCTTCCAGGCAGGCTTCAAGGTATGCCGCCATGTCCTCTGGGGTGCGAAGGTGTTCAGCTACATCATATTTAGAGGTTTTTGTCTTTGCCATGATATTCTCTCCTATAAATTACGGGATAGGCTTATGGCGGTTCTGATGTCCTTAGGCTGAGTTTTTTTGTCACCACCAGCTAAAAGAATGATCATCTTTTGTCCTATCCTTTTAAAATACACCCGATAACCGGGGCCGTAATCAATCCGTAATTCCAATATTCCTTCACCTATTGGTTTAACGTCTCCCGGATTTCCAACCTTTAGCCTTTCAATCCGAACCAGTATGCGAGCACGCGCCCGAATATCCTGTAAGCCATCGATCCATTTGGCGAAATTGTCGGTCTTACGAATTTCGATCATGGCATCATTGTATCCATCTGGCTACATATGTCAAGGGGTTTGTGGCAACATGTAGGGAACACATAGAATGTCCGCAGTTGTAGCACATGAATTGTCCGGTTTAAGAAGGGGCACCATGGAGGTGCCC
>DHGT01000143.1 GCA_002402905.1 Desulfatitalea sp. UBA4791 | reverse complement strand
CTGCAGGACAATGGTAAGCCGCCTGGGGGCATCACTCTTTCAGCGCCTTCTGAGCTTGTTTACGGGTCTCGTAGATGTGGGGTTTGACCTGCCGCTTCTCCAATGCTTCGCCCAGCTTCATGCGCAAGAACGCACTGGTGGTGAAGCGTGTGGCCTTCGCATAATACTTGTCCATCAGGTACCTCACCATGGCCGTGTACTCTTCCACCAGGTCCGGCCGGATATGAAAATTGTCATAGTTGACGATGGTGTAGACTTTCTTGTGGAGCGGCGTGAGCATGGTTTCAACCAGCTGCCGGATTTCTTCGACGTCCTGGCGCTGTTTGATGGAGAGGGCCTCGAAGTTGACAAAGAATTGATTGGTGGCAGGATCGTAGCTCAGGCGACTGGCCAGGGGCAACACCACCATCTCTTCGCGCAGCCCCATGGGTTCCTCGCGGAAAATGCGGGCATCCATGGTGCGCAAGTCGTCGGCCACCTCCGGCATGAAATCCATTTGCGCCAGAATATCTCGCTGCAGATCCACACCCGGAGCGATTTCAGTCAACACCATGCCCTTTTCGGAAAGACGGAACACGCAACGTTCCGTAATGTAGACGGCCGATTGCCCTTTTTGCACCGCGTATTGCCCGCTGTAGGTGCGATGTTCGACCTGTTCCAGGAATTTGCGGGACTTGCCCTCGCGGACAACGGTCAGCTGGCCGTCAGCTACCGAAACGGCAAGCCCGCCGGCCCTAAAAGTGCCCACGAACACCACCTTTTTGGCGTTCTGGCTGATATTGATGAAGCCACCCGCGCCGGCCAGCCGGGGGCCGAACTTGCTCACATTGAGATTGCCCTGGCGATCGGCCTGGGCCAGCCCCAGGAACGCCACGTCCAGCCCGCCGCCGTCATAGAAGTCGAACTGGCAGTTCTGAAAAATCAAGCTGGTGATATTGGTGCCGGCACCGAAATCCAGGCCACCCGCCGGCACCCCGCCGATGATGCCCGGCTCGGCCGTCATGGTCAGCAGGTCCATGATACGTTCTTCGTTGGCGACCTCGGCCACCCCTTCGGGCATCCCGATGCCCAGGTTGACGATGTCGTTGGCCTGCAACTCGAAGGCGGCCCGCCGGGCGATGATCTTGCGCTCGCCCATCTTCATGGGCGGCAGCGACTGCAGCGGGACCCGGATTTCACCGCTGAACGAGGGATTGTAGCGCGTGCCGAAAGTCTGCCAGTGACGCTCGGGCTCAGCCACCACCACGCAATCCACCAGGATGCCGGGGATGACCACCTCCCTGGCCCGCAAAGCGCCGTAATCGGCCACCCGCTCCACCTGAACGATGACGAATCCGCCTGAGTTTTTGGCTGCCTGGGCCATGGCCAAGCCGTCCAGGGTGAGCGCCTCTTTCTCCATGGTGATGTTGCCTTCCAGGTCTGCCGTAGTACCGCGAAGGATGGCCACATGAATGGGAAATGCCCTATAGAACAACCAGTTGCGACCGGCGAGGGATAACTTTTCGACCAGGTCCTCGGTTGTCTTGGCGTTGAGTTTGCCGCCGCCGAAATCCGGGTCCACGAAAGTGCCAAGCCCCACGTGCGTCACGGTACCGGGTTTGCCGGCGGCGATATCCCGATAGAGGTGAGAGATGACCCCCTGAGGAAAATTGTAGGCCTCGATGGTGCCGGCCACGGCCATCTGCTGCAACTTGGGCACGAGCCCCCAATGTCCACCGACTACGCGTTTGACCATGCCGGGGTGTCCCCAGTGATTCAGGCCCCGTTCCTTGCCGTCGCCCTGCCCGGCGGCATAGACAAAGGTCAGGTCGCGCGGTCCACCGGATTCGAGAAAGCGCTCTTCCAGGCAAATGGCAATGTGTTCAGGAAATCCGGTGCCGACAAACCCGCTGGTGGCAATCGTATCTCCATCGCGGATCAGATTGACCGCATCCTGTCCTGAAACCACCTTGCTTTTTCCCGAAGGTTGGGTGGGCACATTCTTTAATATCGGATGGGTTGCTCCCGCTTGTCCGTTCTGCTTGTCTGTATCCATGCCTGCATCTCCTTTTTTATCTTCGGCCGGTGGGGATGGCGTTATTCTCCCGTGGCCGTTCGGAGCCAACCCAGGGAGAGCACCAAGGAAAGAAATGAACCTTATGGAACCCCCTTCAGCAAAAACGGTGCCCAACCGGATCGGGTCCAACTCGCGGCATCCGCCTTGCATGGTATCCGGACACAGAATCGAGACACAGATCGGATGCGCGGTCAGAATCACCTACTGAAAAAAAGGAGGCAACATGCTCGACATTCGCGATAAGGTGGCGGTCATTACCGGAGCGGCCGGTGGCATCGGAAAGGCGCTGGCCCGCACCTGGATCGAAAAAGGCGGCAATGCGGTATTGGCCGATGTGGCCCCAGACGCCCTGGAATGCACCCGGCAGGAACTCACATCCCTCGGCGGCAGGGTTGAGACCGTGATCTGCAATGTCACCGATGAAACGGATTGCGCCCGGCTGGCCGATACCGCCATCGCGGCCTTCGGTGGTATTCACCTGGTGGCCCCCTTTGCCGGCATCATCCGCGACAGCTTGATGGTGGCCACCGACCGGCAAACGGGCAAGGTCAGCGGCAAAATGAGCCTGGATCTCTTCAAGTCGGTGGTCGACATCAATCTGATCGGCGTCTTTCTCACGGTTAGGGAGTGTGCCGAGCGGATGATCAATCACGACTGCAAGGGACTGATCTGCGTCATTTCATCGACCGGCTCCCTGGGCACCGCCGGGCAAATCAATTACGCCTCGACCAAAGCCGCCATGTCCGTGTTCCCCAGAGTGATCACCGCCGAATTTTTCCGTCGCGGTTTGGCGGACAAGATCCGCTGCGTGGCCGTGGCGCCGGGTTACGTGGGGACCCCCATGGTCAAGGAGATGAATCAAAAGGCTTTGGAAAAAATTCTGAGCGATGTGCCCATCGGACGTCTGATAGATCCTGACGAAGTGGTTTCCCTGGTTCTGGAACTCTATCGCAACGAGGCGCTGGCCGGGGACGTCTATTTTATCCATGGCGGCCTGCGGTTGGGTTCGCGCGGGTAAAACCTGGCAGCCGACATTTTCGACAGGCAACTTGACCCATCGGCGCATTAGGGTATACCTATCAGGCGATCAATTGCTTCATTGTTCAAACGATTGACGAAATCCATCGAGAACCGATAGATGCCTGCAACCGCTGACCATACCGCCGGCCTCGAAAAGGCCGATAAAAATTCCGAAAGGCTTGCAATGGCCAGCTTGTTCCAGGACCCCTCTGCCGTGGGCCTCTTCCTGGATCAATTTCCCAACGGGGTGCTCATCACCGATCCTGAAGGCTACGTGGTCTTCATCAACAAGCCGTATGCCCGTTTTTTAGAATTGGACCAAAAAGCACAGATCGGCCGGCATTGCACCGAGGTCATTGCCACTTCGCGCATGCACATTGTCGCCAAAACCGGCAAGGCGGAGATCAACGCGGCCATGATCATCAACGGCGAGAGCATTGTCGTGCAGCGCATTCCCATCGTCAAAGACGGCCGCATGCTGGCCGTTTTCGGCCTGGTGATGTTCCATTGCCTGCAGGATGTCCACAACCTGGCCGACAAGCTCAAATTCCTGGAATCCAAAGTCGAAATCTATGAGAAAGAGCTGCGCTCCCTGCGCCAGACGCGTTACACCATAGACAGCATTATCGGGGCGAGCGCCACGCATGAGCGACTGATTCGACTGGTGGACCGAGCGGCCGCGAACAACCTGACGGTCCTCATCACAGGCGAATCGGGCTGCGGCAAGGAACTCTTTGCGCAGGCCATCCATAATGCGAGCGCCCGTCGCCTGAAACCCTTCGTGCGGATCAATGCATCGGCCATACCCGCAGACCTGTTGGAATCGGAACTGTTCGGATATGAAAAGGGGGCCTTCACCGGCGCCAAGGCCAGCGGCAAACCCGGCAAGTTTCACATGGCCCATCAAGGCACGCTGTTTCTGGATGAAATCGGAGATCTTCCGGAAAGTATGCAGCCCAAGTTACTCAGGGCGTTGGAAGAGAAGGAGTTTGACATGGTCGGCGGTACGAAAACGATCAAGTCCGACTTCAGGCTGATCGCCGCCACAAACCGGGATTTGGAACGAATGGTCGAAGAAAATCATTTTCGTTCCGACCTTTACTACCGGCTCAATGTCTTCAATCTTTACATACCGCCATTGCGCGAAAGGCCGGACGACATCCTGCCACAGGCCCGTCATTTCATCGATGATCTGGCCGAAGAGTGGTCCATTCCATCTCCGGCCCTGGCCCCCGAGACGGAAAGGATCTTACAATCGTATAACTGGCCGGGCAACAGCCGCGAACTGCGCCATATCCTGCAAAGAACAATGGTCACTTTAGAAGGCAATACGATTCTGCCCCACGATCTGCCTTTGCACCTGCTGAATAAGACCAGCCCGCCCCATGCGCCGGTTTTCTCTTCTCTGAAGAAATCGATCAACGATGCGGAAAAGCGAGCGATCCAGGCCGCGCTCAAGGCGTGTGACAACAACAAAGCGCAGGCCGCCAAAATGCTCTGCATCCACCGAACGCTACTGTACCGCAGAATGAAATATCTCGGCATCAGCAATTCATAAATGGTCGGCTTTTGGGGAATCGGCGGCGCCGGGCGATGCGCCCGACGCCGATGCTTCATGCATTCAGAAGGTGTCCCCCGGGATATGACTATTGAAAAAATCGCTCGACCAGTTCGTCCCAATCCAGTTCCGGCAGGGTCCCGCAGATATCCCGGACCACTTCGGCGCCGGCGAAAGCGTAGGCATACTTCGTCGTTTTGTTGACCATGAGGCTCAACTGGTTGGACTGATCGTCGATCCAGGCCAAGCTATCGGTGCCGGAAAGCAGGCTTTTTAAATTGTGATGCAAGGCGTTGGGCTGGACCAGCACCAGCCAGCCGTCGTTAAAAGGATCGGCGTTGGCGATGTCGGCATGCTGACGAAGCCTGGTATTGACGGCCAGAACCGTCCCATCGACCGGGCTGCGCAATTCGACCGACTTTTTCCCTCGCCGCAACACCGCAAAGGGTTCATTTTGCCTCACCTGCTGTCTCAACCGCGGCAGTTCGATCTTCTCCTGCGGCCCGACCAGCCGCTGGGCGAAATCATCGAGCCCGACTCGCACCCGTCCGCCATATTCAATCCGAGCCCAGGTGTGGCCGGTGTGGTAGTAGTAATTTCGGGCCACATCGAACCCGGCAACATTTTCACAATGGGCCTGCGATGAGGTCGGCAAGAGGCCGGCGTCCTCCATCATCTGGTCGTAAGGGCACGTATCGCAGTCGTAGCCCTGCCAACAGAGCTTGTAGCTGACCTGGCCACTAAGCATATGGTGGCATTTGGGCGCTGCGGCCATGGCATGCCGGCGGGCCGGAACCTTTCCCGGATGCAGGTTACCCGTTTTGCAGGTGCATCGGTCCGAAAGCATGGGATTGACTTGGGGGGAATTTTGACGGATTTGGGAGATCGTGTTCATGGGGGCCTCCTTCCATGAATGTTATGATCATCTGAAATCTTCATCTGATCGTTGAACACATATGAAAGCACAAAGCAGGCCAGTCTGAACGACATCCCCCTAAAAACTTCTAACACGCTAATATTATAGACATTTTAAGTGATGCAAATTGCACCATGCCGTTTTAAAATCCGACGCCAAACTGCGGCATATCGCCCCAACTGAATCCCAAAAGCTTTTATTTCCTTTTAAAATCTATTGGTTAACAAAGTGATGCATTCTGCTCACCCATGATGCAAACTGCCTCATCTCCCCTTTTGTTCACCGATCCTTACGCTGAGCAGCGGCACAGGACACCGCCGGAACAGCTTTTCGGCGGTCGAACCGAGCAACACGCCGCTGAGGTTGGTCCGGCCCTTGGTTCCCATGACGACCAGATCGATTTGATGTTCGGCGATGGTTTCCAGTATCTGCTGGAAAGGGACACCCACTTTGATCACAAAATTGCATTTACTGCCGAGCCCTCCGGACTTCTTAAAAACGTCTTGCAGGGATTGAAGCCGCTCCGCCTCCAGATCGACACGATACTGGGCGATGGAAACCGGGAAATTGTCATAATCCTGGGCAATTTTCTCGAGGGCCGTCCCCATCGAATCCAGATCCCGCTGATTGATGACATTGACCAGAAACAACTCCGCGCCCGTACTGGCGGCCAGGCCGACGGCCGCGTCGAGCACGACATCGGTGTATTCTGAAAGATCGCATGCGGCCAATATTCTTTTATAATCTTTCATTTTCCCTCCTTATTGATTCAACGGAATCATGGTATCCCAACATATTTAAAGAGACGGTCGAACACGCGCTGCCGCAGTGCCTGGTTTTCGTTCACCAGCTGGTGTTTGGCACCATCGACCAATTCAATCTCCAAACCGATAATTTTCGTTTTCAGGAATTCGAGATTGTATGTCCAATCGACAACGTCGTCATCGGTACCCTGTATCACCAAAACCGGCTGGGCAAGGGTGGCGTATCGTTGAATCCTTCGGGTCCAATCATGCAGAGCATCGAGAAACCGGATCGACACCCGGTCAACCTGCAACGGATCGTTGCGCGTAAATTCGAGAAATGGTTCGTTCGATGAATTCCGGCGGTGCGCCCTCGGCAAGGTATCGGTAAACGGCTTGGCCAGGTGATACCCGATGGTGGACAGATACCAGTACGCGTGGCGGACGAGAGGCGCCAGAAAGACGATCTTATCGAAAACAAGCGGCGGATCATGATGCAGGTATTCATAGGCCGCGGCGCAACCCGTGCTGTGCGCGGCCAGGTAATGGGGCTTGGGGAGATATTGGGCATACGTACCGATAAAAGCGCTCAAAGTCGATGCATATTCAGAAAAATCGGCGATGGCGCCCCTCTCTCCGGAAGAGAGGCCGTGACCGGGAAGATCGAACAGGGCAACGGCGAAACTGTTGTCCAGGCACGCTGTCATCAGATTTTTCAGGGTGGCGGAATGATCAAAATATCCATGCAGCAAAAAAAAGGTTCCCACCGGACATGGTGGGAGGAATACTTGGCCAACGATCGCCAATTTATTAAACGTGAACCGGCCGATGGAGTGGCGGACATTGCCGACATCGAGCCCGTAGAATTTTAGATAGGCACCAATCGCCGCCGACGATGGAGCAGCACGCGCCAGATCGAGCGGCGGCAATCTCATAAAAATATCTTGGCGGCAAGATCGATGTCTTCCGGCGAGAAGATAAAAAGACATTTTTCCTCCGGCGATGACACCGAACCATAAACGTAGTTGATATTGATGCCCGCTTCGCCAAATTTGGCCGTCACTTCGGCCAGCGCGCCCGGCTGGTTGGACAGTTCCAACGCGATCACCGGAAGCATGTCGAACAGGTAGTCGTTTCGGCTGAGCAGGTCAATGGCCGCATTGATTTTACCGTCGGCCGGCAGCATCCGAATGAGCGCGAATTCGGCGGAATCCTTGCGCATGGAGTTGTAGCTCGCCGCCGAAGCGATACGATTGAGGGATTTACCCCGGGCCTTGAACAACTCCTGCACATAACTGGAGGCGTCCTGAATGGTGATGGCGTCGATATTGATGCCTGCCTCGGCGAAAAGGGCGGAGAGCTTGGCCAGCTCGCCGGGCGCGTTTTTGAGAAATAGGGAGATTTCGGTTCTGATCATGACGTTATGTCCTCTTCGATTAAAGAGCCGTTATGGTCTTGGATTAAATGTAGTATACGGCATCCACCAGGGGCGTCAACTGCCATGCGCCCCGCAAATGCAGGCCGGCAGAAAGTCGGCCGCCGCTCTTTCAGGGCGAACGCGTGTCCTTGAGCAGTTGGTTGCTGATGACCACCCGCTGAATTTCCGAGGTGCCCTCATAGATCGTGAAGACCCTGGCATCCCGGTAGTAGCGTTCGACATCGTAATCCTTGGTAAATCCATACCCCCCGTGAATCTGGATGGCCTTGCCGGTGACCCGGTTGACCATTTCCGAGGCGAAGAGCTTGGCCATGGAGGCCTGCCGCGTGAAGCGGGCCTTCTGATCTTTCATGGCCGCGGCCGACATGGTCAGCTGCCGGGCGGCTTCGAGCTCAGTGGCCATGTCGGCGATCATCCAGCGCAGACCCTGGAACTTGACGATTTTCTGGCCGAACTGGGAACGCTCCTTGGCATAGCGGATGGCGGCGTCCAGGGCGGCCTGGGCCACGCCGATGCTCTGGGCCGCAATGCCGATGCGGCCACTGTCCAGGGCGGTCATGGCCAGTTTGAAGCCGTCGCCTTCCTGTCCCAGCAAATTTTCGGCAGGCACGCGGCAATTGTCGAAGATGAGGTCAGTGGTATCCGAGGCCCGCAGTCCCATTTTGTCCTCCATGTGGCCGACCTTGAACCCAGGCAGGCCCTTTTCTAGAATGAAGGCACTGATACCCCTGTGCCGCTGGGCATCGTCGGTTTTGGCGGTAACGATGACCAGATGGGAATTTTTGCCGGTGGTGGTAAACCGTTTGGTCCCGTTAATAATGTAAAAATCCCCGTCCCGAATGGCCGTCGTAGTCTGGCTGACGGGATCGGAGCCCGCTTCCGGCTCGGTCAAGCCGAAAGCGCCGATCATCTTGCCGGCGGTCAGCTTCGTCAGATACTTCTTTTTCTGTTCCTCGGTACCGAAATGCAAAATGCTTTCGCAGACAATGGAGTTGTGGACCGACATGACCACCGCCGTGGAGGCGCAGGAGTAAGCAATCTCAGACAGCGCCAGCACATAACTGATGGTGTCGGCGCCTTCGCCGCCGTACTCGGGTGGCACCATCATGCCAAGAAGACCCAATTTGGCCATCTGTTTGAGATTATCGGCCGGGAACTCTTTTGTGCGGTCGCGCTCCGCCGCGGTTGGGGCCACTACTTTGCGGGAAAATTCCCTTACCATGGATTGGATCATCAACTGTTCGTCGGTCAAGCGAAAAAGCATGTCATCCTCCCCTGGGACCGTCGCTATCGCAGATTTACCCGATAACCGGGCGGCCGCGACAATGGGTCCCTCCCAGCTTTGGCTGCCGTGATTTCCCGAACCGTGGAACGGTCAGGGGCCGTAGATCACCACCAGCATCTCCGCTCGACTGTCGCTGATGTTGCGCATGCGGTGCCGGATGCCGGAATTGAAGTGCAACGAATCGCCTTCCTCAAGGACGTTGATGTGATCGCCCACGGCGATTTCGACCGCCCCCTGCAGCACATAGACGAATTCTTCCCCCTCGTGCTGATATCCAACCCCCTCGTGATCCTTGAGCGGTTCGATAGAGACCTTGAAGGCCTTGAGGTGCTTGTTCTCCGCCCCCGGTGTGAGGGTGGTGTAGGCGTAGTTGTCGGTACGCTTGGTATAGGCCTTTACCCGATCATGAACACTGGCGGCCTGCTCGCGTAAAAAGTAAGTGGAGTCGATCTCCAGGGCACGGGCGATCTGCAACAGGGCACCCACGGGTGGGATTGTCTTTCCCGCTTCGATTTTCTTGAGATAATCGATGGAAAACCCGGTATCGTTGGCCATCGCATCCAGGGTGATCTTCTTCCTGGTGCGCACATGCTTGATCTTACTGCCCACCGTCTCTTTGCTGCTTTGTTTCTTCTGTGGCATGCCATCTCCTTTTCCGATGCGTCGCGCATCCGGGAGCGAATGCGTCACCTACATGTTACGGCGATACTTGCCGCCCACCTCGTACAGCGCACCGGTGATCTGACCCAGCGAGCAGGTTTTGACAGCTTCCATGAGCTCGGCAAAGATATTGCCGTTGGAAAGCGCCGCCTCCTGGAGCCGCTCCAGGGCCAGCGGGGCCTTGTCGGCATGGCGGGCCTGGAAAGCGGCCAGCCGGTCGAGCTGGGACTGTTTCTCTTCCTCGGTGGCCCGGGCCAGTTCGACGGTCTCTGAAAGCTCGCCGTCGCGCGCATCCGGATCCCGGAATGTGTTGACGCCGATGATCGGAAAGTCCCCCGTATGTTTAAGGGTTTCGTAGTAGATGGACTCCTCCTGGATCTGGCCGCGCTGGTAGCCGGTCTCCATGGCGCCCAGCACTCCGCCCCGCTCGGTGATGCGGTCGAACTCCATCAAGACCGCCTCTTCGACCAGATCGGTGAGTTCGTCCACGATGAAACTGCCTTGGAGCGGGTTTTCGTTTTTCGCCAGGCCCCACTCACGATTGATGATCATTTGGATAGCCAAGGCCCGCCGCACCGATTCCTTGGACGGCGTCGTAATGGCCTCGTCGAAGGCATTGGTGTGCAAACTGTTGCAGTTGTCGTAGACGGCGCACAAGGCCTGGAGTGTAGTGCGGATGTCGTTGAACTGAATGTCCTGGCTGTGCAGGGATCGACCCGAAGTTTGAATATGGTACTTTAGCATCTGCGAACGTGCGGAGGCGCCGTACTTCTCACGCAGGGCCACCGACCAGATGCGCCGCGCTACACGGCCGATGACGGTGTATTCCGGATCCATACCGTTGGAAAAGAAGAAAGAGAGGTTGGGCCCGAAATGGTCGAGGGGCATCCCCCGGGACAGGTAGTATTCAAGGTAGGTGAAACCATTGGACAAAGTAAAGGCCAGTTGGGAGATCGGGTTGGCGCCGGCCTCTGCGATGTGGTACCCGGAAATGGAGACCGAGTAGAAATTGCGCACATTGTTCTCGATGAAATATTCCTGGATGTCGCCCATCATCTTGAGTGCAAAATCTATGGAGAAGATGCAGGTGTTTTGCCCCTGATCTTCCTTGAGGATATCGGCCTGAACCGTGCCGCGGACGTTGGTCAGCACCTCGGAACGGATTTTATGATACGTTTCCGTCGAAGGCTCCTTGCCTTCGGTCTCACGGTAGCGGTCCACCTGCTGGTCGATGGCGGTGTTCAGGAACATGGCCAGTATGATGGGCGCCGGGCCGTTGATGGTCATGGAAACCGACGTCGTAGGGGCGCACAGGTCGAACCCACCGTAGAGGACCTTCACGTCCTCCAGGGTGCACACGCTCACCCCCGAGGTGCCCACCTTCCCGTAGATATCCGGCCGCAGGTCCGGGTCGTATCCATAGAGCGTGACCGAGTCAAAGGCCGTAGACAACCGTTTGGCCTCGCTTTCGGCCGACAGGAGCTTGAAACGGCGGTTGGTGCGGGCTGGGTCGCCTTCGCCGGCGAACATGCGGGTCGGATCCTCCCCTACCCGTTTCAGGGGGAACACGCCTGCGGTATACGGAAAATAGCCGGGCAGATTTTCCCGCCGCAGCCAGCGATAGGTCTCCCCTGGATCGGTGAACTGCGGCAGGGCGATCTTGGGTATCTTCTTGCGGCTGAGCGACTCGGTGAAAAGGGGCACCCGGATCTCGCGATCGCGAACCTGGTAAACCAATTCGTCTTTCTGGTAGGCCTGTTTTGTCTCCTGCCAGCGTTTCACCAGTTCGATGGTCTCCGGCGCCAGGGTCTGGCGTGCTTCGGCGGCGGCGGCTTTCAGACGGGCCATC
The DNA here is from genome assembly GCA_002402905.1 of Desulfatitalea sp. UBA4791. Classification (GTDB taxonomy): domain Bacteria; phylum Desulfobacterota; class Desulfobacteria; order Desulfobacterales; family Desulfosarcinaceae; genus Desulfatitalea. Next base: position 3,591 of record DHGT01000143.1, on the reverse strand, counting down.
AGGGCATCACGGGTTTCAGCCGGTTCGGCGTCGGCCAAGGCCCGGGCGGCCTCATCCAGATGCCAGACCCGGCGCAGGGCCTCGGCCTGCTCCTCGGTGCTCACGTGATAATCGCGCACAGTTTCGGCGATCTCCGCCAGATAACGGGTGCGCTCGGGCGGAATGATGATGGTTTTGGAGGAGGAAACCCTGGTCTGCGGACGCGGCAGACTGGATTTGAACGCCACGCCGGTCTTCTCCTGAATGGTATCCAGGAGGCCGTGGTAGAGAGCGGTCACACCGTCGTCGTTGAACTTGGAGGCAATCGTACCGTAGACCGGCATCTCCTCGGGGGCCCTGTCGAAGGCCATGCGGTTGCGCTGTACCTGCTTGCGCACGTCGCGGACCGCATCTTCTCCGCCGCGCTTCTCGAACTTGTTCACCACGACGATATCGGCATAGTCGAGCATGTCGATTTTTTCGAGCTGGGAGGCGGCGCCGAACTCGGCCGTCATGACATAGACAGCGATGTCCACCAGATCGACGATGAGGGAATCGCCCTGGCCGATGCCGGCGGTTTCGGCGATGATCAGATCGAACCCCGCGGCCTTGGCGACCTTCAAAATGTCTTCGAGTGCCTCGGGCACTTCGGTGTGGGACCGGCGTGTGGCCAGGGAACGCATATAGACCCGTCGATTGCCGATGGCGTTCATGCGGATGCGGTCGCCCAGGAGGGCGCCTCCGGTCTTGCGCCGGGAGGGGTCGGCGCTGATGATGGCCACGCGGACGTCTTTGAGGTCCAGAAGCATGCGCTGGATGAGTTCGTCGGTGAGAGAAGACTTCCCTGAGCCGCCCGTACCCGTGATGCCGATCACCGGGATGCGCCGCTCGGGCAGATGCGCCTTCAACTCGGCCCGCAGCTTGGCAAGGTGCCCGTTCTCCATGGCTTTGACCTGCTCGATGGTGGTGATCAGGTTAGCGACCATGAGCTTGTTGTCGGCGGTGAGTCGACTGAGATCGGGCACCTGACCGGAGACCCGCGGAAAGTCCATGGTCTGCACCATGTGATTGATAATGCCCTGCAGGCCCCAGCGGGCCCCGTCTTCGGGAGAGTATATCTTGGCCACGCCGTAGGCTTCCAACTCCTTGATCTCTTCGGGCACGATCACCCCGCCGCCGCCGCCGAAGACCTTCACGTGCGATGCCTCGGCCCCCTTCAGCAGGTCGACCATGTACTTGAAGTACTCCATGTGGCCGCCCTGGTAGCTGGATACCGCAATCCCTTGTACGTCTTCCTCCACAGCGGCGTCGACGATTTCCTGCACGGACCGGTTGTGTCCAAGATGGATGACTTCGACCCCGGTGCTCTGAAGGATACGGCGGAAAATATTGATGGATGCATCATGCCCGTCGAAAAGCGATGTCGCCGTGACGACGCGGACGCTGTTGCGGGGTTGGTAGACTTCGGCTGTCATAAACCCTCCTCTTTGCAGTTTTATTTGGGTGCCGGCATGAAATGAATTCGGCAGCTACCCGTATTCCGGCCCAAAAGCCGTTTGTTTTTATTGGCCATGTCGGCCAGCTTGCGGTTCAATTACCATGATGGGTGTTCTCCATCTCCTGGTCGAGCTGCCGGTCATCGCCCGGGTATGGGGCCCAAACCGGCATCGGCCAGGAACGGCTCTTCGGTATGGCACATATTGAGTATAACCGCCGTCTGATGCCGGATGTAATCCTCGATGGTGTAATGACGCCCCAGAAACCAGCGTCGGAACGTCCACATGTGCCCCAGGACGGTGATGTTGTGAGCGATGAGGTCCATGGCGGCCTCCGATAGCAGCGGGATGCTTCCGGAGGCCATCAACTGGGCGAGGGGCCGGATAAAAAAGCCGGTAATGCGCACCTCGCTCTCCAGTACCAATCGACGCCACTTCTGCGGTAGCGACTGGGTTTCCTGATAGATCAGCAGGATGTGATCGCTCATACGGTTGCAAACCAGAAAGTACTCCCGGACGACCTCGGCCAGCGGATTGCCGTGCCCGGAGGCCCGTTCGAGGGCGTCCGCCATGCCATGTTCCATTTCGGCATGAATGGCATCGCAGACCAGATAGAGGATATCCTCTTTCGATGAGACATACTCATAGAGCGTGCCGATGGAGACATTTGCGGCTTGGGCGATCTGGCGGGTGGTGGATTTGTGAAAGCCGTTTTCTATGAAGAGCTTGACAGCCGCATCCACGATCTGACGGCGACGGCGCTGAACCAGGTCCGGGTTCTTGACCAGGGTCGGAATATGTCGTGCTGGCTGTCGCGGCGGTGTGCCCATGTAGATTGCCTTTTCATTGTGACGATCAATCTGAACGAGCGCTCAGTCAGAGATACGTCCAGATCTCGGCGGTGTCAAGAAAAATTTTTGGGAAAGGCCAAAGTGGGGTTAAGAATCCTATAAGTCTTCCAAATGAAGGCAAAAAGTATTGTGCTCGCAAAAACGATCGATGTAGAATAAAACAAATTGGCAAAAGCGACGAGGCATGGAATGATCTATTTTTGCATTTTTGTTTTTGTTTGACAGAGCCGGCATTTTCCGACGGTCGTGGGAGGTTGGGGCATGGACCCGACATATCTGGACGTTTTGCACCGTACGAACCCCTTTGAGATTCTGCCCGCAGAGGTGATCTCCTCGGTAGCGGACACCATGCAGACCCACGACTACCCGGTCGGACATTATATCTTCCGTCAGGGCGAGACGAGCAAGGACCGCCTCTTCATCGTGGTGGAAGGCCTGGTCGAAATCCTTATCGCCGGGGAGGACGGTCAAGCCTCGGTCGCGGGCATGCGCCGCCGCTACGACTTTTTCGGCGAAACCGTGGTGCTGTCCCGGCAGCGCTATCCTGGATCGGCCCGGGCGCGTGAAATGACGCGATGCATCTCCCTCGGCCGCCGGGAATTGGAATCCCTGATCTACCGCTTTCCTGAATTTTCAGGCTTCTTCAATACCTTGCTGGCCGAACGGATGCGGCTCATCTATGAGGGGTGGGCGTCCGATCAGCCCCGGGAGTTCCCGCCCGCTTCGGGCGGCCTCCTTTTCAGCCGGCAGGTGGGAGACATCATGTCGAGCCCGCCGGTGACGTGTCGCCGAGCGGACCGCCTGGACACGGCGGCGGCCACGCTGGCCGAGCAAAACGAAGGCGCCCTGGTCGTTCTGGACCCTTCCGGCCGGCCGGCCGGGTTCCTGTCGGCCCGGGATGTGCTGCGGCACGGTGTCGTGCGCCGGAGCGGCGATCTCAGAGAGATTCCGGTGGAGGCGGCCATGGATTGCCGTATGGAGACGATCTCCCCCTCGGCGTCGGTGGCCCACGCACTGGCACGCATGACCCGCCGCGGGGTTCGGCGGCTGTTGGTGGTGGAACGGGACGTGCCCATCGGGGTGGTCAGCCGCACCGACCTGGTGAAGCTTTACAGTGCCGGCGCACTCATGCTGGTCGAAAAGATCCAGGAGCAGATGTCGCTGGAAGGGCTGGCCAGCGTCGGCCGGGAGGCCGATGACCTGCTCCCGGCGCTTTTGGGGGAGAAGGCCGGCGTCCCCGAGGTGCTCAGCATCATGGCCTCCCT
>DHGT01000007.1:37741-63155 GCA_002402905.1 Desulfatitalea sp. UBA4791 | reverse complement strand
GACGCGGTTTCGGCCGCCAAAGCGGTCATCAGCGCCGTGGCGCAGATCCCTATCCACAGTTTTTTCAAGCGAGAACACATGACACAGACTCCTGTTCCTTGCGGCCGATGACCGCTTCATATGTCGATCTTCAACCCTCCGAGCACAATCACGCCCGGCGCGATGGTGTCGCCCGAGGAGGGCGAAAGGAAAATAGGATACTCCTCGTCGAAGATATTCTCCACGTTCAGGTAGATCGTGAAACGGTCGAGAAACCTGCGCGCCAGGGCCACGTCCACGGTCCAGTAGTCGCTTTTCTTCAACGTGTTTTCATTGTCGTAATAAATGTCCGCATAGTAATTGGCGATCAGGGACGCATCGACGAGGCGCGGATTGCTGTAGCGCACCCCCACGTGCAGGTTGTGCCGCGGATCGTTGGGCAGGTAGTTGCCCTCCAGGGCGGCGTTGTTATCGTCCTTGTCCACTTTGGAGATGTTGTAGGTGTAGTTGGCGAAAAGGGTCACGGCATCCACCGGATACCACTGCATTTCGGCCTCGATGCCGTAGATATCCACTTCGCTGATGTTGTCGAGGATATAGTCGTATCGGGTCCTGCCCCCCGATATGGGGGCGGTACCGATGAGCCGGTCGCCGATATAGTCTTTGGCAAAGGACTGGTAAAAGGTCAGCCTGGCCCACACCTTGGACCCCAGGAAACGTTCGGCGCCCACATCGTAGGACCAGATCTCCTCGGGCGACAGGTCCGGGTTGGCCTCGCGGTAGTAGACGCCGCCATTGCGCACGTGGACTTTATACAACTCGAACAGGCTGGGGGCGCGGAAGCCTTTGCCGCCCGAGGCGCGCAGGGTGGTCTTGGCGTCCGGGTGCCAGGCGATGCCGAGCTTTGGGGAGAAGCTGCCGTCGGTTTCGCTGCCGAAGCGGTTGTCGTAGGCCGGCCGGCCGGCGCTGGCCGACGTGTCCCAGTTGGCGCCGTCGGTGGTTTCGATCCAGTCGTAGCGTGCGCCCAGGTTGACGATCAGGCGCTCTTGCAGAAGGCGCATATCGAGGTTGGCGAATGGGGAAACGAAGCACTGCCGACCCTCGGCGCCGGCGTCGCGGGTGCTGCCGACGTAATCCTCGTCATATTCGAATCTGGCCTCTTTGTAGGAAGCGCCGAAGGTGAGCCCAACAGGTTTCCAGCCGGACAGGGTGACCTGGGCGTCGGCGCCCCAGGTATAGGTGCCGTCGAACTGTTCTTCCCGGAAAGGCGACGCGTAGTTGTCTGTGGCGGAATCCTGGTAGGCGGTCTTGTCCGCGCGGTTGAGGTAGGCCAGGCCTTTGAATCCGACCCGGTCGCCGCCCAGGTTGTAGTTGAGCCAGTACTGGTCGAGCTGCAGATCGTTGTGAAAGTATTTGCGTCCCTGGCCGGCATCCTGATCGAAGTACAACGCCCCTATGGAGACATCGCTGCCCGGTGTCAGGTCGTAGGACGCCTTGCCCATCGCCTTGGCCGTCTCGCGGTAGCGGTCGATGTCGTAGCTCGCCGGGTCTTCGAGCATCTTGAACCCATCGCTCTCCTCATAACCGCCGGCTGCCATGAAACCGAAGTCGTCGATTTTCTGGCTGTGAAAACCATGGCCTGCGTAGGTGTCGCCCGTGCCGGCCTCGCCTCGCACCGATGTCTGGCGACCGGATTTGGGTTTTCGTGTGATGATATGGATGACGCCGCCCAGCCCCTCGGAGCCGTAGAGCGCCGATGTCGGCCCGCGAACGATCTCGATGCGTGCGATGCTCTCCTTGGGAATGTGGCCCCAGGCCACCCAGGCGATGGCGTTGTTGAAATTGTCATTCTGGGGCACGCCGTCCACCAGCACCAGGACCCGGTTGTTGCCCACGCCGCGCATCTTCAATGGGCTGACGATGCCGTTGGTCTGAAGGCCGTAATGTCTGAAATTATAAAGCCCCGGCACGCTGCGGACGATATCTTCCACTCGTTCGAACGGGGAGGCCATGATCTCGTCGCCGCCGATGACCGTCACGCTCTGGGGCGCGTCGAACACCGGCATCTCCGTGCGAGTGGCCGAGACCACCACCGCATCGAGTTGATACGCCTCCTGCCGGCTCTCGGCGGCCATGCCGTCGACCGGACTCAGCATCAAAACCGCTGCCACGAAACACACCCACCATTCCCGCATATTCATCGGTCACCTCCCGTCCGTTTCGAATTCAGTGTCGTCGTAAACCGTTGCCGCCAATGTCCGCGAGGCCGATGATACCAGCAAAAAGGCCACGCCGATCGGCACCCCTTGGGGTGAAGACCTTCGTGGCCTGTTGGAAACATGAGTTGTCGAACGATTGGAAAAGACGCCTTCGTGGCGTTGGATCATGTCCTATTTAAAATCCCGCAAAGGAGAGGTCAAGCTTTTTTGATCCTTACAAGGGCAGTTTGAGATAGGCAAACACCCCGCACATCTTCAGCCCCATGTAGAACATGACGATGATAAACAGGTACTTGAGTTGTTTGGCCGGCAGCAGGTGAGCGGTATTGGCCCCCACCACGGCCCAAGGGATGCTCACGCCGGCCAGGATGGCCCATTGATACCAGTTCAGATAACCGGTGGAGTAGGGCGGCAGCCCCGGGACACCCAATCCGTTGATCCAATAGGAGAGCGCGCCGCCAAGCGCCGTGAAGATCATCAGGGCCGTGGAGGTGCCCACCGCCTGGTGCATTTTGAACTTGAGGAAGTAGACCATCATCGGGATCATCAGCACCCCTCCGCCGATCCCGATGATGCCGGAAACGATGCCCAGGGGGATGCCCCATAAAATGAAGGCGGCCAGGCTGTCGGCGGGCGCGTCGGTGATCTTGGGCGGCTTGGCCGTTAGCATGCGGATGGCGCCGAGAATAACGGCGATGCCGAACGCAACGGTCAGTACCTTGCCCGGCAATTGGGACGCGATGAAGGCGCCCCCGAAGGCGCCCAGGGCGCCGGCGATGCCGAAGGTGATGCCCGCCTTCCAGAGCACGGCACCCTTCTTATGGTGCGCCATAGCGCCGCTGAAGGCGGTGGGCAGCACCACCAGCAGGTTGGTGCCGAAGGCGATGCGGATGGCGATGGTGGGATCGACCCCGATGGACTTCAGCGCCCAAAATTGGACCGGTACCATGATAAAGCACCCGCCCACACCCAGTAAGCCCGATGCGAACCCCACGCCGATTCCGGTAATCAACAATGCGATGACCTGTGCCGCTTGCAATTCCATTCTCCGCTGCCTCCCTCGTGCGAGCCCTGAACTGAAACATACATCGAATCGACCATTTGTTTATCTGTGCCGCGGTTCTTGTTCTCCTTCAAAATCAACAGGAATTAAAACAACTGCAATCCATTGTGCAAGAAAAAAGGGCGGATGGAAATTTGCATTATTAGCACTTGCATTTTATGCATCGTCCGGATAGGAAACAGACACCAGAAATCAAGCGCCAAGGGGATGGGGTCCCCCTGTAACCGCCCGGGCCGGGCTGATGACTCCTACCGTCAGAACCTTACGGTAGGATTCCGATGAAAGCGGCCCGCAGGCGGTTTTTTTATCACGGCAGTCCATCGCTTAATCTTCACCAGCGTGGCCAAATGGACGTCTACAAAACTTTCGAAGATCTTAAGCAACACGAGCGCGAAGGTTCCGACTACCGCGTCCGCTGGCGCATGGGCAGCTCGGGCATCGCCATTTTGAGCATTCACGGCGGTGAGATCGAGCCGGGGACGACGCGCATCGCCAACGCCATCGCCGGATGGGAGCACTCTTTTTACGCGTTTGAAGGTATCAAGCGCACGGGAAACCTGGCGTTGCACATCACCAGTACCCGCTTTGACGAGCCCACGGCCATAGAAGTCGTTTGCCGGTCTGACATTATCATATCGATTCACGGCAGTGCCGAGAAGGCGCCGGTAGTGCATATGGGCGGTCTGGACGAAGAGTTGAAACGCCAGATAGAAGGTGAACTCCTTTTGTCGGGGTTTCAGGTCATGGGAAGCGGAGAACTGCCATACGGGGCGATTGATCGGATGAATATCTGCAACCTGTGCGGCCGCGGTATGGGCGTTCAGTTGGAGATCAGCCGCGGCATGCGCGAGAGGATGTTCCGGGATCTCAGTCCCGATGGCCGACGGCACCCCACAGCGGTGTTTGTCCGTTTCATCGATGCGGTTCGCAAGGCCATCGCCCCGTTCGCGGTCGAGGTCCGGCCTTTGCAGAACACCGATTGACCGTCTGGTAGGGCAATTCAGCCAAGGAGAAGAGGAAATCATGGGAGAGTGGTTCAAAGCGGTGGCCCTGGTCATGATCGGCGGTAGTCTGGGGGCGGCCAGTCGTTACACCATCGGCCTGTTGGCGGCCAAGGCCTGGGGGCCCCAATTCCCCTGGGGAACGTTGTTGGTCAACCTGGTCGGATGCTTTCTCATCGGCCTTCTCTTCGCCCTGGCAGAGCGGGTCCGCTTGTTGACGCCCGAGATGCGTCTTTTGCTGATCACCGGATTTTTAGGCGCTTTGACGACGTTTTCATCGTTCGCCCTGGAAACGGTCAACGCAGGACGTGCCGGCCTTACTTTTCAACCCCTGGCCAATATTCTGGTCAACAATATCGGCGGTCTGGCCCTGACCATTCTCGGCATGCGGCTGGGCGGCCTGCAGTAAGGGGGAGCGATGCTGAATTACAAAGCCATTGAAATTTTGACCAGCGAGGCGGCGCATTACCGGAAAAAGCCGGTGGCGGACGCGGTCGTGGAGTATATCCGTGGCCTGAAGATCGCAGCGCGCTGCATGGTGACCCGTGGCATTGCCGGGTGTTATGAAAGCGGGGAGGTGGCGACCGGACGTCTGGAAATTCTTTCGCTCAATCTGCCGATCCGGATTTACATCGTCCTGCCGGCCCTGGAGAGCGAACGCGTGTTGATTGGTCTGAACGGCATGCTCGGAGACGGCATTGTCGCCTTGCACGATCTGAATGTGCTCAGCCACCGGACCAACTCTGCCTTTTTCCCAAGGCAACTGATGGTGCGTGACGTGATGACGTCTGAACCCAGGCGCATAGGGGCCGACACGCCCTTGAGCGATGTCGTCCAGTTGCTGCTGCCTTCGATTTTCACGGGTCTGCCCGTCGTCGATGAACACGACCGTCCCATCGGCGTGGTCACCCAGGGGGATCTGATCCGCAAAGGCGGCATGCCCCTGCGACTGGGGCTTCTGGCGGAATCGGACGAGGGGCGCCGCGATGCGGTCCTGACGCAGCTGGCCGAGCGGCGCGCCGCCGAGGTCATGACCGCTCCGGCGGTCACGATCGCCGCGGACAGGCCGCTGACCGAAGCTGTGGAGCTGATGTTGAGCAGGCGGGTGAAGCGCCTGCCGGTGGTCGATCGGAGCGGGTGTCTGGCCGGCATGCTCTCGCGCTTGGATATCTTTCGCACGGTCATGCGTGAAGCGCCCGACTGGAACTCTTTTCGGGCCCAAAAGATTGAAGTGGATCATCTCAAAAGGGTGGGCGACATCCTGCGTCGGGATACGCAAACCGTTTCTGCCGAAACCCGTCTCGATGAAGTCGTGCGCATGATCGATCGCAACGACCTGCAACGGGTCGCCGTGCTCGACGCCCGGGGAACGCTGCTGGGACTGATCTCGGATCGCGATCTGCTCCGTTACTTCAAACCCCAACAGGAGGGCATGTGGCACCTCCTGGCCAAGGTGAAGCAGGCTTTCAAAGAGGACGCCTGCCCGACGGGCGACCTGCTGCGTTGCCTGGCCGAAACCAAGGCGGGTGATGTCATGACCACCGATCTGATCACCGTGCGCGAAGAGATGTTGATCGAAGAAGCCATCGCCCTGATGATCGACAAAGAGCTCAAACGTTTGCCGGTGGTCGATGCCGAGGGCCGCTTCAAGGGCATGATCAGCCGCGATTCGCTGTTGCGCACCGGTTTCGGAGAACCTGCCTGAAGGGAAAGCACCCATGTTGGCGTTCAAGCAGGAGATGTTTCAATCCCGGATCATACTGCCCAGCGGTGAGGCGGTCGAACGCCCTATCGAGATCCGCACGAACCCGATCACCGGCCGCACCTGCCGGATCACCTACAGCCGAGGAGAAGAGCGCGAGCCCGGGGCAGAAGCTTTGCCCGAACCGCCGCCGTTTGCGCATGACACGGCCAGCTGCCCCTTCTGCCAGGCGCAACTGGCCGCCCGAACCCCCCGGCTCGTATCCGAATTGTGGCCGTCGGGCCGCATGATCCGGGGGAGCTCCACCCTTTTTCCCAACCTCTTTCCCTATGGGCGCTATTCGGCAGTGAGCCTGTTCGACGACCGGCACTTTGTCGAGATCGGCACGGCCGACCTTCAATCTTACGCGGACAGTTTCCTGAACTGCCGGGACTACCTGCTGCGGGTGCTCGCCCACGATCCGGCGGCCGGTTTCATGGCCATTACCCAGAACCATCTGCCATCGGCCGGCGGCTCCCTGCTCCACCCCCATCTGCAGGTCCAGGCCGATCGGAACCCGGCCAACCACCAGCGTTTTTTAAGCACCCGTGCCGCCGAACACCGAAAAAAGAATGGTACGCGCCTGTTCGGCGACTACCTGGCCATGGAAAAAGCGGCCGGGCTTCGCTGGATCGGTGAAACAGGCCCCTGGCAATGGCTGGCCGCCTTTGCGCCCGAAGGCTTTTTCGAAATCTGGGGCATCCTGCCCGGTGTCACGTCGCTACGCAATGCTTCGGACGATCATTGGGCCGATCTGGCCCGAGGGGTGATGAACACTCAGAAGTTTTATCGCAGCCTGGGCCGCAACGGCTACAACCTCGGCCTGCTTGTGCTGGAAGACGGTTCCGACGATCTGGAACTGCGGGTCGTGCATACCGTGCGCGGTAACTACGCCCCTTGGGTTCGCAGCGATTTCACCGGCTTCGAGGTGATGCTGGGCGACATGGCCACCTTTGCAGCGCCGGAGCTGACAGCTGAACGGGCGCGTCTTTTCTGGGGGTAAGGATCCTCCGGATTGATGGATATCGGCAGTGGCGGGTGTATTCTTATACCGCTGCTATCCATTTTTCATTTTCTTGACCTATTTTCCGGTTTTTCCAGGTATTGAGCCCGATCCTGGTCTCACTTATCGATCCGACAATTCTGGCACACCCAGCTTTTTGAACATCTCCACGATGTTTTTTTTGTCCATGAATCCCACGTGCCGGCCGACCTCCTTGCCCTCCTTATCATAGAAGATCTGGGTCGGAATGGCCCGGATGCCAAATCGTTGCGCTTGCTCGCGGCGTTTCCAGACATCGATGAAGATGATGGAGGCCCGGCCGTCGTACTCCTTGCGCAGCTCCTCGAGAATCGGGGCCATCATCTTGCAGGGAACGCATTTGTCTGTGCCAAGGTCCACCATGGTGACCCGGCCCGGCGTGGGCACCGGCGGGATGCCGGTCGATGCCTCTTCGGCGGCGAATGCCGGCATGGCGGCCCAGACCAAAAGAACGATAAAACAGATTACAAGGTCTTTACTTTTCAAGATAACTTCCTTTAGATTCGGGTTCGCTTCATCTTGCGGATCATACTGCTGAGCGAGCCATCGCCAGCCATTGCATGGCCGCCAGTTGCAAGGGGTCCCAGGGACTGGAGAGTGGCGGCGTGTAAGACAGGTCCAGGTCGCAGAGTTGGGCGACGCTCATTTCATTGTAAAGGGCCGCGGCCACGATATCGATGCGTTTGGAGACTTCCGCCGTGCGGTGTCCGACCATCTGGGCGCCGAGCAGTTTTCCCCGGCCACCCGGCCTTGCTTGTGGGCCGTGGTGCCCAGGGGCATGTAGACGTGGCGATCCAGGATGCGATGCCAGGTGTGGACGCAATCCCCAGCGGCCCAGATATCCGCAATCCGCGTGGCCATGGTGCGATCCACATCGATGGCGCCGCCGACGCCCAGGCCGATGCCGGCGGTATTGGCCAGTTCGACGGACGGTTTGGCGCCGGCGGCGACCACGACCATGTCCGCGGCCACGGATCGGCCGGAAGCGATGTGCACGAGAAGCCTGTCGTCCGAGCGTTCGATGCGCTCAACGGCATGCCCTGTCAATGTCTCCACACCCTTGGAGCCGAGTTCGGCGTTGATCAATTGCCCCAGTTCGGGATCCAGGGTGGTGAGCACCTGGGGTGCAAATTCGATCAGGGTCACCGCCAGGCCTTTATGCGTCAGTGCATCGGCCATTTCCAGACCGATATAGCCGCCGCCGATCACCGCCGCATGCTTCGGCTGATGGTCATCCATGAAGCGTTTGACGGCGAAACTCTCCGTCATCCAGCGCAGGGAAAAGACCCCGGGCAGATCCAGCCCCGCGATGGTCGGCTGGACCGATAGGGCGCCGGTTGCGATCAGAAGCTTACTGTACGCGATCCGGTGGGTGGCGCCTTGGGATGATTGCACCCCCACCACCGTGGCCAAGGCCGCGCCCGAAGAGAGACCGAAGAGCATCGTGGCTGTCGCTATGGCCACTTCAAAGTGGTTGGATGCGCCGATCATGGCCGCGGGCGCCGCGTCCTCGTAGCGGAGTTTCAAAAGGCGCGCCAGGCCGTAACCCAACCAGAAGATGAGCATGGTCTGGATAAGCAGCGGGATGGCGATCCAGACGATGGTCAGCGGATTGGCCACGATCACCGCGCCCTTGAAGGAGAAGAGCAACACCAGGGTGATGAGCAGGGCGATGATCGTGATGGGCGTGAGCACATGCAGAAACTTCTCCTTGAACCACCTATCTCCCTTGGCCGCGATAATCCAGCGGCGCGACAGATAGCCGGCCACCAGTGGCAGGGCCACGTAGATGGCGATGGAGAGCAGCAGCGCCTGCCAGGGGACGGGCAGACGTCCCACGCCGAGCAGGAAGCCGCCCAACAGGCCGTAGAGCAGCAGCATGGTGAGCGAGTTGATGGCCACCATGACCAGGGTCAGGCCGTCGTTGCCCCTGGACAAGAAACCCCACACCAGCACCATGGCCGTACAGGGCGCGATGCCCAGCAGGATGCAGCCGGCCAGGTAGCTGCGCCACAGGGGGATCTCCAGCATCCTGATCCCATCCACCAACACGACCGTGCCGGCGCCGTGGGTGGCGCCGACGGGCAGGTCGAGGCCGAAGGGCATCTTGACGTAATCCACGGCATCGGGGCCGATAAAACCATAAAAGAGCGTGCCCAGGAAAAAGAGGGCGATGCCGTACATGGTGAATGGCTTGATGGCCCAGTTGACGAAGAGCGTCAGGAAGACCGGCTTGCCGCTCTTGCTGGCTTTGATCACCTCGGTAAAGTCGATCTTGACCATGATGGGATACATCATGAAGAAGAGGCAGATCGCAATGGGGATCGAGACCACCGGTGCCCCGTTGACCGAAATGGCCAGGCTGTCCAGGTAGCGGGCCAATCCCGGCGCCACCTTGCCCAACACGATGCCGGCGATGATGCACAGTACCACCCAGACAGAGAGAAATCTTTCGAAAATGCTGGTCATCTTGCGTTCGTCGGATTGAACTGCAGGGTTGCTCATGGTTTCATTTACTCCTTGCCTGCTTTACGATTCTGGAATTCAGGCACCGACAAAGGCGTTGGCGATGAAGCAGACCCCCAGCAATGCGATCACCATACCCGCGCCGCGCCGGAACCAACGACCGGCGCCCTGCCAGGTGCCGCTTTCGGTGACTTTGCGAACCATAGCCGTGGAACTGCCAGCCGCCACGATGGGCAGGCAGTGTCCCAATGCAAAAACCACCATCATCAGGGAGCCGAAGAGGATTTGTTTCTGCAGGGTGACGATGGCCAGAATCGGGGCGATGAAGCCAAAGGTGCAAGATCCGGAAAGAATGCCGTAGGCAAGCCCCAATCCAAGGGCGCCATGGATGCCGCGAAATTTGAGACGGTAGAGCAGTGCGCCGGACATGGAACAGGCCTGTACACCAAGCATGCCCAGGGCCACCCAGATCAGGACGATGCCCACCAGCACTTGCCACCATGAGCCCACATCACCGAGCATGCGGCCCAGCAGGGCGCAAACGATCCCCACCACACCGATGGTGATGAACAAGCCCAAGGAAAAAGCGCCGGCGTACCAGGCGGCCCGACGCGGATGGACGGCGGTTTCCTGGCCTCCCACGTAGGCCACGATCAGCGGTATGGAGGCCAGATGGCAGGGGGAGAATAGCACACTCACCATACCCCACAAAAAGGCGCCTCCCAAGGCGATGCTCGAACCGGCCGTCATCCATTGGTTCACCGTAAATAAAAATTGATCGAACATATCGTTGAGCACTCCTCTTCCGTCTCTGGAGCCAGACGGATATGCTCGGTAAAAACAATCTGGTTCAACCCGTCCATTCGTTTGTCTCCGGCCTCATCCCCCAATTTTGATTATTTTTTCAGCCAACTGACCACATCCGCTTTAGTGGGGATCTTACCCACGCTTTTCACTTCTCCGTCCACCACCACGGCCGGTGTGCCGAAAACACCGTAGCCGGCGATCTTCATGACGTCGGTGACTTTTTCAATGTTGGCAGCGACGCCGCTCTCTGCTACTGCCTCTTTGACGACCTTTTCAGTCTGCTGACATTTGGGGCAGCCTGGGCCCAATACTTTGATCTCCATTCTATTTTCCTCCTTCTATATTTTCGATTGATTTGCAGCCTTCCATATGCATCCTTATGCGAAAAATGCGCCGTACAACATCCCGGCCATGGTGGACATCACCACGATGATGCCGCAGAAGGTGGCGGTCTTTTTCAAGCCCAAGACGCTGCCGATCACCAGCATGTTGGGCAGCGACAGGGCGGGTCCGGCCAGCAGCAGGGCCAATGCGGGCCCCTGGCCCATGCCGGACCCCAACAGCCCTTGCAGGATCGGCACTTCGGTCAGTGTAGCGAAATACATCAAAGCGCCGGCCAGGGCGGCGATGAAGTTGGCCTGCAGCGAGTTGCCGCCCAGCAGCGAGGCGATCCACTGCTCCGGAATCAAGGCCGGATGGCCGGGACGGCCCAGCATGAAGCCGGCCACCAGCACGCCGCCGGCCAGCAGCGGAAAGATCTGCTTCATGAAACCCCAGGTGGATTCGATCCAGTTCTTGCGTTCATCGCCGGTGAACCACGCCTTGACCATGAATGCCAATACGATCAGCAGCGCGGCCGTGATGTACCACTTGGCCGCGAAGATCGCCGGCCACAGCCCGGTGGCGCCGGGGGCGGGTTTGGCGAACGCTGCGAAGATAAGAATCAGCACCATGGTGCCGATGTACAGAGCGTCCTGGAGCAGGGTGCGCTCCTTGACCCCCTCTTCGGGGACATAGATCTGACCGGTGGTGCGCGCCGCATCATCCTTGCGGAAGATCAGGGCCATGAGCAGGCCGGTCGCAATGGCGAAGATAATCGCGCCTACGGCTCGGGCAACGCCCAGTTGCCAGCCGAGAATCTTGGCAGTCAGGGTGATGGCCAGCACGTTGATGGCCGGGCCGGAATAGAGAAAGGCAGTAGCCGGGCCGATGCCTGCCCCCCGGGTGTAGATGCCGGCGAACAGGGGCAGCACCGTGCAGGAACACACGGCCAGGATGGTGCCTGAAACTGAGGCCACAGAATAAGATAAAATTTTGTTGGCCTGGGCACCGAAATACTTGAGCACCGACCCTTGGGATACGAATACGGCGATGGCACCGGCAATGAAAAAAGCAGGGATCAGGCAGGTGAGCACATGCTCGCGGGCGTATTCTTGCAGCATGAGAAATGCTTCGAGACCCGATTGACGGATGACCGAATGGGTCCAGGGGACATAATAGGCCGCAATAAATACGCCCACGATCAACAACAGTTTGTTACGTTCCTTCATGACTTCCTTCCTGTACCGGTCGCTTCACGTTGACCCAGCGGATGGTGGGCCGGCAATCAATTTATATTTCGCCATTTAGCGATATATTAGGGCTAAAAAAAATCAGGTGCCACAAATGGTTTCCCTCCGGATCTCGGGCAGGCGGGCCACCAGGGCGGCCACCTGGGGATCCTCTTCGAGCCAATGGCGCAGGTTTCCGAGCAGGCTCGATACGTAGGGATTCATGCCGCCGTCGGCCAAACGGTAGTTGACCCATAGTCCCTCTTTGGCATAGGTGATCAGGCCGGCCTCCTCCAGGATTTTCAGATGTTTGCTGGCGGTGGACTGGGCCAGTCCCAAAGCCGCCTGGATTTCGCAAACGCACATGACCCGGCGCTGGAGCAGTTTGATCATCTTCACCCGATTGGGATCGGAAAGGGCTTTCATGACTTTGATAAAATCGCGCATAACGCCTCCATATCGATGAATCGGAATATAGTAGGATGAAAGGGGCCTGTCAACCCCAAATTCGATCATTTTCAGCCATGGAAAAATGGATGGACAAGTGTTGACAGACTCGTAAAAAAACCCGGAATTCGCATTTCCCGTCATCCCGGCGAACGCCGGGATCCAGTATTTTCAATATGTTATGGATGCCGGCGTTCGCCGGCATGGCGCATCTGCGACTTTTTACGGTGTCGTCAGTATCAGGTCGCCGGGCAGGAGACGGCCAGCACCTCTCGAATGATGTTGGCCAGATCGGCCTCCACGATGGGTTTCTGAACAAAGGCCTTGATGCCGATTTGCCTGGCCCTCTCGACGGATATGCTGGCGCTGTAACCGGTACACAAAATGATGGGAAGATCGGGCCGGATCTTGAGCAGTTCGATGGCCAGGCGATCGCCGGTCATCTTGGGCATGGTCATATCGGTCAATACCAGGTCGATGGTGTCCGGTGACGTGCGAAACAGGTCCAACGCAACAGGACCGCTGGCGGCCGTGGTGACGCGGTAGCCGAGATTTTCCAGTATTTGACGCCAGACATCGACCAGGATCGGTTCGTCATCCACCAGCAGGATATGCTCATGGCCGATGGGCAGCGCCTGCTGCCCCTGCTGGGGTTGGACATCGACGTGCCCTTCAATGGCCGGCAGGTAGATATTGAATGTCGTGCCGGCGCCGGCCTCAGTGTAAACGTTGATGGCGCCGCCGTACCCCTTGACGATGCCGTGGACCACGGACAGGCCCAGGCCGGTGCCTTTGCCCCTGGGTTTCGTGGTGAAGTAAGGGTCATATATTTTGGAGAGATTTTCCGAAGAGATGCCGGTGCCCGTGTCCTGCACGCTCAGCTTTAAATAGTCGCCGGGTTGGAGCCCCGGATGCAAATGCACGTCCCGGTTCGAGAGTTGGACTTGCGTCAACGTCACATCGAGATGCCCGCCCTTGTCTTCCATGGCATGGGCGGCGTTGGTGCACAGATTCATGATGATGCGGTGAATCTGGGTCGGGTCGGCCATCACGCTGGAGAGACCTTCGGCGACATGGGTGGATATCTCGATGGTCGCGGGTAACGATGATCGCATCAGTTTGAGCGCTTCCTTGACCAGGGGGGCGATCTGCAGGGGTTGCAACTGCCGTTCATCCTGCCGGCTGAAGGTGAGGATTTGTTCGACCAGGTCCCGGGCGCGCAACCCGGCGGCAAGTATTTTTTTGAGGTTTGGGTAGACCGGGGAATCCGGCGCGATTTTCCACAGCGACAACTCCGCAAAACCGATCACGCCGGCCAGAATGTTGTTGAAGTCATGGGCGATGCCGCCGGCCAGGGTGCCGATGGCCTCCATTTTCTGGGCTTGGAGCAGAGCGGCTTCCAGACGCTTGGCCTCTGCTTCGGCACGCTTGCGATCGCTGATATCCTGCACGAAGGCCATGTGAAACGCCTGGCCCTCGAACACCAGGACGTTGCTATCGATCTGTACCGGAAGGACATGGCCGTCCTTGTGGCGGTGCAAGGTTTCGAAGGTGAGCTGGCCCACCGCCTGCAGAGGTTCGACCTGGTCCGGTCGGATTTTCGGGTCGATATCGAATACCGTCATGTGGCACAGCTCTTCGCGCGTGTATCCCAAGCTGCCACAGGCCTGTTCGTTCACATCGAGGATCTGGCCCTGTTCGCCCATGCGGAAAATGCCGATGGATGCCTTTTCGAAGCAGAACCGGGCGATGCGCTGGGACGTTTCCAACTGCTTGCGCTGGGTGATGTCCATCAGGACCCCGTAGAAGACGACCGCGTCATCGATCTTCTGGGGCGTGGAGTGGCCCGAAAACCAGATCTCTTCGCCATCGGGCTTGATGAACCGCCCTTCGTAGTCCCAGGGTTGCAGGGTATCCACGGCCTCCTCGATGGACGTCATGAAACGCTGCTTTTCCGTTTCCGGAATGCACTCGTAGAAATCCTCGAAAAGGGTCGGCGGTTTGGGTTCCAGCCCGAAGATCTCGGTTGCCTTTTCACTGACATAGGTATTGGCATAGACACGATCAGGGCTGATGCTGAGCCGGTAGACCACCCCGGGGACATTGGCCGTAATGTCCTGGAGCAGCTTTTCGTTCTCACGGATCTTTCGTTCCCGGTCATAGTTTTCGGTCACATCCCGAAATACCAGCACCACGCCCACGATCGTTCCATCCGACTGCCGTATGGGTGCGCCGCTGTCGGCGATCTGGTACCTTCGGCCGTCTTTGGCGATCAGCACGGTGTCGTTGGCCAGGCCGATAATCTCACCTTTGTCCAGAACTTTTTCCACCGGACTGGCCATTGTGTCACCCGTGAGTGCGTTGACAATATGAAACACCCGGGTGAGCGGCTGCCCGACCGCTTCCTCGACCGACCAGGCCGTTAACTTTGCTGCCATGGGATTCATGCGGGTGACCAGGCCCTCGGCATCGGTGGCGATGACGGCATCGCCGATGGAATCCAGGGTGATGCGTATGTGGGTTTCGGCGGCCACGAGCTGACGCTCCCGCCGGCTGATGGTGCGGGCCATGTAATCGAGGTTTTCCACCAGGTTTTGGAATTCCAGGGTCTTGGACGGCGGCCACGTCAGGTCGTAATGGCCGTGAGCGATGGATTTGGACAATTCCGTGTATTGCCGGAATATTTGGGAGAGATTGCCCGCCCGCACCCACGCCAGGGCAAAAGAGAGGAAGAGGGCGACCACAAGCACCAGGCCGATCAGGAAGAGCGCCGCCCGCAGGGGCGCATAGGCGCGTTCGGACGACTGGGTCACCAGAACCTTCCATTCCAGGGGTTCGATGGCCACCACGGTGCCGAGAAGCGTCCGGCCGTTGAGTTCGAAGGTGGCCGCGCTGAAGTCGGTTTCGCCCGCTTCGGCAGGGTCATACACCTCGGGCGGCAGGCGCGTGAGGTCAAATTGCTGGCCCCCCATCTGGTTCTGTGAGTCTGCGACGATCCGGCCCTTGCGGTCCAGCACAATGGTCAGCAGACCGGCACCGGCCGGCATGTGGCCGATGAAACGGGCGATCTGGCCGATAGTGATCTCGCCGATGATCACGTGTTCGGTCATGGGGATGGCCAGGGCCACCGCCTGCCGGCTGCTGGCGGTGGAAAGAAACGTCTCCGACCAGAAGGCCTTGCCGGTTGAGTGTGCGTTGTTCACGATGTCGCGGCCGGACAGGTCCAGGCCCATCAGGTCGTCCCGCCGTGATCGGCCGGCGCGCGAGAGTCCGACCACGCGAATGGTTTCATCCCGTCCGGATGCGATGTAAATGGTCTCGAAGAGCTCGCCGTCGCCGCACTGGGCATCGAGCAGGGTGATCACGTTGGCCGGTGTGGCGATGCCCCGGATTCTCAGGTGATCGGCCAGGGCGGTCAACTGTCGCTGTCCCCCCATGAGGTGGGCGGAGATCTGTCCGGCAATGGCCTGGGCGATCGCCTGGTGTTGCAGCCCGATATGGACACGGATCTGCGGTGTCAGGAACAGCCATACCAGCAAAGCGACGATGACCAACGGCAGGACGGCGATAAGGACGAATTGCAGCGAGAGATAACGCCTCAGGGGCCAGGGAGATTTCATTGGATCACTCCAGAACGACAAACGACTGGTTGCGGACCATGCTGATGGAGGCTTCCTTCCGGTCCACATCGCCAAACGGATCGAATTCGAATTCGCCCTGCAATCCGGCGAATCGCCGCAATGTGAGAATGGTCTCTTTCAGGCCGGTTCCCTTTTTCTGCGCCTTCAAGGCGGTCAATACCACTTGCATGGCATCATAGGTGTTCACTCCCGGGAATCCGGGTTCCCTGCGATAGCGTTCGAGGAAAGTCTGGCGAAAGGCCTTGTATCCGGGGGACTCGCTGTCGCGGTCGAAGGTCTGCACCACGGTCACGCCCTCGACCGCCTTTCCGCCCAGTTCGAGCAGCCGCTCGGTGGCGCCCCAGTCGGCGAGGGTGATGGGCACGGCCGTATCGAGCTTGCGGATCTGCTGGCACAGCAGGGCGGAATCCATGGAATTGGCGACGATGAGGATGCCGTCGGGTTCGGCGGCCAGCAGGTCGCGGGCGATTTGCAGAAAGGTGGCGGGCTGGTTGGTATTGAAGCCGATGGTGTGGATCACCGCTCCGCCCGAGCCGGTGAACGCGGCTCTGAAATTGTCGAGCCACTTTTCACCAAACGATCGGTTGCCCGTATCGTAGGCGGCCGCGATGCGCCGCATGGTGCCGTTTTGGATGTGGTAGTGTGCGCTTTTGTTGGCGAAGGCGCGGGTCGTGGAGGTGACCCGGAAAAAGAAATCGTCGAGACCTGAAAGTTCTTCGGTGGTGGCCGTCGGACTCACCGTGACGAGCCGGGCGTCATTCAAAAGCGGGACCACGGCCACGGCCATATCGCTGGTCATGGGCCCGATCACGGCCAGTACGCCCGCTGCAATGAGTTCCCGCACCACCTTCCGGGCGGTCTCGGGATCCTGGTGATCATCCTTGACGATGAGCTGGACCGGCCGGCCCCGGATACCCCCGTCTTGATTGCATTGCGCCACGGCCAATTGGGCCGCATCCAGTCCGGTCACGCCAAGATCGGCCACGCGGCCCAAGGTGCCTGCGACAAACCCGATGTGGAGGGGTTCTTTTGACTCGCATGCGGCCAGCAGCCAGACAACGGCAACGAGTGCCGTTGTCCATGGCCCCAAGCATTTCCTTGAACGGGCGATCTCTTTCATCGTATTGTTTCTCCTGCCCTGCGGTCTGCCGGTTAACTGGCTCAGAAGAGGTCGCACGGCTCGAAAAGAGTGGCCGTCCCAAAATGTCAGCAGGTTTTCATGTTTTTGATTTTAGGGCAGTCAGCCTCTACAGGCAAGAAAAAACAGGGCCTTGCAGCGCATCTTGTCTATCGCGGGAAAAAGAAGCATCCGGATCGAGCGAAAATGAATGCGAGATCTTGAATCTTGGGTGTATGGTTTTATATATTCTGAGCGTTGCGTCCGGCTTTGGTTTTAACAGGGATAAAGGAGTATCCATACGATGGGCGGGTTTTTGAGAAAATTCGAGCATGCCGTCATTGTCTCCCTGATCGGGTTGATGATTCTCGTGGTACTGATATCGACGATCGAACTGGCTTACCTGATCGTCAAGGATATCATTTCCCCGCCGTTCTTCTGGCTGGAAATCGATGAGCTGTTGGACATTTTCGGATTTTTCCTGTTGATTCTCATCGGTGTGGAACTGCTGGAAACCATCAAGGCCTATCTGGCCGACAAGGTGGTGCATTCCGAAGTGGTGCTGGAGGTGGCCCTGATCGCCATCGCCCGCAAGGTCATCATCTTGGACGTCAAGGAGTATTCAGGCCTGACCATTGTGGGTATCGCCGCCCTGATCGTTGCCATGGGGTTGGCCTACTACCTGATGAAACGATGCTTTGACCAGCGAAGAGGAGGTCGACAGCCCGATCCTTCCTAAATTTCTGATGGTTTCAATTGTTATGAAGAAAAGGAGATGAAAAGCGTGTCGAGCCGATCGAAATGCGGAATGGTTATTTTTTGCCCTTTACTTGCAATGATCATCTGTGCCGGCGTGGCCTGGGCCGCGGCACCGGCCGAAGGTGTCGTAGGCTTCCCTCCCGCACTGGACAGTTACGGTGATCAGGATATGACGAGCATCCCGGAGATTCTCAAGCACCGTATACGCCATCAACCGTTTAACCTGGTGGCCACCCTCATCTTCTTCTGTGCCATCGTTCACACGTTCCTGAGCAGCAAGTTCATGGAGTTGGCCCACAAATGGGACCATGAACACGAGGAGAAAATTCGGCAGGGCCGTGCCGATAAGTACTCGGTCCACCACGGGGCCGAACTGTTCCACTTCTTCGGTGAGGTGGAGGTGGTCTTCGGGCTGTGGGCTGCGGTTCTCGTCGTCGCCATCGTCTCTTTCTTCGATTGGCAGACCACCGTCTATTATATCGGTTACCGGGTGAACTACGTGGAACCGATGTTCGTCGTCACCATCATGATTCTGGCCGCCACCCGTCCCATTCTCAAACTGGCCGAGGCGATGATGCAAAAGATCGCCAACCTGTTGGGCGGCACCCTGATCTCATGGTGGTTTACGGTCCTGACACTGGGCCCCACCCTGGGTTCGTTCATCACCGAACCGGCCGCCATGACCATCTGCGCATTACTGCTCAGCACCAGGTTTTACTCCTTGAAGCCGAGTATGGGCTTTAAATACGCCACTTTGGGGCTCTTGTTCGTCAATATCTCGGTGGGCGGAACCCTGACGAACTTCGCGGCCCCTCCGGTGCTGATGGTCGCCGGCCCGTGGGATTGGAGCACGCTTTTCATGGTGACCCATTTCGGTTGGAAGGAGCTGATCGGTATCCTGCTGAGCAACAGCATCTATTATGTTATCTTCCGCAAGGAATTGAACGGCATGCTACACGACTTCGCCGTTGAAGAGCTCAAGCACGGCATTCAGAAGGAGCTGATCAAACGCACCGACCTGGAGGCCGAGTTCGACAAGATCAGGCCCATGGTCACCCAGGAGATCGATTTCGGTAAAACGGTGGGAGACAAGACCAAGGAAGTCATCGACAACGTGAAGATCCGATTGGAAGAATCCTATCTGCCCGGCCTTCAAGGCAAGGGCGTGGACCCCGAATTGGTCAAGGAGGCCTTTGACAAACGCTTCAATGAAATCAAGCTGAAGAAGCTGCGCGAATTCTTCCCGGGGCTGCTTCCCAAGGAGCAGCGGGCCGAATTTTTCGATCCCGATTGGGACGACCGCGACGATCCGGTACCGGCCTGGGTCACTGTCGGCCATGTCCTGTTCATGGCCTGGACCATATTCAATGCCCACCATCCCACCCTGTTCGTGCCGGGCCTTTTCTTCTTTCTCGGCTTCGCCCAGGTGACGCTGCCCTTTCAGAATCGCATCGACTTGAGACCGCCGCTGCTGGTCGGCTTTTTCCTCGGTGGCCTGGTGATTCATGGCGGATTGCAAGGCTGGTGGATCGAGCCGGTGCTGGGCAGACTCGGCGAGATACCGCTGATGGCGGCAGCGACCATACTGACCGCGTTTAACGACAATGCCGCCATTACCTATCTGTGTACCCTGGTCCCGGCATTCCCGGACGGATGCAAATACGCGGTCGTGGCCGGAGCGGTCGCCGGCGGCGGGTTGACCGTGATTGCCAACGCGCCCAACCCGGCCGGCCAGTCGCTACTGAAGAAGCATTTCGACGATGCCGTCTCACCCATAGGACTGCTAAAGGGCGCCTTGCTGCCCACCGTCATTCTGTGGCTCTGCTTTGCGCTGTTCCGATAGGAAGAGCGTCTAATCGAGCACAATATTGGCGTCCACGGCCAGGGGCACTCCCTTTTGGACCACCAGGGGGTTGATGTCGATCTGTTGAATTTGAGGATGGGCCGCGCCGAGGTCTGCCAGTTGGACCAGCAGTCGGGCAGCGGCGGCTTCATCCAGGGGCGCCATGCCGCGAAAGCCTTGCAGCAACCGTCGATTCCGCAGACTGCGGACGAGTTGGACAGCCTTGGCTTCGTTGAGGGGCGCCAGGGCGAACGTCACATCCGGTTGCAGTTCGGCCAGGATGCCGCCCAACCCGAACATGACGCACGGGCCGAATTGGGCATCCCGGAGAAAACCGGCGATCAATTCGTAGTCATAGGGGATCTGCTGCTGGACCAGGATACGGCCCTTGCCGCCGAGTTGCGTCTGGAGTCGGGCAAACATGTCAAATAGCCGGGGCCGGTCTGAAATGCCCAGTTTGACGAGGCCGTGTTCGGTCTTGTGTGCCTTGTCCGGGGCCAGCCCCTTGAGCACCACCGGCATTCCCACTTGTTCGGCAAAGGCCCACGCTGCCTCGGGTGTCGCGGCGATCTTTTCTTCGACCACCGGGATGCGCCACTCATCGAGAAGGCGTTTGCTGTCGAATTCATCGAGGATCTTCGTCGCGTCGGGCAGTTCCGTGCGCCTGGGTTCGGGAATCGGCGGCAACCGGTATTCGGCTTCGGCCCCGGCGCGTTGCCGGTGGGCATTGAAATGGGCGACGGCGGCCAGACATTCGGCCAGACGGGTGCCGTCCGAATGGACGGCAATGCCAGAAGACCGCGCGCTGTCCCTGAACCGGCGTTTGGCTTCGGCCAGGCCCATCAGCCAGAAGATGACGGTCTTGCCCGATTGGTCGGCCCGTTGTTTCAGATTCGCCAGATGTTCGGACATGGCCTCGTCGAGGCCGGCGACAAAATGGATGACCACCGCATCGATTTGCGGATCTTCCAGGACGGCCGAGAGCGACTCCATGAACGCGACGGTGCGGCCGCGCATGGATACGGCGGGAAAGAGGTCGATGGGATTGGCCGGCGGCATCCAGGGCGGAAATACCGCCTCCAGCTTCTTTTTCGTCTCCGCGGAGAGGGTGGCGATGGTCAGGCCGCTGCGCGCCAGGGCATCGCAGGCCAGAATGCCGGCCCCGCCGCTCAAGGTCATGATGGCGATGCGGCAGGACGGGTTGAGCGTGGGAATGGCCGCCAGGGTGTGGGCCATGTCCATCATCTGGAAAACGCTGTCGGCCATGACGACGCCGGCGCCGGACAGCACGCTGGTCGCCAGGCGCGAGTTGCCCGACAGGCTGCTGGTGTGGCTCATGGCCGCCTGGGCGCCCGCTTCGCTCTGGCCTCCTTTGAGCAGCACGATGGGCTTGGTCGAGGCGGCGGCCAGTTCAGCGAAACGCCGGCCGCGGGGGATCGATTCGAGGTAGAGCGCGATGACATCGGTGTCGGCGTCCCGTTCCAGGTAGGCCAACAGATCGCATTCGTCCACGTCGGCGCGGTTGCCGATGGAACAGGCCTTGGCCACCCCGATGCCCTTGCGGGCCAGTTCGGCCAGGAACACGGCGGACATCATGCCGCTTTGCACGATGAGCGAGATGCGCCCGGGCAGCAGTCCGGACATGCGGATGCGCGGATGCATGAAGGTAAAGAAGTACTGCCTGGGAACATCGACGATCCCCATGCAATTGGGGCCCCACAACCGGATTTCGTTTTTGCGGGCGATCTCGTCGCATCGGGCCTGCAGGGCGCGGCCCGCGTCGCCGGTTTCGGAAAAGCCGGCGCTTTCAATGATCACCCGACGCGTGCCTTTCCGGGCGCACCCTTCCAGCACGGCGGGCACGGCTTTGGCGGGTACCAGCACGATAGCCAGGTCCACATGGCCGGGGACGGCGTCGATGGATGGAAAGCAGGGCAGCCCTTCGATGTCGCCATAGTTGGGGTTGATCGGATAGATATCCCCATCGAAACCGGCCTTGAGGTTTTTCACCACATGGTTGCCCAGGTTCTCTTTCTGGCTGGCGCCGGCCACGGCCACCGATCGCGGATTGAAAAAGGTCTCCATGCTTCTCCTTACCTTATCCAGAAGGTGATGCTCAGTCGCTGTCCGGCACCTTCATGTCGGAGAGCTCGACCTGTCCGTCTTCCAAGTGATCGGCGACATGCCAGACGATGCGTTCGCAGCGCGTCGCCGCCTGGATATCGTCTTCGATCATGTCGGCAATGGCTTTGGTCTTGGCGTTGAGATGTACGGTGATGGAGGACAACTGGCGACCGATGGAGAGTTGGTTATCCGTCTTTTGCTTGTTGACGGCGTAAAAAATGGTGGTGGCCAGATCGAAACTCTGCGGCGCTTCCGGCGGCGCGATACCGTCGAAATCGCTCTCCGTGGGCCATGGGGCCACGCACACGCTGGCGATTCCTCTTTTTTGGGCAAAACGCCACGACCAGATCTCCTCGCAGATGAAGGGCATGTAGGGGGCGAACATTTTGGTCAGGGTTTCAAGCCCCATCTGCAGAGCGGCCAGAGCCGATCCCTGGTCCCCTGCGTCTCCGCCCTGATCCCCCCAGGCCCGCTTTTTGCTGAATTCCAGGTAGGTATCGGTAAACGAGTTCCAGAAAAAGCTCTCGATGGCGGCCAGCGCGGTGGAGAAATCGAATTGGGCCAGATGGTGCTCGGCCTTCTGCACCATGGCTTTCAGTCGGTGGATGAAGGCGCGGTCCAGTTCACAGGTGATGGGACCGGGCTCGCCCTGCTGGGAGAGAACGAACTTGGCGGCGTTGTAGAGCTTGGTCACCAACCGTTTGCCGATCTTCACGACCTTTTCGTCATAGGCCGTGTCCACGCCCAGGCGTGCGCTGCCGGCCCAGTAGCGCAGGGTATCGGAGCTGTACTTCTCCATCAACTCGGTGGGCACCACCACATTGCCCTTGCTCTTGGACATCTTCTTGCGGTCCGGGTCGAGCACCCAGCCCGAAATGGTGACGTTTTTCCAGGGGATGGTATCTTCGTGCAGCATGGCCTTGACGATGGTGTAAAAGGCCCAGGTGCGGATGATCTCGTGGCTCTGGGGCCGAAGATCCATGGGGAAGAGACGTTGATGGCGCTTTTTGTCCAGCAGCCAGTGCGAGCCGATCTGGGGGCTGAGGGAGCTGGTGAACCAGGTGTCGAACACGTCGTTTTCGGCGACGAATCCGTTCGGCACGCCCCGCTGGGCATCCTGGTAGCCGGCCGGGCAGGAGATCGAGGGATCCACGGGCAGTTGCTTTTCGTCGGCGATGATCGGCCGGCCGTAATCCGGCTCTCCATCGGCACCCAGCGGATACCAGACCGGAAAGGGAACGCCGAAATAACGCTGGCGGCTGATGCACCAGTCGAAACTCAAGTTCTGGGTCCAGTCCAGATAGCGATTGCGCATGAAGCCCGGGTACCAGTTGATCTGGTTGCCTTTTTCCATGAGCTGCGCTTTCTTGTCGAGGATGCGGACGAACCACTGGCGGGTGGAGATGAACTCCAGGGGTTTGTCGCCCTTTTCGTAAAAACGCACCGCGTGCTGGATCGCTTTGGGTTCGCCGACCAGCGGCGCGTCGGTGCCGGCGGCCGCGCCGCGGGGCTCTCTGAGCATGTCGACGATCGCCGTCTTGGCCTGGGCCACCTTGAGGCCCTTAAGCTGGCCGTAAAAGTGGTTGGCCGTTTCCGGGTCGCGGCTCTCCCATCCCGGTTGGCCGAAGGTGATGTCGGCCAGCCGCCCGTTTTTCATGACGATTTGCCGCAGTGCGAGTTTGTGCTCGCGCCACCACTGCACATCGGTCTGGTCGCCGAACGTACACACCATCAGAATGCCGGTGCCCTTTTCGGGGTCCACCAGCTTGCTGGGAAAGCAGGGGACTTCGGCGAGAAAGAGAGGGGTGACGGCCTTTTTGCCGTCCAGATGCCGGTATCGCACGTCATCGGGATGAAACGTCACGCCCACGCAGGCCGCCAGCAGTTCGGGCCGGGTGGTGGCGATGACGAAGCTCTCTTCCGAGTCGGCCACGCCGAAACGCACATCGTGGAAGGCGCCCGCCGTTTCCCGGTCTTCGACCTCGGCCTGGGCGATGGCCGTTTGGAAATCCACGTCCCACATGGTCGGGCTTTCGGTGCTGTAGACATGTTCCTTGCGGAAAAGATCGATAAAGCTCAACTGGGCCAGGGTGCGGCAATGCTTGTCGATGGTGGAGTATTCCAGGCTCCAGTCCACGGAGAGCCCCAGTCGCTGCCACAAATCCTTGAAGACCTGTTCGTCCTCGCGGGTCAACTGGACGCACAGGTCCAGGAAGTTGGGCCGCGACAGGATGCGGGGCGGACTCTTGCGATCCTTGGCGCTGGCCTGTTGCAATTCGACGCCCTCTTCATAGGCGGCGGACGGATCGCAGCGAACATGGAAGTAGTTTTGGACGCGGCGCTCGGTGGGCAGGCCATTGTCGTCCCAACCCATGGGGTAGAAGATGTTTTTGCCGAGCATGCGCTGGTATCGCGCGATGATGTCCGTGTGGGTGTAGCTGAAGACGTGGCCCACGTGCAGCGAGCCCGACACCGTAGGGGGCGGGGTGTCCACGATAAAGGTCTCTTCGCGGGTGCGGCCGGGGTCGTAGCGGTAAATGCCCAGGTCGTTCCACAGGGCTTGATACTTGTCTTCGGCGGCATTGGCGTCGAAGTGTTTGGGCAGCTGCTGCATGTCGATTTTTTGGTGGCTTTTATCAGATGTCATCTTGTCCGCTCAATCGATATGGGGTTGATGCATGTTCGTGGGGCGGTGATCGTTCGCGTTGCCCCGGTCCTTTTTTCAGCATCCGTGCTTATGTCATGGCCGACCGGTGGTGTCAACACGCGCACGGCAGCGGGGCTGGCCGTCGATGTTCCCTAACTCCCTGTAAGGAATCTTCTATTCGCCGCGCCGAGTCTTGCGGGCTATCCGTGGCCGAACTGTTTGCGCAGCTCCTTTTTGTTCAGCTTGCCGACGCTCGTCTTGGCGATGGCATCGACGATGAGGATGCGTTTGGGAATCCCGTACTTGGGGATGACCCCCTCATCCACAAAACGCTTGTAGAAATCTTTCAGTTCGTCCTCGGTGATCTTGTCGACAAACGCCGGCTTGGGTACCACCAGGGCCATGGGGCTTTCCCCCCACTTGGGATCGGGGACGCCGATGACCGCGGCTTCGCTGACCGCGGGGTGCTGGCTGATGATATCCTCCAATTCCAGCGAGGAGACCCATTCTCCGCCGGTCTTGATCACGTCCTTGANNTGTCTCCGGTGTGCAGCCAGCCGTTATGCCACAGCTGTTCGCTCTTCTCCGCGTCCTTGAGGTATCCCTGGGTCAACCAGGGGGTGCGCACCACCACCTCCCCGGTACTGACGCCGTCATGGGGCTGGGGGTTGCCGTCGGGGTCCACGACCTGAACATAGGCGCCGGGGACCGGCAGACCGGTGCGGACGCGCACATTGAGCTGCTTCTCCATATCCCAGCCGAGCATCTTGGGCTTGAGATTGGCCACCGTGAGAACCGGGCAGGTTTCGGACATGCCGTAACCAGCGTAGACATTGACCCCCATCTCCAGGGCCGTCTTGGCCAGGCCTCTGGGCAGTGCGGATCCGCCGATGATCACTTTCCAGCCTCTCAAATCCACGCTCTTGGCCGCCGGGGAGGTCAGCAGCATGTGCAGGATGGTGGGCACG
>DHGT01000007.1:37540-37676 GCA_002402905.1 Desulfatitalea sp. UBA4791 | reverse complement strand
GGAACATGGGGGTGATGGGCATGTAAACGTCGGCGGAGTTGAGATTGGCCTGGCTCTTGTAGGCGCAGTAGGTGGCTAAAATGGCGTAGGTATGCAAAACCAGCTGCCGGTGGCTGAAAAAGACCCCCTTGGGCAG